>NZ_CP073078.1:1892500-2197580 GCF_018135625.1 Phenylobacterium montanum
GAATGCAGCAGCGCGGCCGCGGCGGCCATGGTTTCGTCTGGCGACGCGGTGAAGACAAGGTCGCCCTTGTCCTTCAAGATCTGGGATACCAGCACTGGCGTTCCTCCCACCTTTGCCGTTGGACGGGAAGCCTCCCTCAGAACCGCTGTATTGGCAATTCCCTATGCCGTGATCAGTTCCGGCCCATCAGGCGGAGCATCGGCCCGAGCAGAAGAAGGCCGGCGAAGTACCCGCCGAGATGGGCTTCCCAGGCCATGGGCGCCCCGCCCGATCCCGGCGCCCAGCCGACGAAAACCAGGCCGAAGATGACGTTGATGATGATCCAGGACAGCGCCATGGACACCACCGGCCGGCTGCGGAACGGCGCCAGATCCCACCCGCCGCTCATCAGCCGCGAGGTCGCGCCCATAAAGCCGGCGAAGGCGCCGGAAGCGCCGACGGCCGCCGCCTCATCGTTCCAGTGCGCTGCGACGAAGGCGAGCCCGGAAATGGCGCCGCACAGAAGATAGAAGGCGAAGAAGCCGGCGACGCCCTTGAGATCGACGCCCATACGGCGCGCGACCGGGCTGGCGAAGGCCAGGCCAAAGCCCGCATTGACCAGGGCGTGGGCCCAGCCGCCATGCAGGAACAGCGAGGTGAACAGCACCTCGTACCGGCCCGCCCGCACGGCCTGGGCGCTTAGCACGTGGCCCTCGACCCATCCGGCCGGGACGAGATGCGCCTGGGCGAAATAGGCGACAAGAATTGCGCCGATCAGGGCGAGGACCGGCCAGGGGGCCTGAAACACCGGCTCTCTGGCTTCACTGGTCAATCCATCCTCCCTGAGCATCGCATCCTGGGCGTCGCATCGCGCGACGGCCCACAACCTTAGGCGCTGCGAATCGCCGACTTCCAACACCGCTTAACCAAATCGCGACACCTTCAACGTTAAGGCTGAGGCGGGATTTACGCATTTGCAGACGATCTAGGCGAACGGCGGCCGGCCTGGAAGTGGGAGCGAGGATTCGAATGGCGACCTTGGACATCGGGCGCGCCGTCCTGGCGTTGATCGCCCTGGCCGCGCCGTCGGCCGGGCTGGCCCAGACCATGTCGACCAATTCCGCGACCTTCAACGCCGGCTGGAACCGCACCACCGGTTCGGAGAACCGCGCCGTCGATCCCAGCATGGCCGACGCCAACGGCAACCTGGTCGTGGTCAACGGCCTGATCCAGGGCGGGTCCTCGTCCAGCGCGTTCTCCAATGCCGGCGGCGCGGCGACGGCCTTCGCCGGGGTCGGCGGATCGGCGTCGGCCTCAGCGTCCGCCTCGGCCATCGGCAACAACCTGAACGTGGTCGTGCAGGGGAACAACAACACCGTGGTCGTCAATTCGACCCAGACCAATACCGGGAACGTCACCGCGACGACCTCGGCCAACGGAAACCCGTGACCGCCATGTCCGCCGCTCCTTTCCGTTTGTCGCTGCTGAGCCGGGCCAAGCTGCCGGCGGTCGTCACCGCCTGCGCCATGGGGCTTTCGGCCTGCGTCTCGCCGGTGGCCGGCCCGGGCGGGCGCTATGCCGCGCCGATCGGCGACGCGCCGGTGACCTCCAACCCGACCCCCTATTCCGCCGCCCTGGTTTGCCTGGGCCAATACGCCCGGGCCAACCACAGGAATTCGCCGCGCATCGCGGTCGGGCGGATCAGCGACTACACCGGCAAGGAAGAGAGCGACGGTTCGGGTCGCAAGCTGACCCAGGGCGCCTCGCTGATGGCCATCTCGGCCCTGGCCAAGTCGGGCGCCAACCTCGTCGAGCGCTACGACACCAGCGTCTCCGAGCTGGAGCTGAAATACGCCAACAACAAGCTGATCACCGACGCGGCCCAGCCGCCGCCGGGCGCGCCAACCGGGCCGAACGACTATCGCCGGATCATGGCCGGTCAGGTGCCGGGCTCCGACTATTACCTCGTGGGCGGGATCACCGAGCTGAACTTCAATATCCGCTCTTCCGGCCTGGACGCCCAGGGCGGGCGGGTGACGACCACCGGCATCAAGGCCGAGCTGACCGGCCAGCTGTTCGTGATGAACATCGGCCTGGATCTCAGACTGGTCGACACCCGCACCCTGCAGGTGGTGGACGTGATCAGCTATCAGAAGCAGATCATCGGCCGCCAGGTGGGCGTGGGCGTGTTCGACGTGCTGGGCGGCAATGTCTACAACGTCTCGGCCGGCGAAGGCGCCCTGGAGCCGATCCAGCTGGGCGTGCGCTCGGTGATCGAGCGGGCGGTGCTGGAGATGATGTCCAACCTCTACGGCGCCCCCGGCCCCGAGGTCTGCCTGCAGAACGGCGATCCCCTGGAAGGGCGGACCACCGGCGTCACCGGCGGCTATATCCCGGCCTACAACAACCTGGACCAGAACAATGCGCAGACCCGCGAAGATCCTCGTCGCTGGGATCACGCTCATGATTCCGATGCTGCCCCCGCTGAGCGGAGTCGCTACTAGCCAGAGCACGCTGGACAATGTCCAGGCTCAGTCCGGTGCAGTCGTTTCCGGCCAGACGCTGAACGTCGTCGACGTCTCGAATTCCACGGTCGGCACGACCACGGCCACCGGCAACGCCGTCTCCGGCGCGGTCGAGACCGGCAGCCTGGCGGTGCAGTCCAGCCAGAGCCTGACAGCCCCGGTCAGCGCCACCACGACCCTGAACGTGACCACCAACGCCGGGGCCCAGACCTCGATCGCGACCGCAGCCACCGGCAATACCGGCGATGTGGGCAGCTATGGCGGCGGCGCCCTGACGGGGACCGTCACGCAGACGATCGGCGCGGGCGGCTCGGTCACCGGCCTGAACGTGATCAACGCCACCAACGCCCAGACCGGCGCAATCTCGGCCAGCGTGCAGGCGATCGGCAACAGCCAGGGGATCGCGGTCAGCGACACCAGCGCGACCATGAGCGTGAACCAGGCCAACGCCGGGGCGACCATGGCCACCGGCGGCGTCAGCCTGATGTACACGCCTGGCGCGGCGGTCTCGAGTGCGACCTCGGTCTCCAACAACATCACCGGGACCGGTACGGGAAACGCCAGCCAGACCCTGACCTTGAGCCAGACCGCTTCGGGCGGGTCGACCGCCGAGCAGGACGCCTATCTGGGCAATGGCCAGTCGATCACCGGGGCGGCGACCGCCACCGGCAACAACACCTCGGTCAGCAACACCAATGGCGGGCTGAGCGTGGTCGAAACCCAGTCGAACACCGGCTATGTGCAGGCCCAGGCCCAGGTCTCGGGCTACGAGTTCGGCTCGGGGGAGGCCGACGCCTATGCGGTCGGCAATTCGGCCCTGGTCGGCAACTACGGGCCGAGCCTGAGCCTGACCAGCACCCAGAACAACACCGGAAACGGCGCCTCGGCAGTCGCCAGCTACAGCGGCGCCAACGGCTACGACGCCTATTCCAGCGCCACGGTGATGGGCAATGCGGTGACCGGCTTCGCCTGCTCGGACTGCAACGGGACCCTGGCGGTGACCAACAGCCAGACCAACAGCGTGGCCCTGAGCGCGACCAGCCAGATCGACGTCGCCGCCTCGAACCGCTCGGTGACGGGAACCGCCACGGCGGTGGGCAACAACGCCACCTTCTATGTCAGCAAGCCAAGCCACTAGATCATGTCGAATTCGACATGATCGACACCGATAAGTGGGAGCGGGTTGCGTGCGGAAAACCGCTTCGCACTTTTCCTCAACCCGCTCCGAGCTTGGCCTGTACTGCGGCCCGCGCCCGATCGACGCGCTGTCGCCTCGGCCTAGATTTGGCCTTGTCCGCGCCTTAAGGGCGTGAACAACGTCACCGCCCCAGTATCCATACGGACCCAGGTTCCCTTCATGATCCGACCCTCGCGCGCCGCCCTTCTGGCGAGCTGCGCCCTGGCCCTCTCGGCCTGCGGCACCTTCCATCACAAGCCGCCGCCGGCCCAGGCGAACGCCAGCGCCGGCGCGGAACGGCCCGCCGGATCGCATCACCTGTTCGCCAAACGCGGCGCGAAGGGCGCCGTTCCTGCGGCCAAGGCCCTCCGCGGCGCCGCGCCCGACAATGTGTGGGCCCAGACCTATGCCGGCCTGCCGCCAGACCCGGACATGCGTTTCGGGACCCTGCCCAACGGCCTGCGCTACGTGGTGATGAAGAACGCCACGCCGGGCGGGCAATCCTCGCTGCGCCTGCGCATCGGCGCCGGCTCGCTGGAGGAGAACGACCAGCAGCAGGGCCTGGCGCACCTTCTGGAGCACATGGCCTTCAACGGCTCGACCCACGTGCCGGCCGGCGAGATGATCAAGATCCTGGAGCGGCACGGCCTGGCCTTCGGCGCCGACACCAACGCCTACACCTCGCAGGAAGAGACGGTCTACAAGCTGGACCTGCCCAAGTCGGACGCCGACACGGTCGACACCAGCCTGATGCTGCTGCGCGAGATCGGTGGCGAGCTGACCCTGGACCAGGGGGTGATGGACAATGAAAAGGGCGTGGTGCTGTCCGAGGAGCGGCTGCGCGACACCCCCGGCTATCGCCTGCTGAAGGAGAGCTTCGGCCAGACGCTGAAGGGCCAGTTGGTGGCGGACCGCTTCCCGATCGGCAAGGTCGAGGCGATCAAGGCCGCGACCCACAACCTTCTGGCCGACTATTACCGCCGCTGGTACCGCCCGGAGAACGCAGTGGTGGTGGCGGTCGGCGACTTCGACGCCGACGCCATGGAAGCCCAGATCAAGGCCAAGTTCGGCGACTGGCGGGGCGTCGGCCCGGCCGGGACCCGTCCGAACCTGGGCGCGCCGGAAAAGCGCGGGCCGGAAACGAAACTGGTCGCCCTGCCCGGCGCCACGCCCCTGGTGCAGCTGGCCTGGACCGCGCCGGTCGATCCGAGCCTGGACAGCGCCGCGCGCCGTCGCCGCGACCTGGTGGACAGCCTGGGCCTGGCGGTGCTGAACCGCCGGCTGGACCGGCTGGTGCGCTCGGAGAACCCGCCTTTTGTCGGCGCGGGCGCGGAACGTTCGGAGCTCTATCACTCGGCCAAGGTCACCTCGATCCGCGCCGCCGCCCGGCCGGGCGAATGGAAGGCCGCCCTGGACTCCATGGTCGCCGAGCAGCGGCGGCTGGTGAAGTTCGGCGTCTCCCAAAGCGAGCTGGCGGCCGAGATCGACGGCCAGCGCGCGGTCCTGAAAGCGTCTGCCGAGGGCGCCAAGACCCGCACCACCCCCTCGATCGCCGACGACATCGTCGCCACCCTGAACTCGCCCGAGGTCGAGACCAGCCCGGCCGAGGACTTGGCCCTGTTCGAGGCGGCGGTGAAGACCATCACCCCGGCGGAGGTCAGCGCGGCCATGGCCAAGGCCTTTGGCGGCGACGGCCCCCTGGTGCTGACCAGCGTGACCGAGGCCAAGGACGGGGACCAGAAGGAACTGGCCGACGCCCTGACGGCGGCCGAAAAGGGGCCGGTGAGCGCGCCGGTGCTGCAGGCCGACCTGACCTGGCCCTATTATAGCTTCGGCCCCGTCGGCGAAGTGGCCGAGCAGACCGAGGTCGCCGACCTGGACACGGTGTTCGTGCGCTTCAAGAACGGCGTGCGCCTGACGGTCAAGCCGACCAAGTTCCGCACCGACCAGATCCTGGTGCAGGCGCGGATCGGCCATGGCCTGCTGGACCTGCCGTCCGACCGCACCACGCCGGCCTGGGCCGCGGCCAGCGCCTTTCCCGAAGGCGGCCTGGGCAAGCTGACCGCCGAGGATGTCGACCAGGCCCTGCGCTCGCGCATCGTCGGGCGCAACTTCGCCATCAGCGACAGCGCCTTTGTCGAGGCCGGGGCCACGCGGCCCGAGGACCTGGACGTCCAGCTGCAGCTCTTGGCCGCCCATGTCGCCGATCCGGGCTGGCGGCCGGAGGCCTTCCAGCGAATGAAGAGCGCGGCGCCGACCATACTGGACCAGCTGTCGGCCACGCCGGCCGGGGTGCTGAACCGCGACCTCGGCGGCCTGCTGCATGGCGGCGACAAGCGCTGGGGCTTCCCCGACGCCGCCGCCATCTCCGCCGAGACGCCCAAGGAGCTGCACGACCTTCTGGCCCAGCCCTTGTCCAGCGGCCCGATCGAGATCGTGGTGGTAGGCGACATCACCGTCGACAAGGCGATCGCCGCCGTGGCCTCGACCTTCGGCGCCCTGCCCCAGCGGGCCGACCTGACCGCGCCGAACCCGGCCCCGGTCAGCTTCCCGGCGGCGGACGCCAAGCCGCTGGTGCGCACCCACAAGGGCCGGGCCGACCAGGCGATCGGCTTCATCGCCTGGCCGACCGACGATTTCCTGAGCGACACCCAGCGCGCCCGCACGCTCAGCATCCTGGGCGAGGTGATGCAGCTGCGCGTCACCGACCAGCTGCGCCGGGCCGAAGGCGCCACCTATTCTCCATCGGCGGGCTCGAGCGTTTCGGATGTCTTCCCGCACTACGGCTACCTGTCGGTGCGGGTGGAAATTCCGCCGGCCAAGCTGGACGGCTTCTTCAAGGACGTGGACGCGATCGCAGCGGACCTGAGGACCAAGCCGGTCAGCGCCGACGAATTGGACCGGGCCAAGGGACCGGCGGTGGAATCGCTGCTGAAACGCCGTCAGACCAACGAATACTGGCTGACCGCCCTCGCTGGCGCCCAGTCCGACCCGCGCAAGCTGGCCGCGATCCGCACGTCAGAAGCGCAGCTGTCACGCGTCTCCGCCGCCGACGTGCAGGCCGCCGCCCAGACCTACCTGCTGGACGGCAAGGCCTGGAAGATGGAGGTCAAGCCGGCGGGTGCGATGTAGATCATTGCCCCCACTTTGCGGGCGAGCCTCATGACCAAGTTTGCCAGGTCTTTGATCTGCATGGTCCTCTTGGGTAGCTGGGCGGTCGTGTCCCAGCCAGCCCTGGGGGCCGCTCCTGCGGAACAGGAAGCAAGCTACAATATACCGATCGCGCTCATGGACTTCGGCGAAGATCACATTGTGATTCGCCTGAACAGCTCGACGCTTTGGGAAGGTGATGTCACGGGTAGAACCGAGGCGGAGCAGCAATTTGGCATGTCAAAGTCGATTACCGCTCGTCTTGCGCCTTGCGACAGCCTTTCTGTCAAAGGAAGGCACGTTACGATCGCGCGCAATTTTTGCGTCACCAGCAAGACAAGGGTCGTCCTCGTGGAAGGGGACTGGCGGCCTAAAGGACGCCGGAACCCCTACATAGAAGTCCGAGACCGCCCCCTGACCCTCGATTAGGCGCTCGCCCCTTCACCCCTTCTTTATGCTGATCGGGATCGGCGGGTCGAGGATCTGGCCGGCCATGGCGGGGTTCTTGGCCTTGCCGGGGGTCGGCAGGGCCAGGATCGCCTTGACCACGTCCATGCCCTGGGTCACCTGGCCGAAGGCGGCGTAGCCCTGGTTGTCGCCGGGGGCGCTGGGGTCGGCGTCCAAGAACGACGACGGGCCGATGCAGATGAAGAAGTCGACCCGGGCGGTGTTCAGGGCGCCGCGGGCCATGGACAGGGTCCCATCGACGTGTTTGAGCCCGGTCAGGGTCGTGCTCTCGTGCTTGATCGGCGGGAACAGCTTGGCGGTGTTGGTCGAAAGCCGCCCCTCGATCAGGCCGGTGTCGGGCGCGCCCTCGGTGCGCGAGGCGCGGAAGAAATTGGCCCCGTCGTGATTGCCCGCCGCGGCGTAGCGCAGGAAGTTGGCGCTGGTGAGGGGCGCCTTTTCGCTCTCCAGCTCGACGACGATGGTCCCGTGGCTGGTCTTCAGCGTCACCTGCGGCTTGGCCGTGTCGGCCAGCGCGGGCGCGGCGATCCAGGCCCCCGCCCCGGCCAGAAGGCCCCGCCGCCCGACCCTCAACGCGCCCATGGCTGTCGCTCCCTCGCCGCTTCCTCAAGCCGACTTTCGCGCGACCGGGGGTTTTGGCAAGGGGCGAAGCGCGCGCCTCAACATGAGCCCCTTTTAACGTGCGCCGAGCTCGGCTGCTGGCCTAGCGTCGCCCCCAGAGTGATTTGCAGGGGCTGACATGCAGCGTTTGGTTTCGATGATTTCTATGGCCGCGATCCTGGCGGCGGCGGGCGGTTCCATGGCGGCGACTCCAGACCCGCATGCGGTGTTGGCCGAGGTGGGCCGGATCACCTCGGCCAACGGCATAGACGAGGCCCGGGCTGTGGAGATCGGCGGCGTCCAGCAGTGGATCACCGTGCGCGGCCGCGACCGGCGCAACCCGATCCTTCTGGTGATCCACGGCGGCCCGGCCTCGCCTGAACTGGCCAACCGCTATCTGTTCGAGGCGCCGTGGACCGACTATTTCACTGTGGTCGAGTGGGACCAGCGCGGGTCGGGCAAGACCTATGAGCTGAACGATCCGGCCAAGGTCGCCCCGACGCTCAGCAAGGCGCGGATCGTCCAGGACGCCGAGGAGCTGACCGCCTATCTGCGTAGGACCTATCACCGGCGGAAGATCTTCGTGATGGGCCATTCCTGGGGCACGGTGGTGGGGCTGAGCCTGGCCGAGCGCCGGCCGGACTGGCTGTACGCCTATGTCGGAGTCGGCCAGATCATCAACATGCAGGCAGGCGAGAAGGCCGGCTACGCCCACACCCTGGCGGCGGCGAAGAAGGCCGGCGACCAGGCGGCGATCCAGGAGCTAACCGCCATCGCGCCTTATCCGGACACGGATGGGACCATCGAGCCGGAGAAGATCGGGACGGAGCGCAAGTGGTCGATCCGCTATGGCGGCCTGACCCACGGGCGGACGAGCTTCGACTACTGGGAGAACGCCGAGCGGATCTCGCCGGACTACAGCGAGCAGGATTTCAAGGCGATCGACCAGGGCAGCGGCTTCAGCCTGCCGAAGCTGTTGCCCGACCTGGCCAAGGTCGATTTCGACCCCATGACCCGGGCCGGCTGCCCGATCTTCATCTTCGCCGGCCGCTATGACGAGACCACCCCGTCCGAGCCGGTGCAGGCCTGGTTCCAGCGCCTGCATGCGCCAAAGAAGCGCTTCGTGTGGTTCGAGAACTCGGCCCACATGCTCTATGCCGAAGAGCCCGGGCGGGTGCTGGTGCATCTGGTCGAGGACGTCCGGCCGCTGGCGGTGAAGGCTGGGGATACGGCGCCGAACTGACGTTCCCAGCGCTTCATGGCGCGGGCCGCTTCCCCTATGGTCCTCCCAACCCTCGAGATTCACCCGGAGCAGACCATGAAATCGGCCGCCCGCGCCACAGCCGCCGTCGTCCTTCTCTTGGCCCTGGCGGCCTGCGTCGCCGGATCGAGCGATTCGGCGCACGCCGCCGACAGCGGCTTTCTGGCCCAGTTCTTCCTGGGCTTCTGGCACGGGCTGATCGGGCCGGTGACCATGGTTGTGGAGATCGTCGGCCGGTTCTTCCCGCACCTTCTGCCCTGGAAGGCGCATCTCTACGAGACCAAGGCGGCGGGCGTGGCCTACGACTTCGGCTTCTACATCGGCCTCGTGGGCAGTCCGGTGATCATCTGGTCGCGGCGGCGGTAGGGGCTGGACAAGAAAAAGGCCCCGGCCAGGAGCCGGGGCCAGTTCAAGGGGACGTCATCCGACTGGATCGACGCCCTCGTTGTCTCACAGGTCCCCTGAACGCGCCCTGAACATGCTGGACAGTCAGTAGACGATTCCGCCCACGCCGCCGTCGAGGCTGAGCGAGGAGGCCGCAGAACTTGTGGTCGCCTCTTCGTGGTAGTCGGTGTAGCGCTCGACGGTGATCATGGTCAGGATCTTCACCCCGGCGCCGAAGCGGCGCAGCAGGGAGCGTTCGTTGCAGTCGCGGGCGGGCTTCTGACGCCGGCATTCGACCTTGCCGCCGGGGGCGTGCCACAGGGCCTCGGCCTTGGCGCAGTTGACCGTCTGGCCATGGTCGAAGCTGATCTTGCCGAGATATTCGGCCCAGACGTACTGCATGTGGGTCCCGGCGATGCAGCGATAGAGCTCACCGTCGTAGGAATCCTCGATGTCACGGTCCGGCATGACTTGAGAGGCGGGGTGCGGGATGTCCTTGTCGTCGATGCAGACCGCCTGGATCACCACCTTGGTGATCTTGGTGCGGGTCGCCTCGTAGGCGCTGCGGTGGGCGCCGCCCTCGACGTTCAGGTTGGGGGCCACACTGACCACGCCGGGGCCGACATAGGCGCCCGCGCCGCCGCCGGCGCCGACGACCACCAGCGCCTGGCCGGAAGCCTGGCCAGAGGCCTGGCCCGACGCGCCGGCCGTGGCGGCGACATTGGCCTGGACATTGGCGTTGACCACCACCGAGGCGGCCACATCCACCGTCACGCCTGGGATATAGACGTTGTGGCCCGGCGGCTGGCAGCAGGGATAGCTGGGCGGGGTGGGCGGGGTCGGCGGCTGGCAGCAGGGCGGCGGCGGGGTGCAGCCGCAGCCATTGCCGGCCACCGCGACGCCGGCGCCCATCACAAGCAGCGCAAAGGCGAGCGCGCCGGCGATCCTGCCGAGCATAGATCTGATCTGCGCCGTCATAGCCCTTGCTCTCCTTGGCCGCCGCGCGCCCCGGTCCGGACGGGGGCGTCCCGCGATGGGACGCTGCGGCCTTGGTCCAATTCTTTCTGCAAGCCCCATGCGGTGTTCCACCACCGTGAAAGGCGGGCGTGCATGTTCCATTCAAATACGGAACTGTTGATAGAGTATTGGCGAGCGCGGCGGATCGGGCCGATGGCGCCGGCGCGGGCCTCGGTCGATCCCTCGGAGTTCACGCCGCTCCTACCGCAGATCTTCATTGTTGGCCGCCGTGGCTTCGGCGACTACGGCTTCCGCCTGGCCGGCGCCTTCCTGGCCGACCTGCACGGGCGCGACCTGCGCGAAGAGAACATCCTGAACCTGTGGGAGCCGGAAGACCGGCATCCGCTGCAGATGGCGCTGGAGACCGTGCGGCGCCGGGTCGAGCCGCTGGTGGTCGACGCCGACGCCTGGCCGGAATACGGCCTGCCGGTGCGCATCGAGCTGATGATGGCCCCCCTGACCGGCCTCTCGGGCGATGTGGACCGGATGATCGGCCTCTACCAGCCGCTCAGCCCCACCGCCGTCCTGATGAACCGCAAGGTGCAGAGCCTGTCGATCCGCAACATCCTCTCCGGCGGGCTGGGTGAACCCCTGCCCCACCTGCGCCTGGCGGCGGTGAACGGCCGGCGGATCGCCTGACCACCGGATTCAGGAACCCTCCCCGCCGCCCCGCCGTTAGACTCCCGCAATCACCCAAGATCAAAACGGCGAAACCTTGCCTGGGGCGGCCAAATCGGCCGACCGACCGCAGGGGCGCCGAGGAGATTCCAAGATGATCGGCGAGACGAGATTCAAGATCCTGAAACTGGCCGGGCTTGCGGCGACCGCCGCCCTGGTCTGTGGGCCGTCCATGGCCCAGCAAACCTATTACGACAGCAACGAATACACCGCTCCGGACTACGAGCAGGCCGCGCCGCCGGACGAGACCGCGCCGCCCGAAGAAAGCGCTCCGCCGCCTGCGAGCGCTGCGCCGGACGACATCACCGTCTATGCGCCCAGGACGCGGGAGCGCGACAACGGCGATACGGTGAGCGCTTCGCGCGTGGTCTATGTCGGCGACCTGGACCTCGGCGCGCGGTGGGGCCGGCATGCGGCCAAGGTCCGCATCGAGCAGACGGCGCGGCAGGTCTGCGACCAGCTGGCGGACGACTACCCCAATTCGAGCGACGATAGCGGCGCCTGCGTGCCCGACGCTGTGACCCACGCCATGGTCCAACTGCGCGACATCGCCTACCGTCAGGACGAGACCCCGCCCTGGTAGGCGTTTGCTTGCGGCTGCGCTTGCCCGCCCCCTCGGCGAGGGTATCATGCTGAACTTCTCCGCCGAGTAGTCTTGGGCCTGGAGCCGGAGGCCTCGGCGGTTGGGTCAGGCGCTCGCCGCCACGGGGTGACGCACGCCTGCTCGGGGGCGAGACATGCGGGCGCCGAACCGCCTTCCCCATCGCGCTGTCTGCGGCTGCATCGCCGCGGCGATCCTGCTCGCCGGAGGCGGCTGGGCAGGCGCCGGCCTGGCGCAGACCTCGGACGGGCCGCCAGCGAAGGCGGCCGGGGAGCCCGGCGCCAAGCCACCCTATGTCCCCGGCGCCCTCGCGCCCGCGCTGCAACAGCCTGGCGGCGGCGCGCCTTGGCAGAACCAGCCCGCCGCGGGACCGGCCGGCCCCGCGGACGCCGGCCCGGCGGCTTCGTCGTCGCCCTATCAATCGCCCTGGCCCAAGCCCTGGTGGGACATACCGGGCGCCAAGCCGCCAGCCGACAGCCCGAACGTCGCTGCAAGCGATCCTGCTACCGTCCCCGGCGCGCCGCAGCCGCCAGCCGGTCACAAGCCGCAGCAGCCAATCGAGAAGCCCGGAGCCGCCGACCCGTCAGGGCCAACCAAAGTGACCGTCGGCAAGGCTCCCGAGCCCCCTTCCCGGCCGCCACAGCCGTCATTCGACTGGCGAAGCGCCCTGCTGATGGCGGCCGGCGCCCTGCTCGCCGCGGCGATCGCCGGCTGGTGGGCGCTGCGGCATTGGCTGCGCCTGGCGCCCATGGGCGACGCCGGGCGCCAGGAGATCCGCTTCGTCGCCGCGCCCGGCCTTCACGTCGTGGTCCAGGCCCGGGCCGGCCAGGCCGACACTCGCCTTCACTTCCACGATCCGCAGGTCTCGTCATGAGCAGCGACCCGGTGACCCTGAAATCCTTCTTTTGCGACGACGACGGCAGGCCGGTGTTCGACTGCTGCGATCCCAAGGCCATGGGCGAGGCCCTGGACGAGGCGGCGCACCTGTTGCCCCACGCCCTGCTGGACGAGGCCCGAACCGGCTATGCCCGGACCGTGGAGCAGCTGTTCCAGGTGCGGCTGGAGGACATCCTGATCTCAGGCTGGAGCAGCGTCTCGGCGCTGAAGGAGTGCATCCGCCAGTCGCGCAAGCGGCCGGACGAGACCCTGCCCTTCTATCTCGCCGACCATACACTGACCTCGACCCACCACCCGAGCCTGGACGTCATGCTGGGACCGACCGAGATCGCCCGCCTGCCGTTCGAGATCGACCTGTCGCTGGAGCTGAAGGCGGTCCAGCTGGGCATCCGCGACGGGCGCATCGACAGCCTGGAGAGCGGCCGCTGCAAGGGAAGCGCGGCCTTCGCCGTGGGCGACAAAACGCTGCTGAAGCACGACACGCCCGAGTTCGCCCTGCCGGGCCGGCTCGATTTCCACGACCACCCGGAGGCCAGGGACGCGCCTACACCACGTAATGGCCGCTGACCGACAGGCTGGCGGCGTGGACGCCGAGCAGCTTGATGGTCTCGCCGGTCGAGAAGTGAATGGTCGAATAGGTCCCGTAGTCGGTGAAGGTGGGGTTCAGGCCCTTGGCCAGATAGGCCGAGATGTCGATCCGATCCGCTGACGTGAAGTCGGTGATGGTCTCCATCTTCTGGCCCGGCCCCATCACGAAGGTGTCCGAGCCGCCGCCGCCGGTCAGGGTGTCGGCGCCGCTGCCGGCGGTGATGACGTTGTTCATCGTATTGCCGACGATGGTCACCGCCACGCCGGTCTTGGCCACGATGTTCTGCACGTTGGCCGGCAGGCTGAAGCTGCAATAGGCATAGACCGTCTCGTTCGGCGTGCCGGCCGCGACCTGCACCACGTCGGTGGAGGAGGAGACGGTGAAGACGTCGTTGCCCCCCGCGCCGCCGACCAGGGTCTGATTGGCGCCCAGCGCGGTCAGGTAGTTGCCGCCGGCGGCGTTGCCGATGGCCGTGGTCCCCGGCGTGGTCAGGCGCAGGCTGTGGACGCCGGTCGGCAGGGCGTAGCTGACCGACGAGATGATCACGTCGTGCTGCTGGCTGGTGGTGTTGATCACCACATCGCCGGTGCTGTTGACATAGAAGGTTTCGACCCCGGTCCCGGCCACCAGGGTGTTGGGTCCGCCGAGGCTGGTCAGGGCGCCGTCCATGGCGTTGCCGGTGGCGGTCAGGCCCGAGCCGAGCACGGTCAGGTTCTGGATGTTGGCCGGCAGGGCGTAGCTGCAGGTGGCGATCACGCTCTCGTTGGGAGTGCCGGCGGCGACGCTGATCTGATCGGCGCTGTTGTAGACGTGATAGGTGTCGCCGCCCGTCCCGCCCACGATGTTCTGCGCCAAGACGTTGAGGGTGACGGTCGTGGGCGTGCCGACGCCCAGGCTGTCGCTGGCGATGTAGGTGAAGCTGTCGGTTCCCACATAGCCCTGGTTGGGGGTGTAGCTGAACGAGCCGTCTGCGTTCAGCGTCAGGGTCCCGTGGCTCGGGCCGCCATTCTGGGCCAGAGTCGCGGTCAGGGTCAGGCCGTTGTTGTCGACATCGTTGGCCAGGACCCCGTGGGCGGCGTTGACCGTGGTCGTGGCGCCGCCCGCGGCGGCGTAGGTGTCGGCCGTGGCCGTGGGCGCCTGGGCGGCGACGGTCAGGGTGACCGTGGTCGGGGTCCCGGCGGTGAGGCTGTCGCTGGCGATATAGGTGAAGCTGTCGGTCCCGGCGAAGCCCGCATTGGGGGTGTAGGTGAAGGAGCCGTCCGCGTTCAGCGTCAGGGTCCCGTGCTGCGGCCCGCCGTTGGTCGCGAGGGTGGCGGCCAGGGACTGGCCGTTGTTGTCCGTATCGTTGGCCAGAACCCCGCTCGCCGCGCCGACGGTCAGGGCGTGGCCGGCCTTGACCGCATAGCCGTCGGCGACCGAGGTCGGGGCGACCGCCGCCGGGGTCGGCGTTGAGGGCGTCGAGGGCGCTGAGGGCGCCGAGGGCGTCGACGGGGTCGGCGTGACCGTCGGGGTCGACCCGGAGCTGTTGGTATAGATGGCGCCGGGCGCGGCGCCGCCGGACAGGTTCAGGCTGGAGAGGCTGTAGGCGCGGACATAGTCCACCTGCATCTGGGCGGTGGTGAAGTCGCTGGAGGGCGAGCCTGCCCAGCTGCCGCCCATGGCCAGGTTGACCAGCATGTACATCGGCTTGTTCATGTCCGACGGGGTGGCCATGGTCGCCACCTCGACCCCGTCGACGTACCAAGCGAGCGTCGTGGGCGTCCAAAGCACGCCGTAGGTGTGGAAGCCGGTGGTGTTGGTCGGGACGTAGGACGAAAAGCCGGTCTGGGTGGTCGCGCCGGCCCCGTTCACATAGTGGGCGGTCTCATAGACGTTCTTGCCGCCGATCTGCTCCATCACGTCCAGCTCGGGCGGCCAGCTGCCGTCGGTGGGCAGGAGCCAGAAGGCCGGCCAGGCGCCCTGCTGCGAGGGCAGCTCGGCCTTCATCTCGAAATAGCCGTAGGTCTGCGAGAACGACTTGGCCGTGGTCAGGAGGCCCGAGGTGTATTTGAAGTTGTTCAGCGCCGCCAGGTCCTGGGTCGGGGTCTTGGAGGCGGTGATGGTCAGGACGCCGTTGGAGATCGAGAACGGGTTCAGGCCCAGGGCCGTGGTCCCATTGCCGGCATAGCCAGCGTCGACATAGATCTCCTGTTCGCCGTTCGGCTGCAGCGTGCGGCTGGTCCAGGCATTGGCGCCGGTCTGGCTGCCGGATTCGTAGTTGGTCTTCCAGGTCCCCGTGCCCGTCGCCGAATTCCACAGGCTGAGGCCGTTGAACTCGTCGTTGAAGGTGGTCGCGGTATTGGCCAGGTTGACGCTGGGGGCGAAGTTCGAGGCGGTCAGCGAGCTCGCCAGGGTGTTGTGGATCAGGATCTGCTGGGTCGGGGAGATGGTCAAAAGGGTGTCGGCGCCCTGCTGGGTCAGGTGCGACTGCAGCTGGCTGAAGCTGGTGAAGGCCGAGCTGGTCAGCTGGATGACGTCGGCGTTCGTCCCGCTGGCCTGGAAGCCGTAGATCACGTCGGTGGTCGCATTGGCGCCGAACTGGAAGAAGTCGCCGCCGGCGCCGTTGTCCACCAGCACGTTAGAGCCGGAGCCGGCCACCAGGGTGTCGCCGGCCGCCGCCGCGATCAAGAGGTCATTGCCGCTGTTGCCCACACCCGTGGCGTGGGCCGCCTCGATGGTCAGGTTGTTGACGTTGGTCGGCAGGACGAAGCTGGTCCAGGCATAGACCGTGTCGGTGACGCTGGTCGACGTCACCACGATCTGGTCGGAGCTGTCGGAGATGTCGAAGGTGCAGTCGGCCGCCCCGCCGACCAGGGTCGCGCCGCCATAGGCGTCGGTGAGCTGGGTCGCGGTCGTGGACGCCGCCGTCAGAGTCTGGGCGGCGCCGGTGGTCTGGATCCAGGCGTGGGCCGCGGCGCTGGTCGCCATCAGCTGGCCGGCGAAGTTGTAGTAGGTCGCCATTCGACTCTATCCCGTCCGCAGGACGAGCAGCCGGTCAAGCAGAGGCGCAGCATTCATCAAGCAGCGCGGGCCGGGCCGGAATCGTCGTCCGGCGCCGACTGCGCGAAGACTTGCGGCTATACCTCTGCAGGACCCATCTTGGCTCGCTCGCCGTTCATCCGACGGCAAGATCACGCAATCAACCTAAATGCGTTGTAAATATTGTTGCCAACTTAAGGATGTCATACTTCGTTTACCAAGCTTGGTCAGAGACTCGGCAAGTTCTGGCAAGGAATCGCCCAAACAACCGCCAACAACGCCCAGGCTATGTTTGAGCGGTCAGGCGTCCGAGGCGGCGGTCAGGGCCTTTACCTGGTCCGCAGACAGGGAAAGACGGGCAGCGCCCAGGATCTCTTCCAGCTGGGCGACGCTGGTGGCGCTGGCGATCGGAGCGGTGATCCCCGGCTGGGCCATCAGCCAGGCCAGGGCGACCTGGGCCGGACTTGCGCCGGTCTCGGCGCCCACGGCGTCGAGGGCGGCCAGGATGCGCAGGCCGCGCGCGTCCAGGTAGCGCTTGGCGCCGCGGCCGCGCGGGCTTTTGCCGAGGTCGGCCTCGGAGCGGTACTTGCCGGTCAGAAAGCCGCTGGCCAGGCCGTAGAAGCAGACCACGCCGACCTCTTCCTTCACGCACAGGTCCTGCAAGGGACCCTCGTAGGCGCTGCGGTCATAGAGATTGTATAGCGGCTGCAGGCTCTCGTAGCGGGGCAGGCTTTTGGCGGCGCTGACCCCCAGGGCCTCGCCGAGGCGCGCGGCGTCGTAGTTGGAGGCGCCGATGGCGCGCACCTTGCCGGCCTTGATCAGGCGCTGATAGGCCTCCAGCGTCTCGTCCAGCGGGGTCTCGGCGTCGTCGCGGTGAGACTGGTAGAGGTCGATATGGTCGGTCTGCAGGCGGCGCAGGCTGTCTTCCACCGCGCGGACCATGTAGGCGGCGGAGAGGCCCTTGTTGTCGCCGCCCATGTCCATGCCGAGCTTGGTGGCCAGGACGATCCTGTCCCGCTTGCCACTGGCCTTGAGCCAGGCGCCGATCACGGTCTCGGACTCGCCGCCCGTATGGCCGGGAACCCAGCGGCTATAGACGTCGGCGGTGTCGACGGCGTCGAAGCCGGCGTCGACGAAGGCGTCGAGGATGGCGAAGGAGGTCTTCTCGTCCGCCGTCCAGCCGAACACGTTGCCGCCCAGCATCAGGGGCGCGATGGAAAGGCCCGAACGGCCGAGTTTGCGCTTTTGCATGGGCGGGTTCCCTCTCGTGCGTGGTTCGAGACGCCCGCTCGCGCGGGCTCCTCACCATGACTATGAACTGTGCATTCCAAAAACCTCGTCATGGTGAGGAGCGGCCCGACAGGGACGCGTCTCGAACCACGCAAGGGCCGTCAGGCCGCGTCCTCGTACACCGGCGCGTCTTCCGACTTGGGCGCGGCGCGGCCGAGGATCAAGTCCGCGGCTTTTTCGGCGACCATGATGGTGGGGGCGTTGGTGTTGCCGCCCACCAGGGTCGGCATGACCGAGGCGTCGATGACCCGCAGGCCCTCGATGCCCATCACCCTCAGCTCGTCGTCGACCACGGCCATGGCGTCGCCGGCCACGCCCATGCGGCAGGTGCCGACGGGGTGGTAGATGGTCTCGGCGGTGCGGCGGATCCAGGCGTCGATCTCGGCGTCGCTGCTCAGGGCCACGTCGGGGGAGACTTGGCGTCCGGCGATGGCCTTCAGGCCGGGCATGTCGGCCAGCTTCTGGGTCATGCGCACGCCTTCGCGCAGGGCGCGGCGGTCCTCGTCGGTGGCCAGGTAGTTGGCGCGGATGGCGGGGTCGTCCAGCGGGTCGGCGGAGCGCAGGCCGATCTCGCCGCGGCTTTCGGGGCGCAGCTGGCAGATGTGCACGGTGAAGCCGTCGCGGTCGACCGGGACCTTGCCGTGGTCGAGCATGATCGCCTGGACGCAGTGCAGCTGCAGGTCCGGGCGGTCGAGGTCGGGGCGGGATTTCAGGAAGGCGCCGGCCTCGAGGAAGTTCTGCCGCCCCGGCCCCTGGCCGCGCAGCATGTAGTTCAGCCCGGTCATCAGCCGCGCCAGTCCCTTGTTGTAGGCATAGGCCGTCTGTTCGCCCGGCGTCTCCCAGGCCAGCACCACGTCCAGGTGGTCCTGCAGGTTCTTGCCGACGCCCTTCAGCTCGTGGGTCACGGCCACGCCGGCCTTGTTCAGCTCATCGGGATCACCGATGCCCGACAGCTGCAGCACATGCGGCGACTGCACCGCGCCGGAGGAGACCAAGACCTCGGCGTCGGCATAGGCGGTCTTCTTCTCCGCGTTCTTGCCCTGCACATACTCGACCCCGACCGCGCGGCCCTTTTCGATCAGGATGCGGGTGGTGCGCGCCAGGGTGGCGCAGGTCAGGTTGGGCCGCACGCCCATCACCGGGTGCAGATAGCCCGCCGCCGCGCTCCAGCGGCGCCCGTCGCGGATGGTCAGCTGATAGGGGCCGAAGCCCTCCTGCTGGAAGCCGTTGAAGTCGGCGGTGCGCTTGTGCCCCGCCTGGACCCCGGCCTCGATGAAGCCGGAGAAGATGCGGCTCTTGGAGCGGCCGTCGGACACGTACAGCGGCCCCTCGCCCCCGTGATAGGGGTCGGCGCCGCCCTCATAGGTCTCGGCGCGTTTGAAATAGGGCAGCACCTCGGCATAGGACCAGCCCTTCAGCCCCATCTGGCGCCACTGGTCGTAGTCGCGCGCGTGGCCGCGGATATAGATCATGCCGTTGATCGAGGACGAGCCGCCCCAGCCCTTGCCCCGCGGCCACCAGAGTTTCCTGTTCTCCAGGTTCGGCTCCGGCTCGGTCCAGAAGCCCCAGTTGTAGGTCCCCTTTTCCGACAGCAGCGCCCCGGCGCCGGCCGGCATGCGCACCAGGATCGAATTGTCCTTGCCGCCGGCTTCGAGCAGCAGCACGCGAACCTTGGGATCGGCCGTGAGCCGGTTGGCCAGCACGCACCCGGCCGAGCCGGCGCCGATGATGATGTAGTCGAAACGCTCCAAGGGTCCCTCGCCTGGTTCTGGCTATTCGTTGGCCGGCAAGGTGGCGCGAGCGTGGGGCGGATGCAAGGGCGTTGGTGACGGGGGCGTCAGGTTTGTTGGGCAGATTTAAGGCGAGGAGCACAGTGCCCCTGACCGGGCGGGCCGCATGTGCAGGACGCCAACGGGCAGCAAGTGACAGCATATCGTGTGGCGGAGCCATCCGAGTTGATATCAGATTTGATCCCAGCGATAATACTCTAGCTCCAGATCGCAGAGCGCCAGCGCTTCTTTATTCGTAGAAAATTCGACAATTAAACCATATATTCGCATTCAAAATTTTTGAATACACCATGAGCGAATTTCTTTGCTATTAAATTGAAAATATTCGGCCTAAATTTTCCTGTAAAAGGATGACTCCCAAATCTATCTAGAATATTTTTAGTTATCAGTTTAGTGGCGTAGTTAAATCCGACACCCTTACTTCCGCCAACGATCGTAATTGTGCCTTGCGTTGGAGAGAAATTTGCCCAAAAATCAAGCTCGTCTCCCATAATTTTATGTGTTATGTCCATACCAACACTATTCATACGAAATTCACTGCAAAACGTGACCTTATTTTCAATAGCCAGCACCAAAATTCTGCCCACATCATCCCCTGGATTGTACAACACTATTCTGGGAACAAAATATACTTTTATATTTCTAGAGATGTTTCCTTGCGCATGCAAGAAGTAGTGAACAATTTTTGGTCCGCGCCTCCAAGAATGTCTAGTCGGATCGCCACAGCACCACTCAATGTACCCTCCCCACGCATTTTCAGCGTCACCAACATACTCTGCGGCCAGCCTCTTTGCCGCAAGCTGGACAGCAAATGCGTTGGCCCTTAGGACAGGATTGGTTAGATTTTGAATGTTAGAACAGAGACTCTGATCATATTTTCGACACTGATCAAGAAGATCACTCGCCCCACTGCCTATCGCGGTGCACGGATTCATGTATTTTAGATTTATAGATTGCCCATTGCTAACCTGGCGGAATCCATCCTCCAGATTGTCTGGTATATTTGCAGCAATGATTGCGACATCTCGCCCCTCATTACGATATTCTTCTGCAGCAACAGCCAAGCGATCTACAACGTGATGTCCACCTGGATCTGAGAGATTAGAAATAAACTGATTGCAAAAAGAGCGTATATCATTTCCGTTACCCGAAAAAGCTAGGGCGTTTGGCCCAGACAATAACAACTTTCTATTCAAATAAACTTTAGAAATAGCGCCCGCATGTTCGGGTATGGTAGTGGCTGGAAGTATAGATACCGCATCATTGGGAACGCCCCTCAACGTAACCAAAGTATCAGCCAGCATAAGGTCGACCGAATTTATAAAAGGTCGAGAGGGATCGGCGGGAAACGATGCGTACAGGCAGCCGGTCAAATGAGCCACCATTCGAAGGCGGTCTCAGTAGAAACATTGTTCTCCATACCTCGCCCTCCAACACGCCGCGACCTCGTCACCATGAGCCTGCACAACGACAGTGCCAATATGGATTTCGAGGGCGTGGGAGGCACCATCAATACGCCCACCCGATCAAAAATGCGCCCTTGCCACCTCCCCCATCCAAGCGCCTGATCCCCGCCGCGTGGCTCGGCTGGGGTCGGGAGCGGCTTTCGGGGGTCTGCGCCTAAAAGAGACAAAGGGAGGCTGGTCATGCGTGGAGGATGGCTTGCGATGGCGGCCGGCGCGGCGATGGCGCTGGCGGCGGGATGGGCGGCGGCGCAAGGAACGCCGGCGCCGGCGGCCTCGGGGACGGCCCAGGCGGCCAAGCCCGCGGCGGCGGCGCCCAAGGGCCCCAGCGCCTCTGGTCCAAGTGATCGGGCGCAGATCCAGGCGCTGCTGAAGGCCTACAACAAGGCCTTCAACGCCAAGGACGCCGACGGGGTGATGGCGGCCTACGCCAAGAAGGGCCTGTTCGTCTTCGACGTCTCCCCGCCGCGCGAGCACGTGGGCTGGGACGACTACAAGAAGGACTGGACCGAGATGTTCGCGGCCTTTCCCGGGCCTTTGACCAATACGATCAGCGAGCAGACCCTGAACATCGTCGGGCCGGTGGCCTGGGGCCACAACGTGCAGGACACCAGCTTCACCGCCAAGGACGGGAGCAAGACCGAGGTCACGGTCCGGGTGACGGACGTGTTCCGCAAGACCGGCGGCGCCTGGCGGATCGTCGAGGAGCACGTCTCGGTGCCGGTGGACCTGGCGACCGGCAAGGCGGATCTGATGTCGAAGCCGTAGGGGGGCGGAGAGCGCGGCGCGCGCCAAATCCGCTCATCCCGGCGAATGCCCATAAGCGCCAAGTTTAGCGGCTTCACCATAGCTCCTCATCCTGAGGCGCCCGCGCAGCGGGCCTCGAAGGACGCAGTGGCGGCCCCGTGATTGCGTCCTTCGAGGCTCGCCGCTTCGCGCCGAGCACCTCAGGATGAGGAAATTTGGGAGCCCGCCCCTACGCCTCGCTGGCGCTGGGGAGGTTGAGGACGCTGCGCGAAACCTCGCCCTTGTGGATGGTCACGCCCAGGAAGGTCATGGTTCCGCCGGCGAAGCTGATGTCGGCGACCGGGACCGCGGGGTCGCGCTGCAACAGGGCGACATCGCGCAGGGTGAGGTGCAGGGCCATGTCGCCCGGGGGCACGCCCTGGGCCGTCGCCTGCTCGATCTCGGCCCGGAAGCGGAAAGCGACGGTCGTGGAGGCGGTGGCGGCGGGGTTGTGGGCCGATTTCATCGAAAGCCTCCTTCGCCGGTCACGTGCACCGCGACGGCCCCGCCGGCGTCCGACATCTCTCGGGCGCGCTTATGGGCGAAGGCCTTGGCGACCTCCTTGTCGATGGTGCGACCGAAGTGGGCCCCGCCGTGTTCGACGACCCAGGCGTCGCCATCCCGCATTACGGTGAAGATAGTTCGTTCGAGTTGAGCTCGCATACGGGTTTTTAGCACGCCCCTGGCCCATCGCGAAAAGTATTTCCAGGATTTTTCTTGCATATCCTGCGATCAACCCCCAATATAACGATATCAAATATCGCTTTGGCTCGCCTGTCGCGCCCGCCGAAAATCTGAAAATTCGGCTTTCCGCTCGCTAAGACCCTCACCGAAAATTTGACTTCCCTCCCTTTTCGGGCGCGGAAAACCCATGTCCGGAAAGGGACAATTATGCAAACCGGCATCGTAAAGTGGTTCAACGGCCAAAAAGGCTTCGGCTTCATTCAGCCCGACCAGGGCGGCGCAGACGTGTTCGTACACATCTCCGCCGTGGAGCGCGCCGGCATCGGCTCGCTCAATGAAGGCCAGAAGCTGTCGTTCGAACTCGAGCGCGACCAGCGTTCCGGCAAGAACTCGGCCGCCCAGCTGCAACTCGTCTGAACTTCAGGCCGCTCGTAAAATCGAGCGGCCTACCGCCTTTGCGTGGTTCGAGACGCGTCCCTGGCGGGCCGCTCCTCACCATGACTGGCTTTTGTGCAACCCACTCGACTTCGTCATGGTGAGGGCTCGCGCAAGCGAGCGTCTCGAACCACGCCCATTAGATCGAGCCGTCCATTTCCGGACGGCCATCCGCCCCGCCTCCCAAGGAAGCGCCGCGGGGCCCAGAACAATCGAAAAAATGAATCATAGATATGTACCCGACGCCGACGGCGTCCTGAAGACCATCGTCCAGAAGCGCCCCGCAGCCAGCCTTCACGAGCTGCACCGATCCCACCCGATCCTGCGCTCCATGTCCCTGGACCACCTGTCCCTGCTGCTGGAGCGAATGGCCCGGCAGCGCAGCCTGGCCTGAAGCGCCCCTCCCCCGCCCGCCGCCCCTTCAAGCTTGGCCGCAGGATTGACCTTGGCCGCGAATTGATGATGAACTTGCCTCCGGGTTGATTTTTCCGGGTCGGGGGCGGCTTTGGGTTTCGGGCGTATTGCGGGCGTTTGCCTGGGTTTTGGATTGTGGCTGGCGGCCGGCGCGGCCGGGGCGGAAGAGAAGCCTGCGCCGCTCCCGCCGCCGCCAAGCCTGGATAACTTCTACGAAGACCCCCTGTTCAGCCACGCCCAGCTGTCGCCGGACGGCCGCTACCTGGCGGTGGTGCAAGGCGGGGACGTGTCGGCCGTGCTCGTCACCGACCTTCAGGGCCACACGACCCAGCCGATCCTGTCGCTTATGCAGAAGGGCAAGACCGTCAAGGGCCTGACGGCCGACTGGATCCGCTGGAAAAGCAACGACCGGCTGATCGTGGGCCTCACCCTGTTCGACATCCGCCGGGCCGGCGACAAGCCCGACGGGGAGATCATCGGCTGGCGCTTCGGCCGCTTCATGATGGCCATGGACCGCGACGGCAAGAACCAGCTGCAGTTGCTCAAGGGCGGCTTCTGGAACAGCGATCGGGGCGGCAATGTCACCCTGCTGGACCGGCTGCACAACGATCCCGACCACGTGCTGGCGATCGCGCCCAAGACCTCGGGCGATCCGGCGGTGTGGAAAGTCAACATCAAGACCGGCGACGCCCAGATGGTCGAGAGCGGCGACGACAACACCGACAGCTGGGACACCGACGCGGCCGGCAACATCGTCACCCGCATGCGCGATTCCGGCAATTCGGTGATCATCGAGGCGCGCGCGCCGGGCGAGACCAAATGGACCCAGGTCGTCAAGCTGAGGCCCAAGGACAAGAAGGAGCTGGCCGATTTCGACATCCTGGGCCCCACCGACAAGCCGAGCCAGCTCTATGTGGCGGTCAAGCCCAAGGACAAGAGCGAAGGCGAGACGCGCCGGCTACGCATCTACGATCTCTCGACGAAGACGCTGAGCGCGCCGGTCTGGCCGGAGCTGAAATACGACGTCGAGAACATCGTCCAGGACGACGAAACCTACGCGCTGAAAGCGGTCTGCTACACGGTCGACGTCTATACCTGCGACTTCAAGGACCCGACCATGCAGGCCTATTTCAAGGGCCTGTCGAAGTTCTTCAAGAACGACCGCAGCATCACCCCGGTCTCGATCTCCAGCGACGGGCGCTGGTGGCTGCTGCTGGTCAGCGGCCCGGACGAGCCGGCCACCTATTACATGTTCGACTGGAACGAGAAGAACATCGACGAGGTCGCCCCGGAGTACAACCACCTCTCGACGGCCGCCCTGGCGGAGAAGCTGCGCTGGTCCTACCCGGCGCGCGACGGGACCGCGATCCCGGCCTATCTGACCCGGCCGAGGTTCGCCCCCAAAACGCCGCTGCCGCTGATCGTCATGCCGCATGGCGGGCCCGAGGCGCGCGACGCCTTCGACTACGACACCTGGTCCCAGTACCTGTCGACCCGCGGCTATCTGGTGTTCCAGCCCAATTTCCGCGGATCGCGCGGGTTCGGGATCACCTGGGCCGAGGCAGGCTATGGCCAGTGGTCCGGCCGCATGGCCGACGACGTCACCGACGGGGTCAAGGCGCTGATCAGCTCGGGTCAGGCCGACCCGAACCGGATCTGCGTGTTCGGCGCCAGCTATGGCGGCTATGCCGCGCTCTGGGCCGGGGCGACGCACCCCGAGCTGTACAAGTGCGTGGTCAGCTGGGCGGGCGATGCCGACCTGATGCTGTCGATGAAGTTCGAGAAGTCGTTCGGCGGCAAGGAGGGCACGCGCTACCAGTACTGGCTGAAGTCGATCGGCGATCCGGAAAAGCAGGCCGACGCCCTGAAGAAGGCCTCGCCGATCAGCTATGCCGAAACCTACAAGCCGCCGGTGCTGCTGATTCACGGCGCCGACGACCAGACGGTGACGCCCGAACAGTCCCGCAACATGGAGCACGCCCTGAAGAAGGCAGGGAAGGACGTGAAGCTGATCGTCTACAAGGACGAGGACCACACCGACTGGGACACCGCGCACGAGAAGGACGCCATCGACCAGGTCGCCAAGTTCATCCAGGCCCATATCGCGCCGATCCCGACGACCCAGGCGGCGACTGCTCCGGCCGCGGCTGCGCAGGCGGCGGCGGCCAAGTGAGGGGCTGAAGAAAACCTTGGGCGGCGCGTAGAAAAACGCGGCGCGGGCGGCGCTTGAAAGCCCACCCCGCCGGCCTATCTGAAGCGCAATTCAAACCCACCGGGAGGCCTTCGACAGGACCAGCGCCAGGCGGCGCCGGCCGCTGCAGGCGTGGTCCTATGCGCATTTCGACCCTGGGCGGCGTCGCAGCCGCGATGATGGCTCTGATCTGGATGGTGGCGGCCAGCTATCGGCCGGCCAGCCTCTATGTCGACGACGGCCCGCGCGCGGCGCCGACCGCCGAAAGCCTGGCGGCGGCCCATCCGCCTGGACGGCTGGTTACACGCGCACGCGCCCTGTGACCCCTGGCGCAGCGGCCGGCCGCCGGCGGGGCTAGAGAACGCGCCGCCTGAACGGGGGCCTGACCGATGCGCCTTTCCACCCTGAGCGCCGTGGCCGCGGCGATGATGCTGCTGATCTGGATGGTCGCCGCGACCTGGCGGCCGCATGGGCTGTACGCCGATACCAGCGCCGGGGCGCCGGGAGCCATGGCGGCGGCGGGACGGCCGTAGGGGCGGAGCACTGGGCCCTATCGGTACCGTTCCGCTCATCCCGGCGAATGCCGGGATGAGCGGGTTGTTTGAGGGCCGATCGCGACTTCCCTCTTGCCTGAATCGCCCAAATATGTTCTTGTTTTGTTCATGTTCATATCCAGCGACCTCGCCGATCCCCAGCCGCTCGATCCCGCCCAGACGCGGGCGCTGCGGCATGGGCTGATTTTGCAGCGGCTGGTCGAGGTGGGCATGACCCTTTTGGGCGCGGTGGAGCGCGAGGCCCTGGCCCGCGCCGAGGCGGTCGAGGCGGCGATGATCGCCGGCCGGACCCTGCCGCCGCCCTCGCCCCAGGACCCGGGGCTGAGCTTTTCCCGCATCTCGCGCGCCGTGCGCCTGACTCTGGCGCTGGAGGCGCGGGTGGCCGAGGGCCAGGTCGCCCAGCCGGTCGCGGCCGAACCGCCCCCGCCGCGCCCGATCTGCGCCGAGGAGGAGGCGCGCATGGAGCGCATCGCCGAGCGCAAGGCCCACGCGCAGGAAGCGGTCGAGAAGCTGATCGATGCGGCCCCGGCGGGCGAGGCCGAGGCCCTGCACAACGCCCTGGCCGAGCGGCTGGAGGACGCCCCCGACGAGGCGGAGTTCGAGCGCGCGCCGGTCAGCCGGCTGATCGAGCGGATCTGCGCCGACCTGGGCGTCGAGCCCGACTGGGACCTGTGGGAAGACGAGCCCTGGGCCCGCAACGAGGCGACCCGCCGCGTGCGCGGCTCGCCCTATGCGCGGCGGCGGACGCGGGTCGAGCCGCGGTCGGCGCCGGCGGGGCGACGGGAAGCGGCGGACGATGGGTGAGGGTTGCAGAGCCATCCGCGCGCCCTTCGAGACAGCCGCTTCGCGGCTTCCTCAGGATGACTAAGGTCATTGGATTGCAAAGATAATCGTCATGGTGAGGAGCGACCCGAAGGGGCGCGTCTCGAACCACGCACGAGTCGAGCGCAATGCAGCCACCCTTCCCCCATCGATGGGGGAAGGGTTCCTCGTGCTGGGCCGATCCTGCCTCCAGCTATGCGGTTTGGCGGGCGATCCATGCCAAAAATGCACGGGCGGCCGGGCAAATCGGTGAGAAAACGCCCGGGAAGCTGGGATAGGATGGCCGAACCGTTTCGCCATCCTCCAGGCCGCACGCCCCATGAACGCTCCCCTGCCCGCCCAAAGCCTCGCCAACCATGCTCAGGACGTGATCGCCGAGCTGGACGACAAGGTGCGCTGGCTGTCGGCCTGGACCATCCACAACGCCAACCACCTGCGCGAGAGCCGCGACGGGCTGAAGGTGGGCGGGCACCAGGCCAGCTCGGCCTCGATGGCCACCATCATGTCGGCGCTCTATTTCTCGGTGCTGCAGCCCGAGGACCGGGTGGCGGTGAAGCCGCACGCCAGCCCCGTGTTCCACGCCATCCAGTACCTCTATGGCCGCCAGAGCCTGGACCAGCTGCAGCGGTTCCGCAGCCTGGGCGGGGCGCAGTCCTATCCCTCGCGCACCAAGGACAAGGACGACGTCGACTTCTCCACCGGCTCGGTCGGGCTGGGCGTGGCCATGACCGCCTTCGCCTCGATCACCCAGGACTACATGATCGCCCACGGGGCCCTGGCGCCGGAAAAGGCCGGGCGGATGATCTCGCTCTTGGGCGACGCCGAGCTGGACGAGGGCAACATCTATGAGTGCGTGATCGAGGGGGCCAAGCACGACCTGAGGAACTGCTGGTGGATCGTCGACTACAACCGCCAGAGCCTGGACGCGACCACCTGGGATTCGATGTTCCTGCGCTTCGCCGACATCTTCCAGGCGGTGGGCTGGGACGTGATCACCCTGAAATATGGGAGGAAGCTGCAGGCCGCCTTCGCCCGCAAGGGCGGGGCCGAGCTGGAGCGCTGGATCGACGAGAGCCCCAACGACCTCTATGCGGCCCTGAGCTTCCAGGGCGGGGCGGCCTGGCGCGCGCGGCTGATGGCCGATATCGGCGACAGGCCGGGGGTGAAGGCGCTGCTGGCGTCCTATGACGACGACGCCCTGGCCGGGCTGATGACCAACCTGGCGGGGCACGACCTGGGGCTTCTGCTCGACACCTTCCATGCGGTGAAGGACGAGCGGCCCAAGTTCTTCATCGTCTACACCATCAAGGGCTTTGGCCTGCCGTTCCAGGGGCACAAGGACAACCATTCGGGCCTGATGACCGTGGCCCAGATGGAGACCTTCCAGAAGCGCAACCGGGTGCCCGAGGGCCGTGAGTGGGACAAGTTCGCCGGCCTGCCGCGCGAGGCGGCCGAGTACGAGGCCTTCCTGGCCGCCGCGCCCTTCGCCGGGCGCAAGACCGAGCGGCCCGAGGCGCCGCGGATCGCCGTGCCGGGGCTAGCCGAATTCCCGCGGCCGAGCGGCAAGCAGTCGACCCAGGTGGCGTTCGGCAAGATCCTCAACGACCTGGCGCGCGCCGGCGGCGAACTGGCCGACGCCATCGTGACGACCTCGCCCGACGTGACCGTCTCCACCAACCTGGGGGGGTTCGTCAACCAGCGCGGCCTGTTCGCGCGCGAGGGCCGGCGCGACCAGTTCAAGGATTCCAACATCGCCTCGCCGCAGAAGTGGATTATGGGACCCAAGGGCCAGCACATCGAGCTGGGCATAGCCGAGAACAACCTGTTCCTGCTGCTGGCGGCGCTGGGCCTGTCGGGCGATCTGTTCGGGCGGCGGGTGATGCCGGTCGGCACGCTCTACGATCCCTTCATCAACCGCGGCCTCGATGCCCTGAACTATGCCTGCTACCAGGACGCCCGGTTCCTTTTGGTCGCGACCCCGTCGGGCCTGACCCTGGCGCCCGAGGGCGGGGCGCACCAGTCGATCCATACGCCCCTGATCGGCATGGCCCAGGACAAGCTGTCGTACTTCGAGCCCGCCTATGTGGACGAGCTGTCGGCGATCATGCGCTGGGCGTTCGGGCACATGCAGGATGCGGACGGCGGCTCGGTTTACCTGCGCCTGTCGACCCGGGCGCTGGAGCAGCCGGCGCGGGAGCTGGACGAGGCCCAGCTGGTCGAGGGCGCCTATTGGGAGGTCGAGCCCGCGGCCGGGGCGGACCTGGCCGTGGTCTATGCCGGGGCGGTGGCGCCCGAGGCGCGGGAGGCGTTCGAGCTGATGCTGGAGGACGTGCCGGGCGCGGGCCTGCTGGCCGTGCCGAGCCCCGACCGGCTGCACCGCGGCTGGACCGCCGGCATGGGCGGGACCGGCTCGCATGTGGAGCGGCTCCTGTCGCGCCTGGCGCCGCACGCCGCCCTGGTCACGGTGATCGACGGCCCGCCGGCGACCCTGTCCTGGCTGGGCGGCGTCTTGGGCCACAAGGTCCGCGCGCTGGGCCTGGAGCGCTTCGGCCAGTCCGGCGACGTGCCCGACCTCTACCGCGCCTATCGCCTGGACGCCGAGGCGATCCTGGACGCCGCGGCGGCGGCTCTTGCCTAGACCATGTACTGGCCGCCGTTGATGGTCAGGGTGGCGCCGGTGATGAAGCCCTGGCCCTCGGCCGCCAGGAAGGCGACGCAGCGCGCCACCTCCTCCGGCTGGCCGAGGCGGCCGACCGGTATGTCGGCCTTGATGTGGGTCAGGACTTCCGCCGGGACATGGGCGACCATGTCGGTGTCGATATAGCCCGGCGCGACGGCGTTGACCGTGATCCCCTTGCGCGCGGTCTCCAGCGCCAGGGCCTTGGTGAAGCCGATCACCCCAGCCTTGGCGGCGGCGTAGTTGGTCTGGCCGAACTGGCCCTTCTGGCCGTTGATCGAGGCGATGTTGACGATCCGCCCATGACCGCGCTCGCGCATGCCGCCGATCACCGGCCGGGTCATGTTGTAGAGGCCGCTGAGGTCGACACGGATCACCTGGTCCCAGGCCGCGTCCTCCATCTTGTGCAGAGCCATATCGTGGGTGACGCCGGCGTTGTTGACCAGGACGTCGATGGGGCCGAGCAGTTCCTCGACCTCCTTGAGGGCCGAACGGCACTCCAGGCTTTCGGCGACGTCGCATTTCAGCGCTAGGATATCCAGCTCCTCGCGGCAGGCCCGGGCCGCCTCGTCGTTGCCGGCATAGAAGGCGGCGACCCGCAGGCCGTCCGCCTTGAGCTGCTGGCAGATCGCGCGGCCGATGCCCCGCGTCCCGCCCGTCACCACCGCGACCCTCGTCATCTCGACCTCCCGTGGACCGGCTTTCGGGGCGGACCATGCCGCCCCCGCGCGGGACCAGGCATTGACCGAGGTCAAGAGCGGGCGGAGAGGCCGGCGAGCTTTGATGCGCATCAACGCGGGTCAGGCGCCCCTGGGGAAGGATGCGGCGCAAACGCCTCCGGGGAGACGCCGCAGCATGGACTTAAAGGACCTGATCCTGTTCCTGGAGGCGGGCGCGCCGTGCGAGGCGCGGATTGGCCTCGCCGTCGGCCTGGCCGAGCAGTTCGGGGCCAGCCTCACCACCCTACTGGCGCCGCTGGAGCCGCCGGTGGCGATCCCGGACGGGTTCGCGATCGGGCCCCTGGGGGTGAGCGAGGTGCTGGAGCGGCGCGAGGCCGAGGCCGCCCAGGCGATGACGCTGGTGCGGGACGCCCTGGACGCAGCCCTGTCGGGCCGCGATATCCGGCACGCGGAGTTAGAGACCCTGGCCGGCGAGACGCCGCAGGGCCTGGGCCAACGCGCGCGCTGCCACGACCTGGCGATCCTGCGCCGCCCACAGGCGCACGACCTCGCCGGCCACGCCCTGGCCGAAGCCGTCGCCCTGGCCAGCGGCGCGCCGTGCCTGCTGGTCCCCGATGCGCCGGCGCCGAGGGTCCCGTTCTCACGCATCATGATCGGCTGGAACGGTTCGCGCGAGGCCAAGCGCGCGCTGCAGGACGCCCTGCCGCTGCTGCAGCGGGCCAGTTTCGTACGCCTGCTGGCCGTGGGCGGCGAGTCGGGGACGCTCCCGGACCGCGCCTCCCGCGAGGACATCACGAAGCTCTTGGCCCTGCACGGCGTGGCGGCCGGGTTCGAGCGGATCGACGCCCGGGGCGAGGACGCCGGCGCGGCCATGTTGGGCGCCTGCGCGGCGCTGAAGGCCGATCTTCTGATCATGGGCGCCTATGGCCACTCGCGCACCAAGGAGCTGGTCCTGGGCGGGGCGACGCGCACCGTGCTGGCGAAAGCTTCGCTGCCGGTTCTGCTGTCGCATTGACGCCGAGCCGCTTTGCCTCCGGCTGCAGGCGGCTCTATGGTCCGCCCAAGGCGGCGAGACCGCCGTTGCAAGACCTGGGGGAGCGTGCTTTGCGCAAGATTCTGACGGCTTCAATCCTGGCCGCGTGCCTCGCCTCGCCCGCCCTCGCCGCCACGCCGGCCGAACAGGCGCGCTGGAAGCACGAGGCGGCGGCGGTGACCATCACCCGCGACGACTGGGGTATCGCCCATGTGCGCGGCAAGACCGACGCCGACGCGGTGTTCGGCATGGTCTACGCCCAGGCCGAGGACGACTTCAACCGCGTGGAGACCAACTTCATCAACGCCCAGGGCCGCCTGGCCGAGGCGGAGGGTGAGAGCGCGGTCTGGCAGGACCTGAGGATGAAGCTGTTCATCGACCCGGCGACGCTGAAGGCCGACTATGCGGCCAGCCCGGCCTGGCTGAAGAAGCTGATGGTCGCCTGGGCCGACGGGCTGAACGACTATCTGGCCACCCATCCGGCTGTAAAGCCGCGGGTGATCCGGCATTTCGAGCCCTGGATGGCGCTGAGCTTCTCGGAAGGCAGCATCGGCGGCGACATCGAGCGGGTCGACCTCGAGAAGCTGGCGGCCTTCTACGGCAAGACCCAGGTCGCGGCGGCCTCAGGGCCGGTGTTCTACCAGGAACCGACGGGGTCGAACGGCATCGCCATCGCGCCGTCGAATACGGTGGATCACCACGCCCTGCTGCTGATCAACCCGCACACCTCGTTCTTCTTCCGCTCCGAGGAGCAGGTGACGAGCGGCGAGGGACTGAACGTCTACGGCGCCTCCACCTGGGGCCAGTTCTTCGTCTATCAGGGCTTCAACGCCCACGCCGGCTGGATGCACACCTCCAGCGGCATCGACAATGTCGACACCTTCGCCGAGACCATCGTCAGGAAGGACGGCAAGCTGTTCTATCGCTACGGCGCTGACCTGAAGCCGGTGACCACCTCGAAGATCACGGTGCCCTATCGCACGGCCGCAGGTTCGATGGCGTCGAAGACCTTCACCGTCTATCGCACCCAGCATGGCCCGATTATCCGCGCCGACGGCGACAAGTGGATCGCCATCGCCCTGATGAACACCCCGATGAAGGCGCTGGAACAGTCCTGGCTGCGCACCAAGGCGAGCGACTACAGGAGCTATATGAAGGTGGCCGAGCTGAAGGCCAATTCCTCGAACAACACCCTGTTCGCCGACGACAAGGGCGAGATCGCCTATCTGCACCCTCAGTTCATCCCGGTGCGCAATGACAAATACGACTACACCCACCCCGTCGACGGCTCGAACCCGGATACCGACTGGAAGGGGCTGCACACGCTCGATCAGGCGCCGCACCTTCTGAATCCGCCGAACGGCTGGGTGTTCAACACCAACAACTGGCCCTATTCGGCGGCCGGGCCGGATAGCCCCAAGATCAGCGACTATCCTCGCTATATGGACACGGCCGGCGAGAACCCGCGCGGCCAGCACGCCACGCGCCTTTTGACCGGCAAGACGGACTTCACCCTCGAAGGCCTGATGCATGCAGCCTACGATTCCTACCAGCCGGCCTTCGCCAAGCTGATCCCCACCTTGCTCAAAGCCTGGGACGAAGCGCCGGCGGACGATCCGCTGAAGGCCAAGCTGGCCGACCAGGTCGCCGCTCTGCGCGCCTGGGACTATCGCTGGGGGGCGGATTCGCCGGCGACCTCGCTGGCGGTGTTTTGGGGCGACGCCCTATGGGCCAACAGCCATGAGGACGCCGAGCGGGAGGATCTGGACGTCTATGACTTCATGGCCAACCGGACCACGGCGGCGCAGAAGCTGAAGGCCCTCGCCGAGGCGTCTGACCGGCTGACCGCCGACTTCGGCTCCTGGAAGACGCCCTGGGGCGAGATCAACCGCTATCAGCGCAACAACGGCGACATCGTGCAGGTGTTCGACGACAAGAAACCCTCGACCCCGGTGCCGTTCACCTCGGCCCAGTGGGGGTCGCTGGCCTCGTTCGGCGCCCACCGCTATCCGGGGACCAAGCGCTACTATGGGACCAAGGGCAACAGCTTCGTCGCCGTGGTCGAGTTCGGGCCCAAGGTCCGCGCCTATGCGGTCACCGCCGGCGGCGAGAGCGGTCATCCGGAGTCGAAGCATTTCGGCGACGAGGCAGTACGCTATGCCGAAGGGAACCTGAGGGAGGTCTATTTCTATCCGGAGCAGCTGAAGGGCCACACGGAGCGGACCTATCAGCCGACCGCGCCGTGAGGGCGGGCGGATAGGCTGGACTCCAGCCTATCCGTATTAAAGCCAAGATTCACCGCCCCTTCCACTGCGGCGCGCGCTTTTGCGAGAAGGCCAGCGGGCCTTCGACGAAGTCCTCGGACTTGAACAGGGCCGAGACCGCCTCATAGCGGATCTGGCCCTTGATGGCGGCTTCCAGGCTGGGTTCGTCCAGGCCCTGCATCACCGCCTGCTTCGAGGCGCGGATCGACATCGGGCTGCATTCGCAGATCAGCTTGGCCCAGCGGCGGGCGGCGTCCATCAGTTCGCCCGGGGCCACGACCTCGTTGACGAAGCCCAGGGCCTCGCCCTCTTTGGCCGAGACCCGGCGGGCGGTCAGGATCATGCCCATGGCGCGCTTCAGCCCGATCTGGCGCGGCAGGCGGTGCAGGCCGCCGGCCAGGGCGGCCAGGCCGACCTTGGGCTCGGGCAGGGCGAAGACCGCGTTCTCCGAGGCGATGATCAGGTCGCAGGCCAGAGCGATCTCGAACCCGCCGCCCATGGCCACGCCGTTAACCGCGGCGATCACAGGCTTCTTCAGGTCGAAGCGCGAGGTCAGGCCCGCAAAGCCCGAAGGCGGCGAGCCCATCTTGCCGCCGCCGGCCTGGTGCTTGAGGTCGTTGCCGGCAGAGAAGGCCCGGTCGCCCGCCCCGGTGACGATCGCCACCCACTGGTCAGGGTCGGCGCCGAAGGCGTCGAACGCCTCGCCAAGCTCGAAATGGGCCGGCGAGTGCAGGGCGTTCATCACGTCCGGGCGGTTCAAGGTGATGATGGTGATCGGCCCTTCGCGATCGACCTTGATGAATTCATAGGCCATGACGTCCTCCTAAAGATCTGATTTCATGAATGGTTGGAAATTCTTACCCGTCACGCGACGCCGCGCAGTTGCTCGCGATAGCGCTTCCAGTTGTGCACGTAGTGCAGGGCCGAGCCGGTCAGGATCGCCGCATGCTGCTCGCTCACCTCGCGGACCACCTTGCCCGGCGCGCCCATCACCACCGAATTGTCGGGGATCTCCTTGTTCTCGGTGATCAGGCAATTGGCGCCGATCAGGCAGTTGCGGCCGATTTTGGCGCCATTGAGAATGATCGAGCCGATCCCGATCAGGCTATTGTCGCCGATGGTGCAACCGTGCAGCATCACCATATGGCCGATGGTCACGTTGGCGCCGATGGTGAGCGGACTGCCGCTGTCGGTGTGCAACACCGACCCGTCCTGAACGTTGCTGTTTTCGCCGACAATGATCGGGTCGTTGTCGCCGCGCAGCGTCGCCCCAAACCAGATACTGGCGTTCTTCTTCAGGATCACCCGCCCCAGCACCACGGCGTTCGGCGCAATCCAGTATTCGTCCGGGTTCGGCAGTTCGGGCGCCACGCCGCCCAAGTCAAAAACATTCATCCGACCACATCCTATATTGCAACCTGGGACTTGATTAACCGTTCATAAAGCCTGTTAGCATTAGCTTCGTGAGGCGATTCGAGTCGGGGTTTTCCAGGCTCGCATCCCCGCCGCGGGATTTCCCGCGGTCTCCTCTGGACGGAGTAAAGGGTGTCGCGTTCTGTGTCCCGGCGGGCCTCGAGCCTGCCCCGCCAGCCAGCCGCAGCAGGGCCGCCAGGCCTGGCGCCCCATCCGTCTCTTTCATTGCCTGCTTCAGCCAAGGGCGGTCCGTTGCGGACGCGCCCTTTTTCTTTGTCTCGACGGAGAGCTCCATGACCAAGCGTCAATTGAAGCGAATGGTGCGTGAAGGTGCGTTCGAAGCCGATCAGTTCGACGATGGCAAGGTGCGCCGTCTGCCGGTCGAACGCGGCTGGACGCCGGCCATGAACGCCTATGGGAGCAGTCATCATGAGGATCGCGAGCAGGGGTATCTGAAGACAATAAAGCCGAAATCGCCCGGGCAGGCGAAGCTGATCGAGGCTATCGACGCCCGGAACCTGATCATGGCCCTAGGTCCCGCAGGGACAGGCAAGACCTATCTGGCGATCGCCAAGGCGGTCGAAGCGCTGGAGGCGGGCAAGGTCGGCCGCATCGTGCTGTCGCGCCCGGCCATCGAGGCCGGCGAGTCGATCGGCTTTTTGCCCGGCGACATGGAGGACAAGCTGGCGCCTTACCTGCGCCCGCTCTACGACGCCCTATCGGATCGGCTGTCAATGAAGCGGGTGCGCGCCCTGATGAGCGAAGGGGCGATCGAGATCGCGCCGGTGGGCTACATGCGCGGCCGCACCCTGAACAACGCCTTCGTGGTCATCGACGAGGCGCAGAACTGCACCTATGTCCAGCTGAAGATGCTGCTGACGCGGCTGGGCTGGAACTCGACCATGGTGGTCACCGGCGACCCTCACCAGTCCGACCTTCTGCCCGGCGTCTCGGGCTTGGCCGATGTGGCTGAAAGGTTCGAGCCCCTGTCCAACATCGCCGTGGTCCGCCTCGGCGACGCCGATATCGTCCGCCACCCGCTGGTGGCCGAGATGCTGGGCGTTCTCTGATCTGCGCCTTCCCGCCCGGCGCCGCGGCGCCGGGCGGGGCTTCCCCTCAGGGCGAAACCGGCGGCAGCACGCCCGCCTGGCTGAAGATGTCCTTCAGTCGGCGTTCGATCTCCAGTCCTGGCGGGGCGCCGGGTCCTTCGATCGCGGCGACGAAGCTGAGGTCGTCGGCTGGCGACTGGACGCGCCCGACCCACCAGCCGACACGGCGCGAGCCATCCTGGATCGAGGCGCAGCTGGTGGCCCGGTCGTTGATCACGGTCTTGCCGCCCTTGGCCTCGCTCCGCGTCTCGTCCCAGGTCAGGGCCTGGACCGCCGCCAGGCTCTCGGGCCGCACCGGCAGCTGGCCGGCGTAGAATCTACGGATGAAGCCCACCTGCTGGGTCGGGGTGATGGTCAGGAACCCGCCGGCCTGCGGCCCCTGCCAGAAGGCGTTCGCCATGCCGGCCGGGTCGTGCGAGCCGTAGTCGAAGGCGCGCAGCCGCTCGACATAGCGGTCATGGCCCACGGCGCCGGCCAGGCGCTGGAACCACCAGCCGATCTGCAGCTTGAAGGCCTGGCTGAGGTCCGCGTCGCGCTGCCACAGGCCCACCGGCTGGGGCGAGCCGTCCCACTTGTAGACCGTGGCCGGGGTCACCGCCCCCTGGTCCAGGCCGATCAGGGCGTTGGCGATGTCAAAGGTGGCGCAGGGCGGCAGCTGGGCCATGCAGATCTGGGCGTCGCCATAATGGTAGCGCTCGATGCCGCTCTTGGTGTCGATCAGCAGGACGCAGGTGTTCAGCCCGCCGATCTGGCTGTCGATCAAGCTGTTGAGCCGGTTCACGTCGATGCCTTGGTGGCCCCCTCCGCCGCCCGGGCGGCCCCCGGCCGGCGCCGGCTTCCGTTGGCAGGCGGTCACGAGGCTGAGCACGGCCAGGGCGACCACACCGATGCGTCTCATCGCGCGCCTCGCGACAGGTGTGTGTCGAGGAAGCCCGCAACCTCGTCCAGGATCGGCGCCTTGCGGCGGAACGGGCGCGAGAATGCCAGGATAGTGTCGGTATGGGTCAGGGTCTGGTGGATGCGCACCTCGGCGTGGCCGCCGGCGGCCTCGATCGCCCGGCCCATGCGCACGCTCTGGCCTGCGGTCACCGCGGTATCGCGCCCGCCATGGACCAGCAGGGCCGCCGGCCCATCCGCCCGGGCGTGATTGACCGGTTGGGTGCCATCCAGGTCCTCGGCGGCGGAGAAGGTCGCGAGCGTTGCGGGCGTTCTCAGCGGCAGGAAGCTGTAAGGGCCAGACAGGCCGACCACAGCGCGCACATGGGCGGGCTCGACCCCCGCCCCATGCAGGTAGCGCGTATCATAGCCGAGCTGAACGGCGATATAGCCACCAGCCGAATGGCCGATGAAGGCCAGGCGTGCCGGGTCTCCACCCAGAGCCGCCGCATGATCGACCGCCCAACGCGCGGCGCCGGCCGCATCCTCGAGAAACGCCGGATAGCGGATCTGTGGAACCAGTCGATAGCCGGCCACCACGGTCAGGAAGCCTCGCGAGGCCAGGGCCCGGCCGACGAACCCGTATTCCTGCCGCCGCCCGGTCTGCCAGCCGCCGCCATGGAAGAAGACTGCCACCGGCGCCGGCTCTGCGGCGGCCACCGGCGCGAACACATCCACCGCCTGCATGCGATCTGGGCCGTAAGCCTCGCCGTGAACGACCCGTTTGGCCGGATCCCGCGGCGTCACAGCATTGAAGGCGCCCACACGCGAAAAGGCCTGGGCCGCTGCCGCGACCTCGGCGCCGAAGCCTTTCGGAGAGTCGGGACGGGTCTCGGCGGTCATTTTCGCTCCACTTCGGAACCTCTAGCCATTTGACAGAGGACGCGGGCGAGGCCAAGTCGCGCGGCATGTCCCAGCTGCGCAGCCTCTTCGTCACCCAGGTCTATCAGGCCAGCCTCGCCGGCGAACGCGGCTTTTCCGAGTTCAACGCCGAATTGGAAGCCGCCTGCCTGATGATGGCCGAGGAGGACGCCGCGGGCCGCGCCTGGTGCCGCCAGAACGCCTATGGCGGCTACACCTCCTACGCCTCGCTGGATGACCTCCCGACTCGGGTCAGCGCCTTTGGCCTCTTGAAGAAAAAGCTCGATCGCCATGCCTCCGTCTACGCCAAGGCCCTGCATCTGGACCTGGGCGCAGGCCGGCTGAGACTCGATAGCCTGTGGGTCAACGTGCTGAAGCCTGGCGCCGCCCATTCCGGCCACATCCACCCGCACAGCGCCCTCTCCGGCACGGTCTATGTGGCCACCCCGCCTGGCGCCAGCGCCCTGAAGCTGGAAGACCCTCGCCTGCCGCTGATGATGGCCGCGCCGCCACGCATGGGCGATGCGCCGGAGGACGCCAGGAGCTTCGTCTATCTGCAGCCCGAGGCCGGGACGATCCTGATGTGGGAAAGCTGGCTGCGCCATGAGGTGCCGGCCAACCAGGCCAAAAGCCGACGGATCAGCATCAGCTTCAACTACGCCTGGGCCTGACCGGCTTCGGCCGCCACGCGCCTCGTGATGGGTTGTGTCCAAAAGATATTTGTTGGCCGACAAATTAATATATGTAAGGTCGATGCCGATCGCCCACGAGCGGCGAATGACCGAAGAGGAAGCGCGCATGGCCATCCCCCAGGACGTGGCGAACACCATCGTGGATCCCAGGGCCTATGCCGACGGGCGCCGGGTCGACGAGGCGTTCAAGTGGCTGAGGGCCAACGCGCCGCTGGACGTGGCCCAGCCCGAAGGCTTCGATCCGTTCTGGGTCGTGACCCGCCACAAGGACATCCTGGAGATCGAACGGCAGAACGAGCTGTTCCACAACGGCGACCGGGCCACCGTGGTCACCACCGTCGAGGCCGACCTCAAGGTGCGGCAGATGACCGGCGGTTCGCCGCACCTGGTGCGCTCGCTGGTCCAGATGGACAACCCGGACCACATGAACTACCGGCGGCTGACCCAGAGCTGGTTCATGCCGCAGAACCTGCGCCAGCTCGAAGGCCGCATCCGCGAGATCGCCCGCAGTTTCGTCGACCGCATGGCGGCGCACGGCGACCGATGCGACTTCGCCCGGGATGTCGCCTTCCTCTATCCGCTGCACGTGATCATGGAGGTGCTGGGGGTTCCGGAGTCCGACGAGCCGCGCATGCTGAAGCTGACCCAGGAGCTGTTCGGCAGCGCCGACCCGGAACTCAACCGCACGGGCGAGGCGGTGATGGACGCCGACGCCGGCGTGGACACCATCCAGTCCGTGGTCATGGACTTCATGAACTATTTCAACGCGATGACCGAGGATCGCCGCGCCCGACCGCGGAACGACCTGGCCAGCGTAATCGCCAACGGCCAGATCGAAGGCGCCCCGCTGGGGCATCTGGAAGCGATGAGCTACTACATCATCGCCGCCACCGCCGGGCACGACACCACCTCGTCCACCACCGCCGCAGCCCTCTGGGCCCTGGCCGAGAATCCCGACCAGCTGAGCAAGCTCAAGGCCGACCCCGCGCTGATCCCCGGCCTGATCGAGGAATCCATTCGCTGGGCGACGCCGGTGAAGCACTTCATGCGCACCGCCACCGCCGACGCCGAGGTCGGAGGCCGCAAGATCGCCAAGGGCGACTGGATCTTCCTCTCCTATCCCTCCGGCAACCGCGACGAGGCGGTGTTCGATGATCCCTTCTCGTTCCGCATCGACCGCTCGCCCAACAAGCATGTCGCCTTCGGCTACGGCGCCCACGTCTGCCTCGGCCAGCACCTGGCCCGGATGGAGATGCGGATTCTCTGGGAGGAACTGTTCGCGCGCCTGGACTCCGTCGAGCTTGACGGCGAGCCGAAGCGGATGGCCGCCGCCTTCGTCTGCGGACCCAAGTCCGTGCCCGTGCGCTTCAAAATGAACTAAGACTCCGGCGGGTCGGTCGCCGCAGCCAGCCCCGCAAAGCGTCAAAACCAAGGCGGCGATGGGAGGATCCATGGAGACGACACGCCTGCCGGCCGGTCCGGATGCGCTGGACGCGGACTGGCTGACAGGAGCCCTGCGCGAGTCGGGCGCGCTGCCGGCCGGCCGGGTCACCGAAATCGCCATCACCCCGGTCGGAAACGGGCTTGTCGCCGACAGCTTTCGCCTGACTTTGGCCTATGAAGGGGCCGCCCAGGACGCGCCGGCCAGCATCGTCGGGAAGTTCCCGGCCCGCGATGCGGTGAGCCGGCAGTCGGGATCGGCCCACCGCCTCTATCTGCGCGAGGTTTCCTTCTACCGCAGCCTGGCGGCGAGCCTGGCCATCTTCACGCCCCACGCCTATTTCGCCGAGATCGACCCCGCCACCGACGATTTCGTGCTGCTGATGGAAGATCTCGGCCCTGCCCGCCAGGGCGACCAGCTGCATGGCTGCACCCTGGCCGACGCCAAGACAGCCATGGCGGAAGCGGCCGCCATGCACGCGCCGCGCTGGGCCGATCCGACCCTTCTCCACCTCGACTGGTTGGTCCCATCGCCCGATCTGGCGCAGCAGGTGGAAACGGCGCTGCCGGCGATCACCGGCATGTTCAAGGCCCGCTACGAAGGCGTCCTCGAGCCGGAGTTCGTCGATTTGGTCGACCGCCTGCCGGCCGCCCTCGCCCGCCAGCGCGGGGACACGAGTTCGCCGGTCACCGTCCAGCACGGCGACTATCGCCTGGACAACATCCTGTTCGACGTTCAGGGCGGCCGACGCCCGATGGCCACGCTCGACTGGCAGACCGTAACGCTCGGGCCGGCCGTTCAGGACGTGGCCTATTTCCTCTCGGCCGCGCTGGATCCGCACGAGCGACGCCAACACGAGACGGAGCTCGTGCGCTTCTATCATGGCGAACTGATCCGTCGGGGCGTTCAGGGCTTCTCGTGGGAGGACTGCTGGCGCGACTATCGGCGCTACAGCCTGCACGGCATCCTGATGGGGGTGTTCTCGGCCCTGTCGGTCGAGCGCACCGAGCGCGGCGACGCCCTGTTCCTGAAGATGACCCGCGGCGCCTGCGCTCAGGCGCTAGACCACCAGAGCTTCGCCTTCTGGGAAGGTTGAGGCCCCAAGCGGCGTGACCACGGAAAGGGACCCCATGAGCGCGGCCTACAAGACCTGGCAGTGCCGGACCTGCGGCTACATCTACGACGAGGAAGCCGGCGACCTGGGCGAAGGGCTGGCGCCGGGCACGCGCTGGGCCGACATACCGGACAGCTGGGTCTGCCCCCTCTGCGGCACGTCCAAGAGCGAGTTCGACATGATCGAACTCTGATTTCGCACCGCCCTAGCCGCTCTGCAAAATCCTGGTTATCGTCGATAACAAGACAAAGAGGAGCGATCCATGGACGGCGGTGCGAGCATCAGTGGCTTTTCGCGTGAGGGCCTGGCCAAGATCGGCCCGGCGTTGCAGGGCGTTGTGGACAACGGCTTCCTGTCCGGGGCGGTGACGCTCGTGTGGCGCAACGGCGAGATCGCCGATGTGACCTGCGTCGGACAGCGCGACCTTTCCACCGGCGCGCCCATGACGCGCGACACCCTGTTCCGCATCGCCTCGATGACCAAGCCGGTGACCTCGGCTGTGATCATGATGCTGATGGAGGAAGGCAAGCTCAGGCTGGACGACCCCATCACCAAATGGGCCCCCGAGTTTTCCGACATGAAGGTGTTGAAGGACGCCGAAGGGCCGCTGGACCAGACCTATCCGGCCCCGCGCGACATCACTATCGAAGACCTGCTGACCCATCGCTCGGGCCTCGCCTACGGCTTCACCTCCATGGGCCCGATCGCCCAGGCCTACCAGGAGGCCCTGGGCGATGTCCTGAACACCGGCCAGCATCCCGACGCCTGGATGGAGGCCCTGGCCGGCCTGCCCCTCTCCTACGCGCCAGGCGAGCGGTTCCACTACAGCCACGCCACCGACGTCCTCGGCTTCATCGCTGGCCGCATCGAGGGCAAGGGCATTCGCGAGGTGCTGTTCGAGCGGGTGTTCGATCCCCTGGGCATGGTCGACACCGACTTCTACATCCCGCCGGAGAAGCGCGACCGGGCGGCGGTGGTCTATCGCATCGACGAGGCCACCAGCAGCCTGCAACCGGTCCGCTTCGCCCAGTACGATGCGCCGCCCCCGTTCTGCGGCGGCGGCGGCGGACTGATCTCGACGGCCGACGACTATCTGAAATTCGCCCTGGCGCTGCTGGGTGATGGCGAACACCAGGGGGTGCGCCTTCTGAGCCCTCAGTCGGTCGCGCTGATGCGCACCAACCGCCTGAGCGACGCCCAGCGCGAAATCCCGTTCATGGGCATCCCCTTCTGGGGCGGCCAGGGCTTTGGCCTGGGGCTTTCGGTGATCACCGACGCCGAGAAGCAGGCCTGGATGGGCGTCGGCACCAACGGCGCATTCAGCTGGCCGGGCGCCTTCGGAACCTGGTGGCGAGCCGATCCGGCCGAGAACATGGTCATGCTCTACCTGATCCAGAACTCGATGCCGCTGGAGCCCGGCTCGGCCAGCCAGCTGGCCACCGGCCAGCGCCTGGCGGCGGCCGCCGCCCTGCCGATGTTCCAGAACCTGGTCTATACCGCGCTGGGGCGGTAGCTCACTTGCCGATCTGAGGCTTGAAGCCCACCTGAACCGGGGGCTTCGGCTTCTCCGCCTTGGGCTTGCGGACTTCCTTGTTGCTGCGCTTCTGACCCTTGGCCATCTGACACCTATCTTCAGGGCCGGGCTTCGCTGCGCCTGATGCTGGAATTGGGGACGAGTGTCGAAGCGGCAGCCCGCCGCTACGCATAGGGACGGCGCAGAGCTATACACGCCGCGGGTCCCGTTCGCCAGGAACCTTGACCCCTCGTCCGCCGCGGGGCTAGCCCTTGCAGCCATGGCCTGGAGCAAATCACCGCAGAGCCTGATCGACCTCTTCACCGAGAGCCTGCCGCACGACTTGCGCATCCAGACGCGCAAGATGTTCGGCTATCCGGCCGCGTTCGTGAACGGCAACATGTTCGCCGGCCTGTTCCAGGACCAGATGTTCGTCCGGCTGGCCCCGGAGGACCGCGCCGCCTTGGACGCCGAGCACGGCGCGGTGGATTTCGAGCCGCTGCCCGGCCGGCCGATGCGGCGCTACGCGTGCCTGCCCGAGGCGATCATGGAGGACGAGGCGGCGGTGGCGATCATGCTGGCCAAGGCCCTCGGCCACGTCGCCCGGCTCCCGCCCAAGGAGAAGAAGGCGACGAGGGGGACGAGGGGGAGGGAAATTCGCCGCCCCGCCAGCTAGGCTCCCGATCATGGCGAACCCCAGAGGCCGAGGCCGGCCACCGCATGAGGATGTCCTGACCCCCGCGGAATGGCGCGTGGTCGAAGCTGTGCGCCATGGCATGGCCGCCACCGAGATCGCCCGCCGCCAGGGGGTGAGCCCGGACGCCGTCAAGTATCACCTGGCCAATGCGCTCTCGAAACTCGGCCTGAGCCGCCGCGCCGAGTTGCGCGCCTTCAACGGCGTTCGTCGCGACAGCGCCCTCTTCCATAAGGACCTCGACATGACCCAGCCCGTCAGCCTCGGCCCCGTCGGCCAGATCGCCCGCAGCGTCAAGGACGTGGCCGCCGCCCGCCAATGGTACGGCGAGGTGCTGGGCCTGCCCCATCTCTATTCCTTCGGCAATCTCGCCTTCTTCGACATGGGCGGGGTGCGCCTGTTCCTGTCCGAGGGCGACGGCGCAGCCCAGGAATCCATCCTCTATTTCCAGGTGGACGATGTGCGCACGGCCCACGCCGCCCTGGCCGCCCGCGGCGCCGAGTTCACCCACGCCCCGCACATGATCCATCGCCACGAGGACGGGACCGAGGAGTGGATGGCCTTCTTCAACGACAACGAAGGCCGCCCGCTGGCGATCATGGCGCGGGTGAAGGGGTGAGGCCGAGCAGCGCTCCTCATCGGGCCTCGCGGCTGTGGAAGATGCGGGCGACGAACACGCTATCAGCCTCGACTCTGTACTGGACAACGTAAGCCGCCGCGCCAAACGGGATCACAAGTTCGCGCCAGCCTTGCCGCACGCCTGGCCGACCGCGTTCCGGCAGCTCTCCGAGCGACAAGACCGCATTGCCCAGGGCTTCGCTGGCGCGGCGCGCCGCCCGTTCGCTGCCCTGAGCCAGAAAATCGGCAAGCCGCTGCAAATCCTGCCGCGCGGATGGCGAAAGCCTTACGGGAAGGCTCACTTGGATTCGATGCGAAAACGCCCGGCCACAGTGTCCTGAAACTCGCGCAGACAATCCGCCGCCTCGAGATACTGGCCGGTCTGTTTGTATTCCGCAAAGCGCCGATAGGCTTCAGCCCAATGCTCGTCGAGGCCGTCCTCGATGAGCGCTGCGGCATATTCATCGACCGATCGACCATGCGCCGCAGCCGCCCGCCTGAGGCGTTCGCCGAGCGCTTCGTCGAGTTCCAGTTTTAGTCCGCCGTCGGCCATGAGGGCATGCTCCCGCGGGCCGCGGCCCTCGTCAACTATCCAGGAAGCTCCGCAGCTTCCGCGACCGGCTCGGGTGCTTCAGCTTGCGCAGGGCCTTGGCCTCGATCTGGCGGATTCGTTCGCGGGTGACGCTGAACTGCTGGCCGACCTCTTCCAGTGTGTGGTCGGTGTTCATGCCGATGCCGAAGCGCATGCGCAGCACGCGTTCTTCCCGCGGGGTCAGCGAGGCCAGCACGCGGGTGGTGGTCTCGCGCAGGTTCGACTGGATCGCCGCGTCGATCGGCAGCACCGCGTTCTTGTCCTCGATGAAGTCGCCCAGGTGGCTGTCTTCCTCGTCCCCGATCGGGGTCTCCAGGCTGATCGGCTCCTTGGCGATCTTCAAGACCTTGCGCACCTTTTCCAGCGGCATGGCCAGCTTTTCGGCCAGTTCTTCCGGGGTCGGCTCGCGGCCGATCTCGTGCAGCATCTGGCGGCTGGTGCGGACGATCTTGTTGATCGTCTCGATCATGTGCACCGGGATGCGGATGGTGCGCGCCTGGTCGGCGATCGAGCGGGTGATGGCCTGGCGGATCCACCAGGTCGCGTAGGTCGAGAACTTGTAGCCGCGGCGGTATTCGAACTTATCCACCGCCTTCATCAGGCCGATATTGCCTTCCTGGATCAGGTCCAGGAACTGCAGACCGCGGTTGGTGTACTTCTTGGCGATGGAGATGACGAGGCGCAGGTTGGCCTCGACCATTTCCTTCTTGGCCTGGCGGGCTTCGCGCTCGCCCTTCTGCACCGTCTGGACGATGCGACGATAGTCGTCGATCGGCAGGCCGGTCTCGGTGGCCAGGGCCGCGACTTCCTGGCGGATGTCGCCGATCTGGCCGGCGTCGTTCTCGACGAACTTGGTCCAGCGCACGCCCAGCTGCTTGACCGAGTCGGCCCATTGCGGATTCAGTTCGGAGCCGAAATAGGCGCGCAGGAACTCGGCCCGGCTGATGCCGTAACTGTCGGCCAGGCGCAGCAGCCGGCCCTCCAGCCCCATCAGGCGGCGGTTGATCGCATAGAGCTGGTCGACCAGGGCCTCGATGCGATTGTTGTTCAGCTTCAGGGTCTTCAGGTGCTGGACGATGGTCGAGGTCGCCGCCTCATAGGCTTCGCGCTCGGCCTCGGTCAGGTCCTCGCCCTTCAGGCGGTGGCGCACCAGGCGTTCCTGCAGACCGCGGAAGGCCTCGAACTCCGAGGCGATGGCGTCCAGGGTGGCCATCACCCCTTCGCGCAGCTCGGCCTCCATGGCGCTGACCGTCGGGCCGGCGCCGTCGTCGAAGTCGTCTTCTTCGCCTTCGCCCTTGGGCTCGCCCTCGCCCTCGGCGCCCTCTTCGGCCTCCTCGACCTCTTCAGCCTCTTCCGCGGGCGCGGCCAGGGCCGCGGCGGCCGAGCCGCCGTAGGTCTGTTCGAGGTCGATCACCTCGCGCAGCAGGATGCGCCCGCCGCTCAATTCCTCGCGCCAGACCATGATGGCTTCGAAGGTCAGGGCGCTTTCGCACAGGCCCCGGATCATGGTGTCGCGGCCGGCCTCGATGCGCTTGGCGATGGCGATCTCGCCTTCGCGGCTCAGAAGCTCGACCGAACCCATCTCGCGCAGGTACATGCGCACCGGATCGTCGGTGCGGTCATAGGCGCTCTGCTTGTCCGCGGCCTCGGCGACCGCGGTCTCTTCGCGCACAGCGACCTCGCCGCCTTCCGCGGTCTCGGCGTCCTCTTCCGCCTCGACCACGTTGACGCCCATCTCGCTCAGCATGGCGAGGGTGTCTTCGATGGCTTCGGAGGTGACTTCCTCGGACGGCAGAACCTTGTTCAGCTCGTCCATGGTGACATAGCCGCGGGCCTTGGCCTGCTTGATGAACTTCTTGACCGCCGTATCCGTCAGATCGAGAAGCGGACCATCGGTGGTGGTTTCTTGCGGCTCCGCCGTTTCGCTCATTTAAATCTCCGGTGCCGACGCTGCGGGCGAACACCGCGCGATCGGGGAAAATTCTGTCTCTTCAAGACGCCGGCCAGTCCTCATGGATTAAGACTCTCCGGTCGCCCAAACCGTTCCCGAACCGATCGCGCGCTTTAGGGCGTCGCGCTCGGCCTTCATCCGCTCGATGGCCTCCATGCCAGAACGGCCGTCAAGATCGCTCTTGGCGGCTTGTATGGCGTCATCGAGCGCCGACATCCGAGTCAAAGCCTCGAACGCCTGCGACCATTGGGACCTGGCGACGGTGGGCAGAATGTCCGGGTTCAGGAAAGGCGCGCCGGACAATGCGGCCGCCTTGTCGATCTCGCCCAGCAACGCGCCGAATCCACCAGACGCCAGATGGCGTGCGAGCACGTCTCTGTCAAGGACATCGGCGTCGAGACGCACACGAATGATCTCACCCGCGAGGGCCTTCAGGCCTGGATCGCCAAAGCCTTGCTGCTCAAGCGTCTCCAGGTGCGGCTCGAGGCGCGCCGGGTCGGCCAGGGCCCCGCTGGCCACCGCTGCGGCCACCGGATCGATCGCCCGCTTCAGCCTCTGGCCGGCGGCCTTGCCCTCGGCGGTCAGGGGGGCGTCTTCATAGGCCGGGCGGCGGGGATCGCGCCAGCGCTGCGGCGACTTGCCGCCCCCTGGCCGGCCCACCCGCCGCTCGCCGCGGGTCGGCGCGCCCACAGCCTCGTCCAGGCGCTGGAACAGGTCGTCGCGATAGGCGGCCGACAGGTCCGGGTCCTGGATCGCCTGGGCGGCGGCGCGCAGCCGCGCCTTCAGCCCCGCCTTGCGCTCCGGCGTGTCCAGCGGCTCCAGGTCCCGCTCGCGCACGAACAGGCGATGGACGAAGGGCTCGGTCTGGGCCAGCTGCGTCTTCAGCGCCACAGCTCCCTGCTCGCGCAGCACGTCGTCGGGATCCTTGCCGCCAGAGACCATCGAGAAGCGGAACGAACGCCCGGCTTTCAGCAGCGGCAAGGCCCGGTCCATGGCCCGCGAGGCCGCCCGCTGGCCGGCGTTGTCGCCGTCGAAGCACAGGGTCGGTTCGGGATGCAGCCGCCACAGCGCCTCCATCTGCTCCTCGGTCAAGGCCGTGCCCAAGGGCGCCACCGACGCGATCCCGGCCCTCTGGCAGGCGATCGCGTCCATATAGCCCTCGACCACCACCAGCGGCGCGCCCGGCTCGGCGGCGGCCAGCAATTTCCGCGCCTCGGCCAGGCCATAGAGAGTCGCGCCCTTGTGAAACAGCGCCGTCTCCGGCCCGTTCAGGTACTTGGCGCGGGCCTGGGGATCCATGGCCCGCCCCCCGAACGAGACGATCCGGCCGCGGGCGTCGCCGATCGGGAAGATGATTCGCTCGCGGAAGCGGTCGTAGGGCGCCCCGCCCTCGTCCGGCGCGATCAGAAGCCCCGCCTCGACCAGCTCCTGCGGCCGCGCGCCCTTGGCGATCAAAAAGTCCTTCAGCGCCGTGCGTCCGCCCGGCGCAAAGCCCAAGCGAAACCGCGCCCACTCGCTCTCCGGCAGGCCGCGCTTCAGCAGATAGGCCCGCGCTTCGGCGCCCACCGGCCGGCGCAGTTCGGCCTCGAACCACTTGCCGGCCTGCTCCAGCCAGTCGGACAGGTCCGCCCGCTCGCGCGCCTTCTCCGCCGCCCGCTCGTCCTGCACCGGCATCGGCACGCCGGCCTCGGCCGCCAGCCGCTCGACCGCCTCCATGAAGGTCAGCCGCTCGGTCTCCTGCAGAAAGCTGATCAGGTCGCCGTGCTTGCCGGAGGAGAAATCGTGATAGAAGCCCTTGTCGTCATTGACGAAAAACGACGGCGACTTCTCCTTGTTGAAGGGCGACAGCCCAACATACTCCCGCCCCTGCCGGCGCAGCTTCACCGTGCGCCCGATCACGTCGGACAGGCGCAGGCGCGATTTGATCTCGTCGAGGAAGCGGTCGTCTATGCGCACGCGGCGAAGGGGTCCGGGGACTCATGATGGCGAAGGTTGGCCATAATGAACCCTCAGCCCATCGAGTTGAAAGACTAAGTGTGCACATGCCGCAGCTTGTCCGGGTTCCGCAGGACATAGATCGCCGCCAGCCGCCCATCCTCCGATGGCTCGAACGCAAACGTCATCACCCCGTCGTCGGCCTCGGCGATCACGCCCAGAAAGCCGTTGATCCTCGCCAGGCGGATCTTGTCCGGCATGGCGCCGCCAGCGCGCCAGATCAGGCCGCGGAACAGGGTCAGCACGTCCTCGCGCCCGACCATGGGGCGCAGAGCCGCTTTGCGCTTGCCGCCGCCGTCGCTGATCATGATGGCGTCCTCGGCCAGAAGGTCCGACAGGGCGGCCACGTCGTTGCGCCGGGCGGCGTCCATGAAGGCCAGGGCGAGGCGCGACACCGCCTCCTGGCTGACGTCGAACCTGGGCCTCGCCTGGCGGACATTGGCGCGAGCGCGGCTGGCCAGTTGGCGGCAGGCGGCCTCGCTGCGCTCCAGGGTGCGGGCGATGGCGGAAAAGTCCTGGTCGAACACGTCGTGTAGCAGGAACACGGCCCGCTCCAAGGGCGATAGCCGCTCCAGAGCCAAAAGGAAGGCCACCGAGACGTCCTCGGCCCGCTCCAGCGGGTCCTCGGCGATCTCCTCGATCAGGGGCTCGGGCAGCCAGGGCCCCTTGTAGGCCTCGCGGCGCACCCGGGCTGCGCGCAGGCGGTCCAGGCACAGGCGCGTGGTGGTGCGCACCAGCCAGGCGGCCGGGTCGGCCACCGCCTCGGCCTCGGCCCCGTCCCAGCGCAGCCAGGCGTCCTGGACCACGTCCTCGGCCTCGGCCACCGATCCCAGCATGCGGTAGGCTAGGCGGGTCAGGCGCGGGCGCTGCCCCTCGAAGGCTGACAGCGCGGTTTCAGAGGCGCTCATGCGGCGAGCTCCAGGGGCTTGGCCACCGGGGCCGCGGCGCCGGCGACGATCACGCGCGAGCAGGCTTTGCCGTGGCCCAGGGCGTATTTCAGCGTCGGGTACATGCGCGCCGTGGTCAGGGCCAGGGACAGGGCCACCAGCCCCTTGTGCCCCCATTTCCGCACCACCGCCTCCCGCATCACGTCCGCCTCGTCCAGCCGCTTGTCCAGCACCGCCCGGGCGAAGCCGTAGCCCAGGGCGGCGTTCTCGCCCATGGCGGCCACGTCGCCGGCCAGGATGGCGCGCAGCACCTCCGGCTTAACCCCGCCGGCGACCGCCATGTCGATGCCGATCTGGGTGCAAGGGCCGCAGTCTTCAACCAGGGTCCCGACCACGCCCGCGGCGGCGAGGGCCTCCATGGGCGCGTCCTTGCGCGGGGTCAGGGCGGTGACGATGGAGAACTTGAGAAAGGTCCAGGGGCTCGCGGCCAAGAGCTCGCGCATGTAGCTGGCGTCATAACCCCAGGTCTTTTCGAAGCCGTCGATCTGGCGGGAGAAGATGGCCTTCAGCATGGCTTGCTCCTTTGCTCAGGCGGACTTGGTCTTGGGAAAGGCGGCCAGGGTGGTGGCGATCAGGGCCGGCAGGAACACCCCGGGGAAATCGCGCAACAGGTCGTGGCCGCAGACGGGGCTCAGCGCCGCGTCGTGCACATGGATCAGGGCGTGCAGATCCAGGAAGACCGCCGCGGCCACCAGCGCCGGCCAGCCCTGAGCCGGTCGCGCCGCGAACCAGCCCAGGCCTAAGGCCACCGTCAGATAGGTCGCCCCGATGTCGCGCACGAAATGCGGGTTGAACGGCCCGGTCGCGGTCACGCCCGGCACGGCGCCGTACCACCACAGCGAGGCGAACAGCATGGCCAGGGCGTTGGCGGCAAGAAGGACAGCGAGCAGTCCGGAAAGGGCGCGTTTCATGTGGGCTCTGATCCTCGTTTGCAGCAAGGACGTGCGGGCACGGCGGGTTGTGACATGCCGGCGAAAGAAATTTTGCGGCGGGGTTGACCCTCCCCGCCCCTCCCCCTAAACACGCGGCCGTTTGCGCGGCGGGCAGGGGGCGACTCCGGCCCGCCTTTTTGCAAAGATGGTTCCCGTTCCTCTTGGAGATTCCGCCATGGCCGCCCAGCTGACGCCCGGTGCGACGGGGGTGCTCGCCCTCGCCGACGGAACCATCTTCCAAGGGATCGGCGCCGGCGCGGTCGGCGAGGCCCTGGGCGAGGTCTGCTTCAACACCGCCATGACCGGCTACCAGGAGATCCTCACCGACCCCTCCTACATGGCCCAGATCGTCGCCTTCACCTTCCCGCACGTGGGCAATGTCGGGGTCAATTTCGAGGACGTCGAACAGTTCGGCGAGGGCGCCCGCACCGCCGCCCGGGGCGCGATCTTCCGCGACCTGCCGACGCCGGAGGCCAACTGGCGGGCCGAGGCCGATTTCGACAGCTGGCTGAAGCAGCGCGGCGTGGTGGCGCTGGGTGGGATCGACACCCGCGCGCTGACCGTCGCCATCCGCGAGAAGGGCATGCCGCACGGGGTCATCGCCCATAGCCCGGAGGGCAAGTTCGACCTGGACGCCCTGGTGGCGCAGGCGCGCGCCTGGACCGGTCTTGTGGGCCTCGACCTCGCCAAGGACGCCACCTGCCTGCAGCCGTTCGAGTTCGGCGAGGGCCTGTGGCGCTGGGGCGACGGCTACGATACGGCGCCGCAGAAGAAGTACGAGGTCGTGGTCGTCGACTACGGCGTCAAGCGCAACATCCTTCGAAGCCTGAACAGCATCGGCGCCCACGTCACCGTGGTGCCGGCCACGACCACCGCCGCCGAGATCCTGGCGCGCAAGCCCGACGGGGTCCTCTTGTCCAACGGCCCGGGCGACCCGGCCGCCACCGGCGAATATGCCGTCCCTGAGATCAAGGCCCTGGTCGATAGCGGCACGCCCGTGTTCGGCATCTGCCTCGGCCACCAGATGCTGGCCCTGGCCCTCGGCGCCCAGACCAGGAAGATGGAGCAGGGCCACCACGGGGCCAACCACCCGGTCAAGGACCTGACCACCGGCAAGGTCGAGATCGTCTCGATGAACCACGGCTTCACTGTCGACCGCGACAGCCTGCCCGAAGCCGTGACCGAAACCCACGTCTCCCTGTTCGACGGCACAAACGCCGGCATCGCGGTCAAGGACAAGCCCGTGTTCGGCGTCCAGCACCACCCGGAAGCCTCGCCCGGCCCGACCGACAGCCTCTATGTGTTCGAGCGCTTCGCCGGGATGATGGATCAGGCGAAGTAACAGGCGGGGGCGTCAGAGCCCGCTCGGCTTGCAGCCGGTCTTCAGGAAGTCTTCGATCTGGACCAACTGGTGCTCCATCATGGCCGGGGTCATGGTGACGTACTGGTGGCCCATCTCTGGGATTTCGTCGTAGCGGACAGGCTTGCCCGCGGCCCGCAGGCTGGCGGCGAACTTGCGCGACTGTTCGACCTCGACCGTCTGATCCCGGTCGCCATGGTACAGGAACACAGGAATCTGCGCCTCCTTGGCGTGGGCCAGGGCGTCTAGTCCCTTGATCGTGTCGTGCTGGAAGGCGCGCTGCAGACGATTGTCGAATGTTGCCTTCTCAAGCGCAGCCAAGTCGCCGGCTCCGGCGCCCGAAATAGCGCACTGATAGAGACCGTTCGGTCGCACGGCCGCCGCAAGCGCCGCGTAGCCGCCGTAGGAATAGCCGAACATCGCCACCCGCTTGGGATCGGCGATGCCCTGGGCGATCAACCACTTGACCCCGTCGTCCTTGTCGTCCTGCATCTTCTGGCCCCACTCGCCGTCGCCGGCGCGCCAGAGCTTCTGCCCCCAGCCGAACGAGCCGCGAAACTGCGGCCGCAACACGGCGTAGCCGCGGGACGCGAAATATTGGGTCCAGCCGCTGATGTCCCAGTCCAGTTCATCACGCGCCCAAGGTCCGCCATGGGGCTCGATCAGGGTCGGATAGGGTCCCGGTCCATAGACCGCTTTGGGCGGTGTGGTCAGGAAAGCCGGTATCATCAGGCCGTCTCGCGCCTTGTATTCAACCAGCCGATCCTCGCCGAGCTTCGCCGGATCGATCCAGGGGCGAGAACGCCCAAGCTGCGACAGCTTGGTCCCATCGGTCAGCAGATAGAATTCCGGCGGCTGCCGCGGCCCAGACTTTTCGACGATCATGAACTTGCGATCGGCGGACCAGCTGGTGATTTCGATGTCAAAATCGGGCGAAGTCGATATTTCGGCCTCGGTCCCGCTGCCCGGATCGATCCAGGTCTCAGCGACGTTTTGCACGCCGAGCGACTGTTGGAGCCCCTTTGTAATGGCGTCCAGGCGGTCATCGACCCAATAGCGCCGGCCTCGATCCGCCTGCAGGCTGAATCCCAGAATCTCGCCATAGTCGGCCGAAGCGATCGACTGAGCCACATCGCCGCCGACATCGAACAGCTTGTGGCCAAACGCCGGCCCAAGGATCTTCTTCTGCTTGACGTCGTAGTCGTAGATCCCCTGCTTCTCGCCGCCGTTCGAGGTGATGATTTCGACGATGTTCGGATCGGTGGTGAAGGCGGCCAGATTGGCGCCGCGCCGGTCCTTCAGGTGGTCGCGGAAATGCTCTTCCCAGGCGCCCGTCGTCGGGTTCTTTATCCACTGGGCGAAATAGGGCCCGTCCTTGTCGTAGTCGAACTCGCGTTTGGCCCGCAGTTCGCCGTTCAGATCGGCCTGGTAGCCAAAGACCTTTTCAGATCCGCGGGCGAGCCGCTCTGCGACGCCCGAATAGATGTCGACCCTGTAGATGTCTCCCCGCCCCTCTATGCGTTCGTCCTCGACCAGCACGTGCCGGGGATCGCGAGAAAGGACGGAAACAAGGCTGGCGTCAGTGAGGCGATCGACAAACTCATCGACTTCGGACTGACCAACCCGCGATTCCGGCAGCAATGCCGCCCAGTCCTTGCCGTTGAGGTCGGTCACATACTGCTTGATGACGTGGGAGCGTCTGACGCCGAATGTCAGCGGCTGGATCGCCGAGACCAAAAGGCGGTCGTTCTTCAGGAAGCTCACGCCCAGGAACCGCATGTGGGCCGCGCCCAGATTGACCGGCTTGGCGTTAGGCTGGTCGGTCCGCCACACCGATATGATCGGTGTGACGCCGTCCGGCGAGGTCAGGGCGACGATGTGCTGACCATCCGGCGAGATGGACACGTCCCAGATCACCGGCTCGCGTGTGAAATCGCTGGCGGACGGCGGCCCGGCCGGTACGGTCTTAGCAACCGGGGCGGGATCGGCGGCTATTACCAGCCCCGGAAGGGCGCCAGCGCCCGACACCAGCAGAGCCACGGCCAGACCATGCCTCTTAAACCTTTCAAGCCAACGCACGCTTGCTCCCCGCCCCTGCGGCCCGACAGGACGGGCCGTCAGTATGGACAATCAAAACGCTGTAGACGGCGGGCGGCGCCGCTCGAAAGCGGCAGGCGCCCCTTCGACCTCAGAAGTCCTTGCTCAGCGAGAAGTAGAACGAGCGGCCATAGAGGTTGAGATTGCCATATCCGTTCGCGAACTCGCCCACACGCGAGGCGAAGGCTGCGTCAGGGTTGTTGCTGATCACGGGCGGATAGTCATTGAAAAGGTTGCGGATGACGAAAGTCGCCCTCCACTTGTCGCCCTGATACTCGACCCCCAGAGAATGGTAGAGCTGATCTTTCTGGAATTCCAAATACCGCCCTCCCGGGGTTTCGCCTGTGATGGGGTATTCGTTCTGTTCACCCAGATATCTCATCGACCAGTCGAAGGTCCAATCTTTGTGTCGGAAGAGCAGCTGCAAGTTTCCATTCCAGCGAGGCTCGCCGAACGTGCCCGTATAGTTGGTGACCGGACTGCCGGGGAATAGTTCCTGCTTGTCCTCGATGGCGTATGTCGTTTTGAGGTCCAGGGTGAATTCGCCGATGTCGAACTTCTTGCGATAGACCAAGTCGGCGTCGATACCCGACACCAGCTGCTGCGCCACGTTCAAGTAGGAGTCATCGATGAGCGCAATGTTGTTGTTGGAGTCACGCGGCGAGATCAGCGTGCAGTATGGCGAGCCATTTCGGAACTGGCTACTGTCGTAGCAGAGGTTCAGAATGTTGTCGGGCCCCAGGGTGGTGATCTCGTTGTCGACCTCGATATGGAAATAGCTGACACTCACCTGTAGATCGGCGAAGGAAGGTTGCCAGACCGGCCCCACGGTGAGGTTCTTGGAGGTTTCTGACTTCAGGCGCCCTTGTGCGCCTTGGGTGAAAACCTCCGGCGTCGAACTGTAGCCGAGGAAATTGCCAGGCAGCCCCTCCGAGGCGCAGTTCTTATACAAGTTCGAAGTCGGCGCAGCGTTCACACCGTACTGGGCGCAAGGGTCGAGCGCGCCCGTGAAGCTGGTCTGCGCCGCTAGATAGTTCTCGTAAAGCGCAGGCCCGCGGAACGAGGTGCCATAAGTGGCGCGAGCGCGAAGCGAGGGGATGATCTGCCAGTTCAGATTGAGCTTGTAGGTCAGATCACTGCCGCCTGAACGGTAGTTGGTGTACCGGGTGGAGACGTTGAGGGTCAGGCTGTCGACCAGCGGCTTGCCCTTGAGTAGGGGCGCCTCGCCTTCGAGATACAGCTCGACCACGCCGTTGTCGCCCCGGGTAACCCCGGCGCTCGACAGGTTGAAGTAGTCGTGGGCGACTGCATACTTGCCCGGATAGTCGTCCAGGCTGTCGTAGCGATACTCGATGCCGATCACGCCCTGGACCGGGCCGGCCGGCAGGTTGAAGATCGGACCATCCGCCGTGGCGTCGAACACGACCTGGTCGTAGCTGGTGTGGCCCTTGTCGACGGTCCGCATGTAGGCCAGGGCGGGGTCCCTAGTGAGTTGCGCAGAGCTTTCGAAGAAGTTCAGCGGATAGCACTTTTCGGCCGGGTTCGAGACGTTGACGGCGCAGGTATAGCTGAGCCCATCCACCGGATTGAACCGCACCAGCGCCGGGTCGGTGCCCGACGGCGCCACGACGACGTTGAGCGCGTTCTCGAACCGATGCGCGAGCACCGTATCTGTCGTGTAGTGCGCGCGCGACAGGCCGTAGGTCAGGCTGGTGTCCCACTTCCATCCCTTGAGGAACGAGCCAAAATCGCCGCGAAGGCCAAACAGGGCGCGGCCGGCCCAGACGTCCTGGGTCTGCTGGGTCACCGGCATGGTCAGGATCGGCTGCACGAAATCCGGGCCATTTTCCGCCGAGGTGAACGGATTGAACGGGTTCTGCGACACGGCGACGATGTCATTGTCCGTGGCCGGGAACAGCTGCGGCAGGAAGGCGGCCTGCTGGGAGCGACGATTGGTGAGCAGATCTTCGAAATAGAACTCGACATTGTGCGGAAGGTCCGCGGCGCCAATCAGGGTGAAGGCGGCGCGGCGTGACGGCGACGCCGCGTCAACATCTGCCGTACGCGGATCGGTAGCGATGTTGGTGAGCCGGGGAACCGTCCCGAAGTGGCTTTGGCTGAACGGCGAATAGGGAAACTGGGCGCCCTGCGAGGGGTCATAGACCCATACACCGCCGGTGCTGAAGTCCGACACGTTGTTGGTCTGGGTGTTGGCGCAATAGGGCGAACCATCCGCATAGCTGCGGCCGAAGTTGTAGGGACCGCCAGTCGGCAGCCGCTGCAGTTCCAGCGGGCAGGCGCCGCCGGGCAAATCACGGATGCGAATGGCGTTCTCCTGAAAATATTGCAGGCCGAACAACACGTGGTAGTTGTCACGCACCCGGCCGCCGGACACCGCCACCTCGAACTGCTTACCCGCACCTTCTTGCGGGATGCTGTCATTGGTTTCGATGTTCAGGCCATCGAACTTGTTGCGAGTGATGATGTTGACCACACCCCCGATGGCGTCCGAGCCGTAGATCGAGGAGGCGCCGTCCTTCAGAACTTCGTAGCGTTCAACTAGCGCGTCCGGAATGACATTCAGGTCAACGTCGGCGACTGTACCGCTGACCCCAGCCGGGTTGAGGCGGCGACCGTTCAAGAGGACAAGGGTCCGTTGTCCCCCAAGGCCGCGCAGCGACAGCGAACTGATGCCGGGGCCGCCATTTACGACGTACCCGCCGAACTGGTTGTTGATCTGGGTGTAACCCGCGGCTGCGGTACTGCCCTGAAGGACGCTGATGGAGTCGATCAGGCCCTCGAGACGCGCGTCATGGTTGGTGATCACCTGCACCGGCGCCGGTGTGTTGAAGGTGGTGTGATGCAGACGCGAGCCGGTCACCACGACCTCGTTCGAAGCGGGCTTGGATGGCGGCGTTGGCGTCGAGGGCGGGTTCTGGGTGGTGTTGGCGGTTTGCGCCGCGACCGACGAGGCCACGAAAACAGCGCACAGCATCGTGCTCGCCAGCAGCGAGCTCTTTACAATCGACATCCAAAGCCCCTCTCAAATCGCCCTTCTCGGCCTGTGCGACCTTTGGTCGCCGCCGATCCTTGGAATCGACGCTAGACACCCGTTTTGAGTTTATCCAGTCCCGAACTGCAAATTACCGTCACATGGCGAACACCTTGTTGCCCCATTCCCACAGCCATGCCCCTGGCGCAGCGAAAGCGGCCATTAAATTGCGCGATTGAAACACGTCACGGCAAATTCCACCTTTGTCGCCTCCGTGCTTGCGCTCCGCCCCCCTCCCCTCTAAACGACCCCCTTAACCTGCAATTCGTCGGTGAGGGACGCGCGGCTAGCGCGGCCTCGCCCTTGCGCGCGAGACGACCATGCCCAAACGCACCGACATCAAATCGATCCTGATCATCGGCGCCGGCCCCATCGTTATCGGCCAGGCCTGCGAGTTCGACTATTCGGGGGTCCAGGCCTGCAAGGCGCTGCGCGCCGAGGGCTATCGCATCGTGCTGGTCAATTCGAACCCGGCCACGATCATGACCGACCCGGATGTGGCCGACGCGACCTATATCGAGCCGATCACCCCGGAGATGGTCGCCAAGATTATCGACAAGGAGCGTCCCGACGCCCTGCTCCCGACCATGGGCGGCCAGACCGCGCTGAACACCGCCCTCGCCCTGGAAAGCCAGGGTATCCTGGCCAAGTACGGCGTCGAGATGATCGGGGCCAAGGCCGATGTTATCGACAAGGCCGAGGACCGGCAGAAATTCCGCGACGCCATGGACAAGCTGGGCCTTGAGAGCCCCCGCTCCCGCGTCGCCCATACCTTGGAAGAGGCCCATGGGGGCCTCGATTTCGTCGGCCTGCCGGCGATCATCCGCCCGTCCTTCACCCTGGCCGGCACCGGCGGCGGCATCGCCTACAATGTCGAGGAGTTCCGCGAGATCGTCGAGCGGGGCCTGGACCTCTCTCCCACCACCGAGGTGCTGATCGAGGAGAGCGTGCTGGGCTGGAAGGAGTACGAGATGGAGGTCGTCCGCGACAAGGCGGACAACTGCATCATCGTCTGCTCGATCGAGAACATCGACCCCATGGGCGTGCACACGGGCGACTCGATCACCGTCGCCCCGGCCCTGACCCTGACGGACAAGGAATACCAGCGCATGCGCGCCGCCTCGATCGCGGTGCTGCGCGAAATCGGGGTGGAGACCGGCGGCTCCAACGTGCAGTTCGCGGTCAATCCGGCCGACGGGCGCATGGTGGTGATCGAGATGAACCCGCGGGTCTCGCGCTCGTCCGCCCTGGCGTCGAAGGCCACCGGCTTCCCGATCGCCAAGGTCGCTGCGCGCCTGGCGGTCGGGTACACGCTCGACGAGCTGATGAACGACATCACCGGCGCCACCCCGGCCTCGTTCGAGCCGACCATCGACTATGTGGTCACCAAGATCCCGCGCTTCGCCTTCGAGAAGTACCCGGGCGCCGAGCCGTACCTGACCACCTCGATGAAGTCGGTGGGCGAGGTGATGGCCATCGGCCGCACCTTCGCCGAGAGCCTGCAGAAGGCCTTGCGCGGCCTCGAGACCGGGCTGTCTGGCCTCGACGAGGTTGAAATCCCGGGCGCCAACGATCCCGAGACCGGCAAGTCGGCCGTGACCCGCGCCCTCGGGCAGCCGACCCCGGACCGCCTCCTGGTCATCGCCCAGGCCTTTCGCCACGGCCTGACGGTCGAGGAGGTGCAGGCGGCCTGTTCCTATGAGCCCTGGTTCCTGCGTCAGATCCAGGCGCTGATCGCCGCCGAAGCCCGCCTGCGCGACCACGGCCTGCCCGCCGAGCCCGCGGCCCTGCGCCGCCTGAAGGCCCAGGGCTTCTCCGACGCGCGCCTGGCCAAACTGACCGCCCAGACCGAGGCCCAGGTCCGCGCCGCCCGCCAGGCCGCCGGCGTCCGGCCCGTGTTCAAGCGCATCGACACTTGCGCCGGCGAGTTCCGCGCCTCCACCCCCTACATGTACTCGACCTATGAGACCGGCGCCCTCGGCCAGGCCCCGGCCTGCGAGAGCGAGCCCTCAGATCGCAAGAAGGCCATTATCCTCGGCGGCGGCCCGAACCGGATCGGCCAGGGCATCGAGTTCGACTACTGCTGCTGCCACGCGGCCTTCGCCCTGGATGCGATCGGCATCGAGTCGATCATGGTCAACTGCAACCCCGAGACCGTCTCGACCGACTATGACACCTCCGACCGGCTCTATTTCGAGCCCCTGACCGCCGAGGACGTGCTGGAGCTGATCGCGGTCGAGCAGTCGAACGGCGAGTTGGCCGGCGTGATCGTCCAGTTCGGCGGCCAGACCCCGCTGAAGCTGGCCCAGGCGCTGGAAGACGCCGGCGTGCCGATCCTGGGCACCAGCCCCGACGCCATCGACCTGGCCGAAGACCGCGAGCGCTTCCAGCAGCTGCTGCATCGCCTGAACATCGCCCAACCGATCAACGCCATCGCCCGCAGCGCCGAGGAGGCCTTCGAAGGCGCCCGCCGCGTCGGCTTCCCGGTGGTGATCCGTCCCTCCTATGTGCTGGGCGGCCGGGCCATGGAGATCGTCCGCGACGAGGAGCAGCTGGATCGCTACATCCGCACCGCCGTCCAGGTCTCGGGCGACAGCCCGGTCTTGATCGACCAGTACCTGTCGCGCGCCACCGAGGTCGATGTCGACGCCCTGTGCGACGGCGAGACCGTGTTCGTCGCTGGCGTGATGGAGCATATCGAGGAGGCCGGGGTGCACTCGGGCGACAGCGCCTGCTCCCTGCCGCCCTTCTCCCTGCGCCCCGAGACCATCGAAGAGCTGAAGCGGCAGACCGAGGCCATGGCCTTCGCCCTCAAGGTGCGGGGCCTGATGAACGTGCAGTTCGCCATCGAGGAGCCGCACTCGGACGCACCGCGCATCTTCGTGCTGGAGGTCAATCCCCGGGCCTCGCGCACCGTGCCCTTCGTCGCCAAGACCATCGGCCAGCCGGTCGCCGCCATCGCCGCCAAGGTCATGGCCGGCGTGCCCCTGGCCAGCTTCGGCCTGGCGCAGAAGACCTACGACCACATCGCGGTCAAGGAAGCGGTGTTCCCCTTCGCCCGCTTCCCCGGCGTCGACACCGTGCTGGGACCGGAAATGCGCTCTACCGGCGAGGTCATGGGCCTGGACTGGCGCCGCCCCGGCGAGGACGTCGCCGAGGCCTATGCCCGCGCGTTCAACAAGAGCCAGCTGGCCGGCGGCACGGTCCTGCCCAAGGGCGGCGTGGCCTTCGTCTCGGTCCGCGCCTCGGATAAGCCGTTCGTGGTCGAGCCGGTGAAGATGCTGATCGAGGCCGGCTTCAAGATCATCGCCACCGCCGGCACCTGCGCCTACCTGAACGAGCAGGGCCTGGCCGTCGAGATGATCAAGAAGGTGCTGGAAGGCCGGCCGAACATCGTCGACGCCATGAAGAATGGCGAGGTGCAGCTGGTGATCAACACCACCGAGGGCAAGCAGTCGCTGGAGGACAGCTTCTCCCTGCGCCGCACCGCCCTGATGGCCAAGATCCCCTACTACACCACCGCCGCCGGCGCCCTGGCCGCCGCCCAGGCCATCGCCAGCAAGGGCGAGCTGGAGGTGCGCTCGCTGCAGAGCTACGGCTGAGGGGCGAGGGTTTTCACGAAGTCCACCGTGTTGAGCGGAAGGGTCTCGTGAGGATAGACGCGCACCTCAGTCCAGCCGCGTGAGGCGTAGAATCCCCGGGCCTTGAGATTGGGCTCCAGGCAGCGCAGCCGGGCCGTCGTAAGCCCGCGCCCGGCTATCTCGGTCTCGAGCGCCGCGAGGAGCGCGGTTCCAGCGCCTTTGCCTTGAGAGGCAGGGTGAATCCAGAGGTCGCTGACGATGTCGGCTTCCGTGAGCCCGACGCCGATGATGGCGCCTGAAGAGCATGCCACCCAGGCGTTCGCCCAGTCATCGTCGCCCGCCCTCAGCGGCTCCGACGTCCACAACCCGCCGTAGGTCGCTTCCAGCGAGGCTTCGACGCACTGCCTGATCGTGGGGACGTCGGTGGGGGTGGCGTTTCGGATGATCACAATGGGATCCCACGGCCAACGCCCCCAGCCAGGGTAGCTCGGCTGAAAGCCTGCAAGCGGTGGTTAGCCGCCAGCGCGCCCTTGCGCCATCTTATCGATGATATCGACGATCTCCGCCACCGAGATGGTGAACACGCCCCCCTTGGCGGATTTCCAATCTGCGATTCCGGGCCTGACGTCAGGAAAAGTCGCATCGCTTTTCACGAGCACGGTGACGCTCTTGTCGAGTGTGTCCTTTGACACCGGCACGTGCGCGATCTCGCTGAGACGGTGATCGCTTCCAAGATGAACCCCGACAATGCTGACATGGTAGATAGGGCCGCTTTTCGTCAGGACCGGGTCGCTCTCGACAACCTGTATCTTCAGTAGCGAAGCAGGGTCGCTCGGTCTGGCGTGATACTGCCAGATTTGGCCAGCGGCGTAGGCTGGGCGCGCGGACTGCGCGAGCGCCGAATCGAAGATCAGGCCGATTCCCAATAGGCCAGCCATAGCCACTATAACCGCCCGCATATTCCGTCGCCCCCTGAAGCCCACCAGACGATACACACAACAATCGCGGCCGTAATCCAAGCAGGACGACCCAGCGGGATGCCCGCACCTGTGACCGCTCGCGCCCCTTCAGAGGCCTGCGAGTGCAATTGACCGTAGCTGAACCTGGCTCCTGCCTCGGTCCGCCGGCCACAGGCTCGAGTCTGCCTTTACATCTTCGCCTTTACGTATATACAACTACTTCTTTACGGAGCCCGCCGATGCTCAACATCCGCAATCCCCGCGCCGCAGCGCTCGCCCGGGCCCTAGCGGAGAAGCGCAGGATCACCATGACCGACGCGGTGATCGAGGCGCTGTCCAACGAATTGGCGCGAGAGGCCGAAACGACGCCGCTGAAGTCCCGGCTCGGCGCCATCATCGACGACTTCATTCGCCCCGAACGAATTGTCGGCCGAGACCTGACCAAGGACGAGATCGACGCCATGTGGGGCGACTGATGCTCATCGACACCTCCGCCTTGATGGCGATCATCCTCAAGGAGCCTGAGGCGGACAGCTTCATCGAACGGCTGCAGGGAGCCCAGCACCGCTACACCTCGCCGCTGGTCGTGCTCGAAGCAGTGATGCGCCTGTCGTCCCTGCTGGACGCTGGCGTGCCGGAGATCAAAACCTTCGTCGGCAAGGTTCTCGCCGAAGCGGGCGTTGAAGTCGTTCCGATCAACGCCCGGATGGCCGACCTCGCGGTCGAGGCTTTCGATCGCTTCGGCAAGGGCCGTCACCCCGCACGGCTGAACCTGGCCGACTGCATGTCCTATGCGGCGGCCAAGGCTTACCGGACCCCGCTGCTTTATAAGGGCGAGGATTTCAGCAAGACCGACCTAGCCTAGCCCCCGCTCAACCAGCGATCTTCGGACTCCGACACCCGCGCGCCCTGGAGCGCGGCCGCCTCGCTCCCTACCTTGGAGGCAAGACCCAGGGAAGGCGCGCATGGACGGCGATATCCGCACAGGAACCGTGACCCAGGTGCTGGCGCCCGCAGCGTGGAGCGAGGACGACTGGCGGCGGGTTTCGGTGGGCGTCTATCGCAGCACCGCCGGGGTCTTCCCGACCCCTGGCTCGCCGCATCACAAGCTGGGGGTGCACCTCGGCCCACCGGTGAACGTGTCATGCCGCTGCCGGGAACAGGTCGCCAATGGCCCGCGCCGGCATGGCGACACTGACCTGATCCCCGCAGGCATTGACGGTGTCTGGATCGACGAGGCTCCCGCCAGCTTTTTGCGCCTCGGGCTCTCGCACCGACTGCTGCGCGAGACCGCCGGCGAAATGGACCTGGACCCCGACCGGATCGCCCTGACGCCGCGCCTGCAACTGCGCGATCCGCAGGTCCAGCATATCGCCTGGGCGCTGAAGGCTGAGGCCGAGACCGGCGAGACCGGCGGGCGGCTCTATGCCGAGAGCCTGTCCGTCGCCCTTTCGGCCCACCTGGTGCGCCGGTACGCCGAGCCCCTGCCCACTCCGAGGCCGCAGCAGGGTCTGAGCGAGCGTCAGCGGCGGCGCGTGCTCGACTATATCGACGCCCATCTCGACGAGGACCTGTCGCTGGCGCGGCTGGCGGAGATCGCCGGAGTCAGCGTCTCGCACTTCAAGCCCCTGTTCCGCCGCACGGTCGGGGCGCCGCCGCATCAGTATGTGATCCAGCGCCGGGTCGACCGCGCCCGCCTGCTGCTGGCGAACGGCCACGCCAGCATCAGCGAGGCGGCGTTCGAGGCCGGCTTCACCCACCCGAGCCACATGGCGCGCTGGATGCGCCGGCTTCTGGGCGTCACCCCCGCGGCGCTGGTTCGTCATGGCGCCTGACGCGCGCCATCATCCGTTTGTGCTCAGCCGCGGCGGCGCGTGCGCGACAGTTCGGCCGCCGCCAGACCATCATGGCCCCGGATCGCGCCAAGTGAGGGCGCGCACAAACGCCGGAGACCGAACCATGCCCAATCGGGGCCGAGTCGAAGCCTTCATCGCCCGCGTGGAGCGGGGCGACTATGTCGGCGCGATCGAGGACTACTACGCCGAGCACGCCACCATGCAGGACAATGACGGCCCCGTCCGCGGCGGCCGCGAGGCCCTGGTCGCGCACGAAAAGATCGTCATGGCCGCCATGCCCAAGATCGCCACCCGCCCGGTCGAGCGCTGGCTGGTGGACGGCGACCGTGTGGCGATCAACTGGGTGTTCGACTTCACCTTCCCCGACGGGCGCACCGGCGTCCTCGACGAGATCGCCCTGCAGGAATGGGAGGGCGACCGCATCGTGCGCGAACGCTTCTACTTCGATCCAGCCTGGCGACCAGCATAGGAGAGCCGCCGATGACCATAGCCCGGGATCAGGCCGAAAAGGCCGAGCGCTTCAGCGCCCTTCACCGCGAGGGCTGCTTCATCCTGCCCAACGCCTGGGACTTCGCCAGCGCCGCCTTGATCGCCGAGGCCGGGTTTGCGGCCCTGGCCACCACTTCTTCGGGCGTCGCCTTCGCCAACGGCCTGCCGGACGGCGAGCACATCGGCCGCGACCGCATGATCGCCATCGGCGGCGAGATCGCCCGCCGCATCCCTGTGCCGGTGACCATCGACCTCGAGGCCGGCTATGGCCCCGAGCCCGAGGACGTGGCGACCTCGGTGCGCGCCGCCATCGCCGCCGGCGCGGTGGGCTGCAATATCGAAGACCACGACTCGCGGACCGGAACCTTGTTTGACTTCGACAAGGCGGTGGCGCGGGTTAAGGCCGGCGTTGAGGCCGCGCGCCAGGCGGGCCTCGCGAACTTTGTCCTGAACGCCCGCACCGACCCGTTCCTGCTGGGGATCGGCGATCCGGAGACCTGCTTTGCGGAATCGGTCCGCCGCGCCAACGCCTTCCTGGAGGTGGGCGCGGGCTCGGCCTTCGTGCCGAGCGCTGCGGGGCTGGAGATGAACCGCCGGCTGGCCGAGGCGGTCCACGGCCCGCTGAACGTGATGGCCTCCGCAGCCGCGGGCGCGCCGCCTCTGGAGACCCTGAAGCCCCTGGGCGTGCGCCGGATCAGCCTCGGCGGCGGGCTGATGCAGCTGGCCTACGCCGCCGCCGCCCGCACCCTGGCCGATCTCGCCGGCAGCGCCAGTGCGGAGCCCGTCACCCATGGCAGCCTGATGGCCTTGATGAAGAAATACGCCTGACCCATATCGCAACTAGAACCGGGCCGGCCACCAAGAGCCGGCCCATTTTCTTGGAGGGAACCGCGCCTCATGCAGGTCACCGACATCGCCTACGAAGCCGACGGCGCCCATCTGGTCGGCCGCCTGTTCCTGGACGAAGGCCGCGACGGCCGGCGGCCGGGCGTTCTGGTCGCGCCCGAGGGCCTTGGCCTTTCCGACCACACCTTCGACATCGCCCGGCGCCTGGCTGAGGCGGGCTATGCCGCCTTCGCCATGGACTACTACGGCGACGGCGCCGCCCTTTCGATGGAGGAGGTCATGCCGCGGCTGGGCGTGTTCATGGCCGATCCCCTGAAGATTCGCGCCCGGGCGGCCAAGGCCCTGTCGGTGCTGGCGAGCCAGCCCCAGACCGATCCAGATCGGCTGGCGGCGATCGGCTTCTGCTTTGGCGGCACGACGGCGCTGGAGTTGGCGCGCAGCGGCGCCGACATCAAGGCGGCGGTCGGCTTTCATTCCGGCCTGGGCACAGCCCGCCCGGACGACGCCAAGGACATCAAGGCCAAGGTTCTGGTCTGCATCGGCGCCGACGATCCGCTCGTGCCCCCTGACCAGCGCCTGGCCTTCGAAAAGGAGATGAACGCGGGCGGCGTGGACTGGCGTTTCAACCTCTATGGCGGCGCCGGCCACAGCTTCTCCAACCCTATGGTGGATCAGCTGGGCCGACCCGGCTTCGCCTATCATGAGCCGACCTGGCGCCGCGCGTGGCGGGCCATGATCGACCTGTTCGACGAAGCCTTCGCGTAGGCGACCGGCGGTTCAGTCGCGGTCCCAGTGGCGGCGATAGCCATCCCGGTCGTAGCCGCGGTGATAGACGACAACCCGCTCGTAGCCATAGGGCCGGGCATAGCCATAGCCGCCGTAGTAGGCCGGCTGGGCGTAGTAGGCCCGGTCATAGCGGCCATAGTCGGCGCCTTCACAGACGCCTGAGCTCTTGGCCGAGGCGCGGCCGATATTGTCGCCGATCGCCGCGCCCGCCAGGGCGCCGATGATGGCCCCGCCGGTGCGCCCGCCGCCGTGGGCGACATTGCCGCCGATCAAGGCTCCGGCCAGGGCGCCCAGGACGCCGCCGCCGGTCCCATTGTCGTGCTGGGCCTGCTGGCAGGGATTGCGATAGCTGTCGGCATAGCCATAGCCGCCGTAGCCGTAGTCCTGGGCGAAGCTGGGCGTCGCCAGCGCGCCGGCGGCGACGGCCGCCAGGGCGGCCATGGAAGCGATCTTGGCGGTCGCGGTCTTCATGACGGTCTCCGATATTCCTTCTCGGCGGCGTCCCGGGCCTGTCCCTCGCCGCCGTCGTGAGGCGCATCAAAGCCCAGCCTGGCTGAACGCGATCTGAGGCCGTCGTTATGCTTCGTTCATCAACGCGGGCTGGTTCAGCTTTGCTACATCCCCTTGATATCGGAAGATGATCTGACTATCCTCTCAGCCCCCGGACGACTGCGCCCACGACCGGACCTCCACCTCCCCTCAGGGCGAATCGAGCTAAACTCCGTATGGAAAAAGTGCCGATGACCGGCGGGGGCTACCAGGCTCTCGACGATGAATTGAAGCGTTTGAAGACGCAGGAGCGGCCGAGCGTCATCGCCGCGATCGCCGAAGCCCGTTCGCACGGGGACCTTTCGGAAAACGCCGAGTACCACGCCGCCAAGGAGCGCCAGGGCTGGATCGAAGGCCGCATCGCCGAGATCGAGGACAAGATCGCGCGCGCTCAGGTGATCGATGTCTCCAAGCTGTCCGGCAGCCAGGTGAAGTTCGGGGCCACGGTCAGCGTGGTCGACGAGGACACCGAGGAAGAGGCCCGCTACCAGATCGTCGGCGAGCACGAGGCCGACGTGAAGTCGGGCAAGATCTCCATCGCCTCGCCCCTTTCCCGCGCCATGATCGGCAAGGAAGTGGGCGACGTGATCGAGGTCAACACGCCCGGCGGCGTCAAGGCCTACGAGATCGCCAAGGTCGAGTGGCTCTGAGCCCCTCGTAGCCTGAAGAGCCTTGCAATCCGACCGCAGCCCCCGGCCACCTCGCCGGGGGCTGCGGCGTCATGCCGGTTCCGGCCTGACCTGCATGGGTCTAGACTTGGGTCGCGTCCCATTAACCAACGCGGCCTAGGCTTGCGGCCATGCGCATCGCCGTGATCATCCAGGCCCGCATGGGCTCGACCCGCCTGCCGGGCAAGGTCCTGATGGACCTCGGCGGGCGCACGGTGCTGGCCCGCGTGCTGGAGCGGGCCAAGGCCATCCCCGGCGCCGATGTGGTGGTCTGCGCCATTCCCGAGGGCCCAGACGACGATCCCGTGGCCGAGGAGGCCGCTCGCGCCGGCGCCGTGGTCACCCGCGGCTCGCGCGACGACGTGCTGGACCGCTACTGGCGCGCGGCCCAGGCGGTCAAGGCGGACGCGGTCATGCGCGTCACCAGCGACTGCCCGCTGATCGACCCCAAGGTCTGCGGCGACCTGATCGCCCTCTTCCAGCGATCCGGCGCCGACTATGCCTGCATCAACGACCCGGCGAGCTGGCCGCACGGGCTGGAGTGCGAGATCTTCTCCTTTGCCTGGCTGGACAAGGCCGCACGCGAGGCGAAGAAGCCGTCCGAGCGCGAGCACGTCTCGCCCTTCATCCGCACCCACCCGGACGCGCGGCGGGTCAACATGCTAGGGCCTGGCCCCGAGACCGTCCGCCACCGCTGGACCCTGGACCATGCGGACGATCTTACTTTCTTACGCGCCCTCTGGGCCCGCCTGCCCGAGGGACGGGCGGCCTGGGACTGGCATGTCGCCTTCGCCATCGTCGAGGCCGACCCGGCCCTGGCCGCCATCAACGCCGGCCACGACCGGCTCGAGGGCCTGAACAAGTCCCTGGCCCAGGACGCCCGCGAGGGGTTCGCCCGATGAGCGTCACGCTGCGCCCCGTCACCGCCGCCGACAGCGACCGCCTGCTGGCCTGGCGCAACAGCCCAGCCGTCTCGGCCTATATGTATACCGACCATCTGATCGGCCCCGAGGAGCACGCCCGCTGGCTGGCCGGCGCCCTGACGGCCTCCGACCGCCGCTACTGGATCATCGAGGACGATGGCGCGCCGGTGGGCTTGGCCAATCTGGTCAATATCGACCTGACGCGCCGCCGCTGCGAATGGGCCTACTACCTGGGCGAAGCCAGCGTGCGCGGGCGCGGCGTCGGGGCGGCGGTGGAGCTTCTGGTCCTCGACTACGTTTTCGGGACGCTGAAACTGAACAAGCTCTGGTGCGAAGTGCTGCTGGAAAACGAGGGCGTGTGGAAGCTGCACCAGTCGTTCGGCTTCGAGCGCGAAGCCCTCTATCGCCAGCACGTTTTCAAGGCCGGCCGCTTCCAGGATGTGGTCGGCCTGGGCCTTCTGGCCGCCGACTGGGAAAAGGCGCGCCCCGCCTGCGCCGAGCGCCTGGCGCAGAAGGGCTATGGCCCATCCGAACTGACCCTGATCGCCGAGGAACGCGGATGAGCCGCCCCTTCGCCATAGCCGGCCGCGCCATCGGCCCCGACCAGCCGCCCTATGTGATCGCCGAGATGAGCGGCAACCACAATGGCGACATCGACCGCGCGCTGGCGTTGATCGAGGCCGCCGCCGAGGCCGGCGCCGATGCGGTCAAGCTGCAGACCTACACCGCCGACACCATCACCATCGACCATGACGGTCCGGGCTTCGTCATTCAGGGCGGCCTGTGGGAAGGGCGGCGGCTTTACGAGCTCTACGAGGAAGCCCACACCCCCTGGGACTGGCACCCGCGCCTGTTCGAGCGCGCGGCGAAACTCGGCATCACCGCCTTCTCCTCGCCCTTCGACCCCACCGCGGTGAAGTTCCTCGACGAGCTCGGCGCCCCGGCCTTCAAGGTCGCCTCCTTCGAGTTGGTGGACACGCCCCTGATCGCCTGCATGGCGCAGACCGGCAAACCCCTGATCATGTCCACGGGCCTGGCCTCGCCCGAGGACATCGCCGAGGCGGTCGGCGCCGCGCGCTTCGCCGGCGCCCAGGACCTCGTGCTGCTGCACTGCACCAGCGGCTATCCGACCCCCGCGTCGCAGATGCATCTCAGAACCATGGCCGACCTCGGGACCCGCTACGGGACCCTGGTGGGCCTCTCGGACCACAGCATGGGCACGGCGGTCTCGGTGGCGGCCGTCGCCCTGGGCGCCTGCGTGATCGAAAAGCACTTCACCCTGGCCCGAGCCGACGGCGGCCCCGACAGCGCCTTCTCGCTGGAGCCGGACGAACTGGCCCGCCTGGTCAGGGACTGCCGCGACGCCTGGGAGGCCCTGGGCGGCGTGCACTACGAAGAGGTCGAGGCGGAAAAGGCCAGCCGCGAACATCGCCGCTCGCTCTATGTCGTCGCCGACGTGGCCGCGGGCGAGGTGCTGACCGAGGCCCACGTGAGGTCGATCCGGCCCGGCCACGGCCTGGCGCCGAAACATCTGTACGACGTGCTCGGCAAACCGGCCGCACGGGACCTGAAGCGCGGCGAGCCGCTCGCTTGGGAGATGGTGGGGTAGGCCCTACCGCCCGCCCAGCATCTTCGCCGCCACCTTCTCCGCCCCCGTACCATCGCACAGCAGGGCCGCGTGGAAGCTCAGCTCGGTCAGGCGCTTGGCGTCGCTGCACAGGGCCTTGAACACCGAGGCCAGCCGCGAATCGAACAGGGGGTCGGCGGCGTCCAGGGCGACGGTGGCGCCGGCGGCCTCCATGGCCTGGGCGTTGGCGCGCTGATTTTCGGCCAGGATCGCGGTGATCGAGGGCAGGCCCAGGCAGCAGCGCTCCCAGGTCGAGGAACCGCCCGCCCCCACCGCCAGGTCCGCCGCGGCGGTCAGGGCCGACATGGCGCGGGTGTCCACGTGCACCTCCAGCCGCCGGTCGGCCTCGGCCAGCTTCAGCACCCTGTCCAGCCCCGCAGCGCTTCCACCCAGCACCACATCGACCTGGCGCTCGCCGAGCACCGGCTGGATCGCCTCAAGCACCCGCGCCGTGATCCCGTCCACATCGGTCAGACCCATGGCCACCAGGACCCGGGAGACATCAGGCTGGCTGGCCCGCCGCATCAGCGAGACGTCGCGCAGGTCGCGAAAGGCGGGGCGGATCAGGGTGTAGTCTGGGCCGGCCAGCACCACCGCGCCCGGATAGTCCTCTCCAGACCGCCCAAGGTTTGAATCCAGCACCAGATCGGCATCGTGGGGCCGCTTGAGATCGTCCATGGCCAATAGGCGCCCCGCCAGCCCTCGCAGCCGCGCCTCCTGCCCGGCGGCGAGCCCATAGTGGTCGACCACCACCCAGGAGGCGTCCCAGTCGGCTATGGCCAAGAGGCCATCCCGCGTCAGCGTCTCGGCCTCCTCGCCCGTGCCGCGCAGGCGCTCGATCTCCGGCCCGGCGAAGGCGGCCAGGAACGGCGACACCTCGGGGCTGGCGACAAAGGCGCAGGACGCCCCGCGCTGCTTCAGCGCCCCAGCCAGAGTCAGGCAGCGCATGACGTGGCCGCCGCCCACGCTGGGGCCGGCGTTGCACAGGAACAGGACGCGCTGGGGGGTGGAGGTCATTGCCGAATGGCGGCGGGCCGGTTAGCGGTGGGCGGAATCATCATTACATAGTCTGCCTCAGCTTCCAGCCGCTGTCGGCGGCCTTCACCTGCCAGACGATCTTCGAAAGCTTTTCCATGTCCGTCACGCCTCGCAACGTCCGCTGCGCCATCATCGGGTCCGGTCCCGCCGGCTACACCGCCGCCATCTACGCCGCCCGCGCCATGCTGGAGCCGGTCTTGATCGCGGGCATCCAGCCGGGCGGGCAACTGACCATCACCACCGATGTCGAGAACTATCCCGGCTTTTCCGACGTGATCCAAGGCCCCTGGCTGATGGACCAGATGAAGGCCCAGGCCGAGCACGTGGGGACCGAGTTCGTCGCCGACATCGTGCTGAAAGCGGATCTGTCGACCCGTCCGTTCCGCCTGGAGTGCGACAGCGGCGCGGTGTTTCTGGCCGAGACCCTGATCATCGCCACCGGCGCCCAGGCCAAGTGGCTGGGCCTGCCCACCGAGCAGACCTTCCAGGGCTTCGGCGTCTCGGCCTGCGCCACCTGCGACGGCTTCTTCTATCGGGGCAAGAACGTAGTCGTCGTTGGTGGCGGCAACACTGCGGTCGAGGAGGCGCTGTTCCTGACCAACTTCGCCGCCAAGGTGACGGTGGTGCACCGCCGCGACGAGTTCCGCGCCGAGCGCATCCTGCAGCAACGCCTGTTCGCCCATCCGAAGATCGAGGTGGTGTGGGACAGCGCCATCGACGAGATCCTGGGGACCAAGGAGCCCCTGGGCGTCACCGGCGTCCGCCTGAAGAACGTGGGCACCGGCGCCCTCAGCGAGATCGCCTGCGACGGGGTGTTCGTCGCCATCGGCCACGCCCCCTCCTCCGAGCTGTTCGCTGGCCAGCTGGAGACCAACGCCGGCGGCTATCTGAAAGTGGTTCCGGGCACGGCGGCGACCGCCATCCCCGGCGTCTGGGCCGCGGGCGACGTCACCGACGACGTCTATCGACAGGCGGTGACCGCCGCCGGCATGGGCTGCATGGCCGCGCTGGAGGCCGTGCGCTTCCTGGCCGAAGAGGACCACAAGAAGGCCCACCACCCGATCAGCCACCAGGAAGCCCAGGAAATCGGAACCTGGTAAGAGATTGCGAGGCCTGAGCCGCTGTCGCTATCAAGTGAACTGCAGGCCCCGCAAAAAATCGTGATGCCCGGCGACGCTGCGTCGCCCCTTCCAATCCCTTTCCATCCGGACTATATGTCTTGCACCTTATGCTCAAACCTAGCATAAGGTGAGGAACGCCGATGACCCTCGAGGGGCGCGGCGTTTTTACGGGACCCCGAAATGCTCAATTTGAGCATAAGGAGGACGGCATGGCGGACGGATTTGCGGCCCTGGGCTTCACCCCCGAGATTGAGCGGGCGACCCTGCCTATCTGGGAAAAGGTCAAGAGCCGCGTCACCCCGCTGGAATGGCGGCTTCAGGCGCCCCTGATCGCTTCGATCAACGAGCTGAAAAAGCAGAAGAACGCGGTGATCCTGGCGCACAACTACATGACGCCGGAGATCTTCCACGGGGTCGGCGACTTCGTCGGCGACAGCCTGGGCCTGGCCCGCGAGGCGGCCAAGTGCGACGCCAAGATCATCGTCCAGGCCGGCGTGCACTTCATGGCCGAGACCTCCAAGGTGCTGTGCCCCGACAAGACCGTGCTGATCCCGGACCTGATGGCGGGCTGCTCGCTGGCCTCCTCGATCACCGGCGCCGACGTGCGCCTGATCAAGCAGCGCTATCCGGGCCTGCCGGTCGTGACCTACGTCAACACCACCGCCGACGTGAAGGCCGAGACCGACATCTGCTGCACCAGCGCCAACGCCGTGCAGGTCGTGGAGCACATCGCCCGCGAGTGGGGCGTGGACCGGGTGATCCTGATCCCCGACGAGTTCCTCGCCCGCAACGTCGCCCGCCAGACCGAGGTCGGTATCATCGCCTGGAAGGGCCGCTGCGAGGTGCATGAGCGCTTCGACCGCAACGACATCATCGAGCTGCGCGCCGCCTATCCGGGCGCCGAGATCCTAGCCCACCCCGAATGCCCCACCGAGGTCCTGGAAGAGGCCGACTTCGCCGGCTCGACCGCAGCGATGAACGACTATGTGATCCAGAGAAAGCCGCGCCAGGTGGTGCTGATCACCGAATGCTCCATGGCCGACAACGTCGCGTGCGACGCGCCTGAGACCGAATTCGTGCGCCCCTGCAACCTCTGCCCGCACATGAAGCGGATCAGCCTGGAGAACATCCACGACGCCCTGCTCTACGACCGCTTCGTGGTCGAGATCGACCCCGCCGTGGCCGAGCGCGCGCGCCTGGCGGTGCAGCGGATGATCGACATGCCCCCGCCGGCGGTCCCGGCCCGCTATGACCTGGTCAAGGCGCGCCACCACGTCGACGTCGAGCTGATCTAGGCCCATCCCCGTGTCCGCCCCGGACCCCACAGCGCCCTCCGCCTCGGATGTCGAGCGGCTCGGCCCATGGGGGGCGCTGGCCGCCGATGCGGAGTCCACGCCCTCGCCGGACCCGGCCCCGGCCCCACAGTCGCCGCGGTCGCTGGCGTCAGAGCTGGGCTGGGGCCTGGTCTCGACCGCGGCCCTGGCCTTATTCCTGGGGCTGCAATGGGGCTGGGTGAGGGCCGCCGCCGGTGTGCTGGGCGTGTTTGTGCACGAGTTCGGCCACCTCGCGGCGATCAACGGCCTGGGTTGCGGGCCGGGCCGTATCCAGATCATTCCCTTCTTCGGCGGGGCGGCCAGCATGCGCCGCGCCCCGGACACCGAGTTCAAGAGCGTGCTGATCGCCCTCGCCGGGCCGATCGCCGGCCTTGCCGCCGCCATCCCCTTCTGGGGCCTCTATGTCGTGACCCGCGACGCCCGCTGGCTGCAAGGCGTGGTGTTCATCGGCGGCCTGAACCTGCTGAATCTTCTGCCGGCGCCGCCGCTCGATGGGGCCAAGGCTCTGGGGCCGGCCCTGGCCTGGATCCATCCCACCGTCGAGCGCGGGGCGATGATGTTCCTGGGCGGCATCGGTGTCTATCTGGCGGTGCGCTTCGGCCAACCCCTGATCGCCGCCTTCGTTGGTATCGGCGCCGCCCAGGCGGTGCTGGGCCGCGTCCCGCGGGCGCCGGCCAAGCGGATGAGCATCCTGCAGTGGCTTGCGGCCCTCGTCCTGTGGGCAGGCGCCTTCGTCCTCTGCGCGACGGTCACCTACGCCGCCTGGCCGCGGCAAGCTTGAGTTCGGAGTGGCATCTTGGTTGAGCATGAGACTTTCGATGGCGTGCTGATCGTGGGCGCGGGCCTGGCCGGCCTCTCCGCCGCCCTGGCCGCCGCCCCACGCAAGGCCCTGGTCCTGAGCGCGGCGCCGCTGCTGCAAGGCTGTTCTTCGGCCTGGGCCCAGGGCGGCATGGCCGCGGCCCTCAGCGCAGACGACGCGCCGGACCTGCACGCCGCCGACACCGTCGCCGCCGGCGCTGGCCTGGTCGACCCGGCCGTGGCCGAACTCCTGACCCGCGAAGGTCCCGCCGCCGTCCGCCGCCTGGCCGAATACGGCGCGCCCTTCGACCGCGACGCGGAGGGCCGCTTCGCCCAGAGCCTCGAGGCCGCCCACAGCCGCCCGCGCGTGGCCCGGGTCAAGGGAGACCAGGCCGGCCGGGCGATCATGGAGGCGGTCTGCGCCAAGGCCCTGGCGGAGCCGCACATCGAGGTCCGGCCCGAGGCCCGGGTCCGAGCCCTCCTGACCGACGCCGAGGGTCGGGTGCGCGGCGTGCTGGCCGAAGTCGGCGGACGCCTGATCCAGATCACCGCGTCGGCGACCGTCCTCGCCACCGGCGGCCTTGGCGGCCTCTACGCCGTCACCACCAATCCGGTCGCGGTGCGCGGCGAGGGCCTGGCCCTGGCGGCCCTGGCCGGGGCGCAGATCGCCGACCCCGAGTTCGTCCAGTTCCATCCCACAGCCATCGCCATCCACGCCGACCCCGCTCCGCTGGCGACCGAGGCCCTGCGCGGCGAGGGCGCTGTGCTGGTCGACGCCGAGGGCCGGCCGTTCATGGCCGCCTATCACCCCATGGCCGACCTCGCTCCGCGCGACGTGGTCGCCCGCGCCATCCATCGCCAGATCGCCGAAGACAAGGGCGCCTTCCTCGACGCCCGCCAGGCCATCGGCGCTCACTTCCCCGACGAATTCCCGGCCGTTTTCGCCGCCTGCATGGGCGGCGGCATCGACCCACGCGAACAGCCGATCCCGGTGGCCCCCGCCGTGCACTATCACATGGGCGGGGTGGTCACCGACACAGCAGGCCGCACCAGCCTGGAAGGCCTGTACGCCGCAGGCGAATGCGCCTCGACCGGGGTGCATGGCGCCAACCGCCTCGCCTCCAACTCGCTCTTGGAAGCGGCCGTATTCGGGACCCGCGCCGGCCAGGCCGCGCGTGAGGTCGCGGGGCCGCGCACCAGCCCGCTCGCCGCCCGACCTGCCCCCGACCTGCCGCCCATGGCCCTGCGCCGCCTGCGCGAAGCCATGAGCCGCGACGCCGGGGTGGTGCGCGACGCAGAAGGCCTCGGCGGGCTGATCGGCCTGATCGACGATCTGGAAAGCCGCCATGGCGCGGCCTTGCCCCTGGTCACCGCGCGCCTGGTGGCCGAGCAGGCCCTGGCCCGCCAGGAAAGCCGCGGCGCCCACTTCCGCGCCGATTTCCCCAACGCCGCGGCCGAACCCCGCCGCACCTTCCTGACCCTCGCCTCCGGCTCGGCCGCGGGCGAGGCCGCCTGATTTTTCGAAAGCCTCGGAATGCTGTCTCCCCTGCCCGATCTCCTGATCGATCCTGTCGTACGCGCCGCCCTGACCGAGGACCTCGGTCGCGCCGGCGACGTCACCGCCCAGGCCTGCCTGCCCGAGGGCAAGCCGCTGATGGCCGCCTTCGCCGCGCGCAAGGAGGGCCGCGTCGCCGGCCTCGCCTGCGCCCGCCTGGCCGTGGCGGCGATGGATCCGGCCGCCCGCTTCGAGGTCCTGATCCCCGACGGCGCCGACGCCCCCGCCGGGGCCGAACTCGCCCGGATCAGCGGCGACGCCCGCGCCATCCTTTCGGCCGAGCGCGTAGCCCTGAACTTGATGGGCCGGCTCAGCGGGATCGCCACGCTTACCCGCGCCTATGTGCGCGCCGTCGAGGGGACCCGCGCCCGCATCGTCTGCACCCGCAAGACCACGCCGGGCTTGCGCGCCCTGGAGAAATACGCCGTGCGCTGCGGCGGCGGGGTGAACCACCGCTTCGGCCTGGATGACGCCATCCTGATCAAGGACAACCATGTCGCCGCATGCGGCGGGGTCGCCCAGGCCCTTGAGCGCGCCCGCGCCGCCGCCAGCCACCTGATGAAGATCGAGGTCGAGGTCGACAGCCTGGACCAACTGGACCAGGCCCTGCCCTTCCGCCCCGACGTGATCATGCTGGACAATTTCAGCCTGGACGACCTGAAGGCCGCCGTCGCCCGCGTGGCCGGCGCCGTGCCCCTGGAGGCCTCCGGAGGGGTCAACCTGGAGACGGTCCGCGCCATCGCCGAGACCGGCGTCGACGCCATCTCGGTCGGCGCCCTGACCCACTCGGCCCCCGTGCTGGACATCGGCCTGGACGCGGTCTGAGGAAACCCGGGCTCAGCAGACCCGCTGGCGCTCCGCAGCGCCCTGCCGGTCGGACCAGTGCAGCATCACGCCGCAGACCGGCCGTGCGACAAGGCCTCCAGCGGCGCCCGACAGCGGCGCTTCGCCAATCAGATGCTCGCCGCTGCGGCCCGTCCAGACGCCGCCTTCGAAACCGCCGAGGCGCCCATGCCTTCGCCAATGGTCATGGTCGCGGTCATGGTCCGACTCCCGCCGGGCCTGGGGCGGCGGCGCCTCGTAGTGGGGCGCAGGCCCGAGTTTGATCCCCGTAGCTGGCGGCGCTGGCGGTGGCGGCCCGCCGCCATGATGCGCCGAGCGCCCGCCTGCGGGGTGCGCTACGACGGCGACCGCCAGGGCCGCCGCTAGGATCTGAGCTGAAGCGGCCATGGCGCGCTCCCTTGATCGCTTGGCGAGGCCAGACACGCTGATCTCGACGGGCCGAGCGGTCAATCGCGCAGTTGGCCTATGGCCGCCATGCTGGCCACTTCCGCCCGCAGCCGGCGGCGCCGCCGATCCACCCGCCAGCTGTCCCAGGTTCCGTCGGGGTCGCCCAGATGGGAGCGGGCGATGAAGCTAGAAAGGGGCCCAAGCGACCGCGGCGCGATCTGCTGCAGCCGCTCGCCGTGGCGCAGAGCCTCGATTCCGTCCACCAGCCCGCCCTCCTTCTGGATCGCTGCGGCCACATCGCCGGAAGTGCGGCCGAGGAAGTGGCCGATCAGGTGATTGCGCAGGTTGCGGATCGCCTCGGCCGTCTCCGGCCGGTCGCCCTCCACGGCGAGTTCGACCTCGGTGTCGAAGCCCCCAGAGCGGTTGTTCAGGTTGGCCGAGCCGATCCGCACCAACCGGTCGTCGACTATGGTCAGCTTGGAATGGACAATGATCGGCTTGCCGCCGACAGTCCGGGGCCGGAAGGCGCGGAAGCGGTCGTAGCGGTCCGCGGCCCGCAGGCGCCTCAGGATCAGGGCGCGGGCGCGGTCCATGGTCAGCCGGTCGAAGTAGCTGGGCGAGGCCTCGGTGGAGACCAGCACGATCTCGGGCCCGTCCGGCTCGGCCAGCCGCCGCGCCAGGGCCTCCTCCACCACCGGCGACGTGAAGTACTGGTTTTCCAGATAGAGGCTCCGCTGCGCTTCCGCGATCGAACGCAGGGTCAGGGCCCGCCACTCGCGCACCGCCGGACGGCCATGCCAGGCGGGTTCGGTGCGGGCGATAGCGACGGAGACATCGGTCAGATGCGGCCGGACCGCTTTCGGCCAGGGGCCGGAAAAGGCTTCATCGGGCGGGGCCAGCACTTCCCCGCAAGCTCTGCGCCAGCGCTCGCGGGCGAGGTCGCCGAGCGCCTTGGCCGCCGCCCCGTCGACCATTATCGCCACCTCGTGCCGCGGGACGTGGTAGGCGTAGTTCGGATCGAGCCGCCGGCTGTCGCGGTCCAGGTGCGCCTGGCTGTCCCAGCGGTCGGGCGCGAAATCGCCCGAAGCGCAGATGGCGACGGCGTCGTCGACCACCACCACCTTCTGGTGATGGCAGGCGCCGAAGGGCACGGCGTCGTCGAGGCGGAAACGCACCCTCGTGCCCGCGAACCATTCATGCGCGCGGTGCGGAAAGAATTCCTGCGAGGCCGAGATCGGCAGGGCCGAGCGCCAAATCAGCACCCGGACCTCGACCGTCGGCCGCTGCTGCGAAAGCCGGATCAGGACATTGCCGATCTCGTCCGGCTCGTTGGGCTTCTCGGTCCCATCCGGCTGCAGCCGCGTTCGGGGGTCGAAGCCCCAGCCCAGGATGGTCACCGAGCGCCTGGCCCGCGCCAGGGCCTCTCGCACAGCGTCGAAATAGGCCAGGGTGTCGATCAGGAAGGCGACACGGCCTGCTCGCTCGATGCGCCAGCAGGTTTCGCCAGGTTCCAGCAGCCCCATCAGCCTTCACCTCATGCGGAGCCCTGCTCCGCTTGCGCAACCATGTCCGCCGCCAGCTTGACTATAGAAAGCACGGCGATCGAGGCCGTTCCATCCTCGATCCCCAAATGCAGGTCTGGCCAGGGTTCGGCCACCGCCTCGCGGCCGACCGCATGAGGCGCGTGGCCGATGCGGCAATGGGCGGTGGCTTCGGGGTTGACGGCGTTCAGCGCCAGCGCCGCCGCCAGGGCCGGCGCGCCGTCCAGCAGAACGGGCACGCGCTGGATGCGTGCGGCCAGGATCGCGCCCGCTAGCGCCGCAGTTTCCCGCCCGCCCAGATGGCGCAGCAGCTGCAAGGGATTGTCGCCTGCTTCGTCCAGCGCCCGCTTCACGGACGGCCGCTCGCCGCCCTCGCCGGCCAGGGCCGCGGCAAGGTCGTGGGCAGCCTCGTCGGCCCCGGGGCCGAATCCGGCCAGAATCAGAAGGTCGGGCTGCTTGGCCAGGGCCTCCATGCCGAAGGCCATGGTGGCCGCGCATTCGCGCTCGCTCATCGCCGCCTTGACCGCTGTGTCGGCCACCGGCCGCTCAAGGGCCAGGTCGAACACGTCCAGCCCCGCGCCCAGGTGGCGCACCGCCCGACTGACCGGCGCCTCGCCGGCCGCGATCGCCTCCAGCCGCGTCCGCGCCTCGGCGGCGTCGCCACCTGCATGGGCGCCGGCATAGAGCGAGAGGATCGGCCGCATCACGCGTGGCGCGCCCCGCCAGCGCGCGATCCAGGCCGCAAGCCCGGCCATGGGGCCAAGATCAGCCCCCGCGGTCCGCGCAGCCTCGGCCGCCGCATCGTCCGGCGGCGGGAACTGGTGGAACAGGGCGCGGATGTCGTCGAACGGCTGGCTCATGTGCTCGCCTTACCGCTCCCGGCGCGGCTCGGAAAGGCTCGCCTGCCGGCGAGCCCGGTCGGTAGGCTCGAAAAAGCGAAATGACACGGCGGGAGAGCCCGTGGCCGAGGGGTTGCTGAGCGACCTTCGCGTGCTGGACTGCGCCAGTTTCATCGGCCGGCGCAAACTGACCATGCCGACGGCCTTGACCGCCGCGAGGGAAGCCATCGCAGACCACGACGCATGACCAGCACGCCCAGCCTCGACGCCATCCGCCTGGACGCGGAGGCCCTGAACGCCTTCCTGGCCCGCGCCTTTCCCCACGGCGGCGGCGCCGGCCTGCCGCGTGTGACCCTGGCCGAGCCGGGCCGGGTGCAGGTGGTTCGCCCCTATGACCCGTCCAGCCTGCGCCCCGGCGGGGTGATCTCCGGCCCGACCCTGATGGCGACCGCCGACACCGCCGCCTACGCCCTGATCCTGGCCCATATCGGCGAGGTGCCCATGGCCGTCACCACCTCGCTGACCATGCATTTCCTCAGGCCGACCAAGCCCGGCGACTTGACCGCCGAGGGGCGGCTCTTACGGCTCGGCCGGCGTATCGCCACCTGCGATATCCGCCTCTGGACCGAGGGACCTGAGCGCATCGCCGCCCAGGCCACGGTGGCCTACGCCATTCCCGATGTCGCTTGACGCCTCTTGCGCGCCGAGAAAACCGAGGCCAAGTCTAGCCCCATGGACGCCAGGATCCCGCCCCGCCCGATCGCCACCCCCTGCATCAAGGTCTGCATGGTCGACGGCCAGAGCGGCCTCTGCCTCGGCTGCCACCGCACCCTGCCCGAGATCGCCCGCTGGGCCGGCTTCAGCGACGACGAGCGCACGGCCATCCTGGCCGAGCTTCCCGCCCGCCGAGACCGCATTGCCCCGGAAAAGCTGGGCCTAGTCTGAAGCCGCCTCAAGGACCGGCGAAAGCGTCGGCATCCAGGCATGGCGCCGTTAGGCTTTCGCTGGTACGAGCGGGGCATTGATCGATCATTTTTCGAAGTCCGACGAGGACACGGGACGACGCAATATGGATGACGCCAGCCACCAATTTCCGGTGGATCCGATCTCGCTCGATGCGCTCGACCAGGCAGTCGGCCGTGCGACCGACGCCCTTCTGAAGTTGCAGAAGCCGGACGGCCACTGGGTGTTCGAGCTGGAAGCCGACTGCACCATCCCGGCCGAATATATCCTGCTGCGCCAGCATCTGGCCGAGCCGGACGACCTGGAGCTGGAGCGCAAGATCGGCGTCTATCTGCGCCGCATCCAGGGCGAGCACGGCGGCTGGCCGCTGTTCCACGGCGGCGCGCTGGACGTCAGCGCGACGGTCAAGGCCTATTTCGCCCTGAAGATGATCGGCGACAGCCCCGACGCTCCGCACATGAAGCGGGCGCGCGAGGCCCTGCTGGCCCGCGGCGGCGCTGGCGCCTGCAACGTCTTCACCCGCTTCCTGCTGGCCTTCTATGGCGTGGTCACCTGGAAGGCGGTGCCGGAAATGCCGGTGCAGATCATGCTCCTGCCCCGCTGGTTCCCGGTGCACCTGGACAAGATCTCCTACTGGGCGCGCACGGTGATCGTGCCGCTCCTGGTGCTGCGGGCGCTGAAGCCTCTGGCGCGCAATCCGCGCGGGGTGACCATCGACGAGCTGTTCCTCGACGACCCCAAGAAGCTGCGCGGCATCCACAAGAGCGGCCACCAGAAGGAGCCCTGGGCCAGCTTCTTCTTCGCCCTCGACAAGGTGCTGCAGGTCGTCGAACCGCACTTCCCAAAGGCCACCCGCAGGAAGGCGATCGACAAGGCTGTGGCCTTCGTCGACGAGCGGCTGAACGGCGAGGACGGCCTGGGCGCCATCTTCCCGGCCATGGCCAACAGCGTAATGATGTACGACGTCCTGGGCTACCCCGAGGACCATCCCAACCGCGCCATCGCCCGCAAATCCGTGGAAAAGCTGCTCGTCATCAAGGACGAGGAAGCCTACTGCCAGCCCTGCCTTTCGCCGGTGTGGGACACGGCCCTGGCCAGCCACGCCCTGTTCGAGGCCAAGACGCCCGAGGCCGATCAGGCCGCCCTGGATGGCCTGAAGTGGCTGAAACCGCTGCAGGTGCTGGACGTGGTCGGCGACTGGGCCGTGCAGCGCCCGGATGTCCGCCCCGGTGGCTGGGCCTTCCAGTACAACAACGCCCACTATCCCGACCTGGACGACACCGCCGTGGTGGCCATGGCCATGGACCGGGCGCGTCACCACAACGGCGCTGCGGAAGTCTATGACGAGGCCATCTCGCGCGCCGAGGAGTGGGTGGTGGGCCTGCAGAGCAAGAACGGCGGCTGGGCCGCTTTCGACGCCGACAACACCTATCACTACCTGAACAACATCCCCTTCGCCGACCACGGCGCGCTTTTGGACCCGCCGACCGTGGACGTGGCCGCGCGCTGCGTCTCGATGCTGGCCCAATTGGGCGAAAAGGATAGCCCGCGGATGAAGGCGGCCATCGCCTATCTGGAGCGCGAGCAGGAGCAGGACGGCAGCTGGTTCGGCCGCTGGGGCGTCAACTATGTCTATGGAACCTGGTCGGCCCTCTGCGCCCTGAACGCAGCGGGCGTCGACAGCAAGGGGCCTGTGGTGCGCAAGGCGGTCGATTGGCTGCTAAAAATCCAGAACCCCGACGGCGGCTGGGGCGAGGACTGCGACAGCTACAAACTGGACTACAAGGGCTATGAGCCCCACGCCTCCTCGTCCTCCCAGACCGCCTGGGCCTTGTTGGGCCTGATGGCCGCCGGCGAGACCGACCATCCGGCGGTGGCGCGCGGCATAGCCTGGTTGCAGGCTAATCAGGACGAGCGCGGCGTCTGGCCGGAGGACCACTATACGGGCGGCGGGTTCCCGCGGGTCTTCTACCTGCGCTACCATGGTTATTCGAAGTTCTTCCCCCTGTGGGCCATGGCCCGCTATCGCAACCTGAAGCGCAGCAACACGCGCCAGGTCGCCTTCGGCATGTGATGAGCGGGTCACCGCGCCTTTTCGCCGTGGTCGGCATGATCCGCGAGGCGCGGATCATCGCCGGCGAGGGCGTGAAGGTGGTGATCGGCGGCGGCAGCTCCGCACAGCTGGAGCGCAAGCTCGACGGTCTGCTCAATGCGCTCGGCTACGGCGCCCCGGACCTGATGCTGCTCAGCTTCGGCGTCTGCGGCGCCCTGGCCCCCGACCTGAAGGCCGGCGACCTGGTCCTGGGCTCGGCGGTGATCGGCGCGGGCCGATCGTGGCCGACCGATCCTCAGCGCACCGAGGCGCTGCACGCTAGGCTCGCGTCTGCGCGTATCGCCGCGGTCGCGGCCGGCGACGAGGCTGTAGGATCGGTCGAGGCCAAGCGGGCCCTGTTCGAAGCGACGCGCGCCGTGGCGGTCGACATGGAGTCGCACATCGTCGCCCGCCTCGCCGAGCGCCACGGCTTGCCTTTCGCCGTCGTGCGGGCGGTGTCCGACGCCGCCGACCACGCCCTGCCGCCGGCGGCGCTCGTGGGCATGAAGGCTGACGGCTCGGTCGACATCGCGGCGGTTCTTGGCGCGCTCGCACGCCGGCCGGGGCAGTTTCCCGCGCTCATGCGCACCGCGCGCGAAGCCGGGGCCGGCTTCAAGGCGCTGGAAGGGGCCGCAGCGGCAATCCGATCTGGTTTTCCTTGAAGCTGAAGAAGAACCGGGCGCGCCGGAAAGCAGCTATCGCGCCAGGGCCGCCTGCACCGGGGCGATGTCGCCGTCATTGGGTTCCGGCTTCACACCCAAGAGCTTGGCCATGAGCGGATAGACATCGACGTTGGGGAATGGCGGTAGCACCGCGCCGGCCTTGAAATCCGGCCCGCTAGCGATGAACAGCGCGCCCATCTCCGGCGCCTGGTTGTCATAGCCGTGCTCGCCCTTCAGCGGGAAATGATGGCGAGCGGCCTCTGCGCGGCTCTCGACCAGCCAGCCGACGTCGGCCATGCACACCACGTCCGGCACGCGCGGATTGGTCCCGTAGTGCAGACGCTTTGGAACCTCGCCCTTCTTCCAGCAGGTCAGGTGCGGATGCGCGCCCAGGAGCCTGGCCTCGGCGGCGCGCCCGGCCGGCGTGTCCGGGATATCGATCCCCGCGACCGCATCGGTGAACACCACGTGCATGGCCGAAGCGTCGGCCAGATCGTCCAGATAGACCGTATTGTCGCGCGAGACAGCCGCCATGCCGTGGTCGGCGACCACGATGATGTCAGTCGGCATGTTGCGCGCCTTGAGGCCTGCGACCAGCCGGCCGATATAGCCATCCACAGAGGCGATGGCGGTGTTCACCTGCGGCGAATCCGGGCCGAACAGATGGCCGCCGGAATCCACCGCCTCGAAATAGAGGGTGATGAAGCCGGGTCGCTGGGCCGGCGGCAAATCGAGCCAGGCCAGCACCTGGTCTACGCGCCGGTCGCCGCCCTTGGCGGCGTTGTAGGCGTCCCAATAGTCGGGACGGACGCCGCGGATGGCGGTCTCGGAGCCCGGCCAGAATTCGGTGGCGGTGACGATCCCCTGGCTCCTGGCGGTGTCCCACAGCGGCGTGCCGCCGGCCCACCAGACCTCATCCTTGCTGGACATGTGGAACACCCCGCCAGGCGCGGCCGGGTCCTCGAAGGTGTTGGCCACCACCCCGTGGTGGTCGGGGTAGAGGCCGGTGACCAGGGTGTAGTGATTGGGGAAGGTGATCGAGGGGAAGGACGGCAGCATCCGCTCGGCCCGCACCCCGCCGGCCGCAAGCGCGGTGAGGTTGGGCGAGACGCCGCGGTTCAGATAGTCCCAGCGAAAGCCGTCGATCGAGATCAGGATCAGCGGCGCGCGTGACGGCGCATCGGCCGCCTGCGCGCCCTCACCGAAAGCGCCCAGAGCGAAGACAAGGACCGCCAGGAACCGGAGGCGCTGCAGGACAGCAAGAACCAACAACGCGCCTCCCGGATCAGGTCGGGACCTCAGACTTCCTCGACGTTGACCACCTTTTTCGACGCCCGGGGGTTCTTGGCGCGGATCTCGGCCAGCTTCTTTTCCACATGGCCGGAGAAGAAGTCCTTGGCCGGGCGCTGGTTGTCGATCGAGATGTCCTTGGCCATCGGGCCGTCGGTGCGCACGCCGCGCAGGGTGACGCCCAAGGCCTTCAGCGGGTGCTTGGCGATGTCCTGCACCGCCGAGGCCTCGAAGCCGGAATGGACCATGCAGTCGGCGCACTTTTCGTAGTTGCCGACGCCATAGGCGTCCCAGTCGGTCTCTTCCATCAGCTCCTTGAAGGTCTTGGCGTAGCCTTCGCCGAGCAGGTAGCAGGGCCGCTGCCAGCCGAACACGGTGCGGGTCGGATTGCCCCAGGGCGTGCAGCCATAGGCTTCGTTGCCGGCCAGGAAGTTCAGGAACATGGTCGACTGGGTGAAGGCCCAGGCCTTGCCGCCCTTGCCGCGGGAAAGGATGTCGCGGAACAGCTGCTTGGTCTTGGTCCGGTTCAGGAAGTGCTCCTGGTCCGGCGCGCGCTCATAGGCGTAGCCCGGCGAGACGGTGATGCCGTCCAGGCCCAGGGCCATCATCTCATCGAAGAACTGGGCCACCCGCGCGGGGTCGGCGCCCTGGAACAGGGTGCAGTTGATCGAGACCTGAAAGCCCTTGGACTTGGCCAGCTGGATCGCCTCGACCGCGGTCTCATAGACCCCGTCCTGGCAGACCGACTTGTCGTGCATGACCTTGTCGCCGTCCAGGTGGATGGACCAGGTGAAGCCCGGGCTCGGCTCGTACTGGTCGATCTTCTTCTTCAGCAGGAGGGCGTTGGTGCACAGGATCACGAACTTCTTGCGCGCCAGGAAGCCCTTCACGATCCGCGGCAGGTCGTTGTGCAGCAGGGGCTCGCCGCCGGCGATGGAGACCACCGGCGCGCCGCACTCGTCGATCGCCTGCATGCATTGGTCGAAGGTCAGGCGCTGGTTCAGGATTTCGTCCGGGTAGTCGATCTTACCGCAGCCGGCGCAGGCCAGGTTGCACCGGTAGAGCGGCTCCAGCATCAGCACCAGCGGATAGCGCTTGACGCCCGTCAGATGCTTCTTGGCGATGTAGGCGCCGATCCGAGCCGCCTGCCCAAGAGGGATGGCCATCCGTCAAAGTCCTTCGAAAATCACAAACTGTCCAAATAGGGCGATGGAGCCCTGAAAGCTAGGCAGCTGCTTCCTTTGCGCGCGAGCGCAGGATTGCAGGCACCCGGAACTCGATATTCTCCTCGACCCCGTCCAGGTGCTGAAGCTCGACCGGCCCCAGCCGGCGCAAAGCTTCGATCACCTCGATGATCAGTTCCTCAGGCGCCGAGGCGCCGGCGGTCAGGCCCACAGCCTTGACCCCTTCCAGCCATTTCGGGTCGAGATCGTCGCTGTCGGCGATCAGGTAGCTGGGCAGGCCCTCTTCGCGGCCGATCTCACACAGGCGGTTGGAGTTGGAGCTCTTGGTCGAGCCCACCACCAGCAGCATGTCCGCCACCTTGCACAGGTCGCGCACCGCCGTCTGGCGATGCTGGGTGGCGTAGCAGATGTCCGAGATGTCCGGCCCGACGATATTGGTGAAGCGGGCTCTGAGGGCGTCGATCACGTCGCGGGTGTCGTCGACGCTGAGCGTGGTCTGGGTGACGTAGCTGATCGGTTCGTCGGCGGCGAGGTCCAGGGCGGCCACGTCCTCGGTGGTCGAGACCAGATGCACCGGAGCGTCGACCTGGCCCATGGTGCCCTCGACCTCCGGGTGGCCGGCATGGCCGATCAGGATCAGGGTGCGGCCCTTGGAGACATAGCGGCGGGCCTGGGCGTGAACCTTGGAAACCAGCGGGCAGGTCGCATCCAGCACCGGCAGGCCGCGCTCGCGCGCATGCTCGACCACCGACTGGGCGACGCCGTGGGCGCTGAACACGGTGGTGGCGCCGTCCGGAATCTCGTCGACTTCCTCGACGAACACCGCGCCCTTGGCCTTCAGGTTCTCGACCACATGCCGGTTGTGCACGATCTCGTGGCGCACATAGACCGGCGCGCCGAACTTCTCGATCGCCTTCTCGACAATATCGATGGCCCGCACGACGCCCGCGCAGAAGCCGCGAGGCTGGGCCAGGATTACTCGCATCACATCTCTCCGGTTCGACGGGACGCGATCATTGGGGGGGCTCGCGCCGCCCATCATCGGGGCCGCGAGATCCGCATTTCGTCCTAGTCCTCTACGCATGTAGCGCTATTCGCCCCTTTACGCACCTGTTCAAACTCAAAGCGACGCTCGCACGCGAATCGAATGCATCGCCCAGGCGGGGCTGTCTGCGAGCCGCAATCATGTATGGCCAGACTTCGTCGCGGCAATTCGCCATGAGAATCACACGCAAAATATCCGAACTGATTGTTGCGCAGGCGCCACATTTTGCGCGCGAGGCTTGCCATGGGCCCAGAGCCTCGCCATTAGGCGCTTCGCGTCAGTTTGGAGGCCCTCCGCCGTGTCCAGCGATCCCAAATCCCAGGCGGCCCTGAAGACGGCCCTGACCGAGGCCGCCCGCCTGACCGACGCCGCGCTCGAAAGCCTTCTGCCCCTGCCCGCCGGCTACCATGCTCGGGCTCAGGAGGCGATGCGCTACGCCGTGTTCGCCGGCGGCAAGCGGCTGCGGCCCTTCCTGGTCCTGGCCTCCAGCGCCCTGTTCGACGTGCCGCAGGGGCGCGCCTTGCGGGTCGGCGCCGCGATCGAGGCCCTGCACACCTATTCCCTGGTGCATGACGACCTGCCCTGCATGGACGACGACGACCTGCGCCGCGGCCAGCCTACGACCCACAAGAAGTTCGACGAGGCCACCGCGGTCCTCGCGGGCGACGCGCTCTTGACCCTGGCCTTTGAGATCCTGGCCGATCCCGCCACCCACCCCTCGGCCGAGGTCCGTTGCCAGCTCGTGGCGCTCCTGGCCCGCGCCGGCGGCTCGGAAGGCATGATCGGCGGCCAGATGATGGACATCGACGCCCCGAACCAGAGCCACGGCCCGGACGAGGTGATCCTGCTGCAGCGGATGAAGACCGGCGCCCTGTTCGAATTCGCCTGCGAGGCCGGGGCGATCCTGGGCCAGCGCGGGCCCGAGGACCGCGAGCGCCTCAGGGGCTACGCCCGCGACTTCGGCCTCGCTTTCCAGATCACCGACGACCTGATCGACGAGACCAGCACCGCCGAGGCCGCCGGCAAGGCGGTGGGCAAGGACAAGGACCAGGGCAAGGCGACCCTGGTCTCGATCTATGGCGTCGACGGCGCACGCGACCAGGCCGAGGCCCTGGCCAGGTCGGCGCAAGACGCGGTGGCCATCTATGGCCCCGCCGCCGCCCCGCTGGAGGCCCTGCCGTGGTATCTGATCGGCCGCGAAAGCTGAGGGCGACTGGAACACTTTGAGCCTGATCGCCCCCGTCCTCGGCTGGCTCTGCCTCGCCCTCGGCCTCGTGGGCGCCCTCTACGCCCTGGTCGCCGCCGAGATGGTGGTCCGCTTCGCCCGCCGCCCGCCACCGCAGCCGGCATCGCCGCCGGTGTCGATCCTCAAGCCCCTCAGCGGCTCGGAACCCGGCCTCCAACAGGCCTTGGACAGCTTCTGCGGCCAGGCCTATGCCGGCCCGGTGCAGATCGTGTTCGGCCTGCAGGACCCCGCCGATCCGGCGCTGGAGGTCGTCCAGCGACTCCAGGCCGCCTACCCGGACCTCGACATCACGGTCGTCATCGACAACGCCGAGCACGGCGCCAACCGCAAGATCTCCAACGTCATCAACCTCGCCCGGGCGGCGAAGCACGACCTCCTCGTCCTCAGCGACAGCGACATGCTTGTCCCGCCGGACTATCTGGACCAGGTCACGGGCGCCCTGGCCGAGCCGGGCGTCGGCCTGGTCACCTGCCTCTATCGCGGCGCCCCCCGGCCCGGCCTGTGGCCCACCCTCGCGGCCATGGCCCTCAGCTACCAATTCCTGCCCAACGCCGCCCTCGGCGCCGGGTTCGGCCTCGCCGAGCCCAGCATGGGCTCGACCCTGGCCCTGACGCGCGAAACCCTGGCCCGAATCGGCGGCTTCGAAGCCTTCAGGGACCACTTGGCCGACGATTTCGAGATCGGCCGCGCCGTGCGCGCCCTGTCCCTGCGAATCGCACGACCGCCCTTGATCCTGGGCCATTCCAGCTATGAGCCGTCGCTGACCGCCCTGATGGGCCACGAGATTCGCTGGGGCCGCACCATCCGGCTCATCGAAGTCGCCGGCTATTTCGGCTCGATCGTCACCTACGCCATCCCCTGGGGCCTCATCGGCGCCACACTCTTACGTTTTTCACCCCTGTCTCTGGCCCTCGGGCTTGCGATCCTGCTATCTCGCCTCATTCTTAAGCGGCGCATCGATGCAGCGACCGGAGCCAGGGCTGGCGCCTTTTGGCTGTTGCCGCTACGAGACGCGCTGTCGTTCGTCGTGTTCCTGGTGAGCCTGACGGGCGCCTCGGTCTCTTGGCGGGGGCGTCGATATCGTGTGGGGCCGGACGGTGTCCTGGCGCCCCTCTAAGGAAGAAGAGTTGATGCGCACGCTTTTCATGCAGGCCCCCTCCTTCGACGGCTTCGATGGCGGCGCCGGCTCCCGCTACCAGGCCAAGCGGGAGATCAAGTCGTTCTGGTACCCGACCTGGCTGGCCCAGCCGGCCGCGCTGGTCGAGAACTCCAAGCTGGTCGACGCCCCGCCGCACAAGCAGACCCTGAACGACGTCCTGCCTATGGCCAAGGACCACGACCTTCTGGTTCTGCACACCTCGGTCCCCTCCTTCGCCTCGGACGTGAAGACCATCGAGGCGATGAAGGCGGTCAACCCGAACCTCAAGGCCGGCCTGATCGGGGCCAAGGTCGCGGTCGACGCCGAGGGCAGCATGCTCAAGGCGCCGGCGGTGGACTTCGTCGCCCGCAACGAGTTCGACTTCACCATCAAGGAAGTGGCCGACGGCGTTTCCTGGTCGGACATCAAGGGCCTGAGCTATCGCAACAGCCAGGGCGTGATCGTGCACAACGACGAACGCGCGATCCTGGAGGACATGGACAGCCTGCCCTTCGTCACCCCGGTCTATAAGCGCGACCTGGTGATGGAGAACTACTTCATCGGCTATCTGAAGCACCCCTACATCTCGATCTATACCGGCCGCGGCTGCAAATCGCGCTGCACCTTCTGCCTGTGGCCGCAGACCGTGGGCGGGCACCGCTATCGCACCCGCAGCGTCGGCCACGTGATCGAAGAGATCAAATGGGCGATGAAGGCGTTCCCGCAGACCAAGGAATTCTTCTTCGACGACGACACCTTCACGGACGACCTGCCGCGCGCCGAGGCCATCGCCAAGGAGCTGGGCAAGCTGGGCGTGACCTGGTCGTGCAACGCCAAGGCCAATGTGCCGCGCGAGACCCTGAAGAAGTTGAAGGACGGCGGCCTTCGCCTGCTGCTGGTCGGCTACGAGAGCGGCAACCAGCAGATCCTGCACAACATCAAGAAGGGCATGCGGGTCGAGGTGGCCGAGAAGTTCACCAAGGACTGCCACGAGCTGGGCATCGCCATCCACGGCACCTTCATCCTGGGCCTGCCGGGCGAGACCAAGGAGACCATTCAGGAAACCATTCGCTGGGCGGCCAAGATCAACCCGCACACCATCCAGGTCTCGCTGGCCGCGCCCTATCCGGGCACCTTCCTCTACAATCAGGCGACCCAGAATGGCTGGCTGGACGCGGAGAACGCCGAACTGGTCGACGACCATGGCATCCAGATCGCGCCGCTGCACTACCCGCACCTCAGCCACGACGAGATCTTCACCTCGGTCGAGACCTTCTACAAAAGCTTCTACTTCCGCGCCGGCAAGATTGGCTCGATCGTGGGCGAAATGGTCATGAGCCCGGACATGATGAAGCGCCGCCTGCGCGAAGGGGTCGAGTTCTTCGACTTCCTGCGCGAGCGCAAGAAGGCGGCGGCTTAGTTTCCTTCTCCCCTTGCGGGAGAAGGAGGGGCCCGCGGCAAAGCCGTGGGAGGATGAGGGGTCGCACCGGCTCATGCCGCTTCGCCCCTCGTTTCACTCATGGCGGACTAATGGCCCACCCCGACAAAGCTGAGACGACATGACCGAGGGGCCGGCGCGACCCCTCATCCTCCCATTCGCTGCGCGAACGGGCCCCTCCTTCCCCCGCAAGGGGGGAAGGGTTTGATGAAACACCTCGTCATCACCTCCGACGACTTCGGCGCCTCGCTGGAGGTGAACGAGGCGGTCGAGCAGGCGCACACCCAAGGCGCCCTGACCGCCGCCAGCCTGATGGTCGCCGCCCCCGGCGCTGCGGACGCTGTGGAGCGCGCCCGCCGCCTGCCGAATCTGGGCGTCGGCCTGCATGTGGTGCTGGTCGAGGGCAGGCCGGCCCTGCCGCCCGAGCAGGTCCCGGCTCTGGTGGACTCTACAGGCCATTTCCGCACCGACATGGTTGGGGCCGGGGTCAACCTGTTCTTCAACCCCGCCGCCAGAGCCCAGCTGCTGGCCGAGGTCACCGCCCAGTTCGAGGCCTTCGCCGCCACCGGCCTGCGCCTCGACCACGTCAACGCCCACAAGCACTTTCACCTGCACCCGACCATAGCCGGCGCCATCCTGAAGGTCGGCAAGAGGTTCGGCATGCGCGCCGCGCGCCTGCCGATCGAGCCGCGCGCGGTGCTGGCGAAGGTCGAGCCGGGCGCCTATCCGGCCAACACCGTGGTCGATCTGTGGGCCGGCCTCGCCCGCGACCGCTTCCGCCGGGCGGGCGTCCAGGTCCCGGACAGCGTGTTCGGCCTGGCCTGGTCCGGCGCCGTGACCGCCGAGCGGCTGGCCGGGATGATAGCCCACCTTCCCGAGGGCCTGAGCGAGATCTATCTGCATCCGGCGACCGGTTCCTACTCCGGCTCCGCACCTGGCTATCGCTACGCCGACGAGCTGGCGGCGCTGCTGTCCCCCGCGGCGATCGGCGCCGCGGCGGACGAGACAATCCGGCGCGGCCGCTTTATGGATTTCCTGGATTCCACCAGCCCTCGCGAGCCCGTCGCATGAAGCTCGGCGTCCTTATCGCCATCGTCCTCGGCCTGATCCTGGCGACGGCGGTCATCGGCTATTTCGGCGTGGGCCAGGTGCTGCATGCCCTGGCCGCCATCGGCTGGCACAGCTTCGCCGCTCTCCTGGCCTACTCCGTCCTGCCGATCCTGATCCTGGGCAGCGCCTGGTTCGTGCTAGCCGACCAGCCGCCGGCCAAGTTCGGCGTGTTCGTCTGGGCGCGAATGGTGCGCGACGCGGCGGCCGAGCATCTGCCGCTGTCGCAGTTCGGCGGCTTCGTCATCGGCGCCCGGGCGGCGATCCTGCACGGGGTCGGCGCCACCGAATCGTTCGCCACCACGGTCGTCGACGCCACCTGCGAGCTTCTGGCCCAGATCGCCTTCATCGGCATTGGCATCACCGTCCTGGTCATCCGGCTGGGGCACAAGTCGGCGCACGACGGTCTGGTCTGGGCCTCGGTCGTGGGCCTGGTGCTGCTGGCCGTGGGCGCCGGCGCCTTCATCGTGCTGCAGAGGAAGAGCGGCCGTCTCCTGGAAAAGCTGGCCGAGCGCTTCCTGCCCTCCTCGGTCGCCCACGCCTCGGCCGTGGCCCAGGCGATGAACGCCCTCTATGAGCGGCCGGGCCGCATCGCCGCCGCCTCGGCCCTGCACCTGGCCGCCTGGACCGCCAGCGCCACCGGCTCGTGGATCGCCCTGCGCCTCACGGGCGTCGAGCTGGGCCTGGCCGAGGTCCTGGCCATCGAGAGCCTCTTGGGCGCCGTGCGCAGCGCCGCCTTCGCCGCCCCCATGGCCATCGGCGTGCAGGAAGCTGGCTACGCCCTGGTCGGCCCCCTGTTCGGCCTGCAGCCCGACATGGCGCTCGCCCTCTCCCTGATCAAGCGCGCCCGCGACCTCGCCATCGGCCTGCCGGCCCTGCTGATCTGGCAGGGCTTCGAGGCCAAGAAGCTGATCGGCACGGCGCTGGAGGGGGCTTGAAAATCCGCTCATACCGGCGAATGCCGGGACCCAGATCGTAAAGCGCCAGGCCTGCAGATGTCCCTCATTGCTAGCGCCCCCAATCCTGCGCCATAGGATCTGGGTCCCGGCATTCGCCGGGATGAGCGGTTGAACAGCAGTAGCCCCATGAAAATCAACGGCGCCCCTACCCGCACCCTCTGGCCCGCCGCCGACGGCTCGGGCGATGTGGAGATCTTCGACCAGACCCTCCTGCCCCACCGGGTCGAGGTCGTGCGCCTGAAGACCCTCGACCACGCCGCCCGGGCCATCAAGGACATGCAGGTCCGCGGCGCGCCCCTGATCGGCGCCACCGCCGCCTATGGCCTGGCCCTGGTCACGCGCGGCGACCACACCAAGGCCGACCTGGAGGAGGCCGGCCGCACGCTGAAGGCCACCCGCCCCACCGCCGTCAACCTGGCCTGGGCGGTGGACCGCATGCTGGCCAAGGTGCTGCACGCCCCGCCTACCGACCGCCGCGAGATCGCCTATGCCGAGGCCGCCGCCATCTGCGACGAGGACGTGGAGACCTGCAGAGCCATCGGCCGCCATGGCTTGGCCCTGATCGAGGCGGCGCGCGAGAAGAAGGGCGGCGGGCGGGTCAACGTCCTGACCCATTGCAACGCCGGCTGGCTGGCCTGCGTCGACTGGGGCACGGCCATCGCCCCGATCTATGCGGCGCAACAGGCCGGGATCGACGTTCATGTCTGGGTCGACGAGACCCGGCCGCGCAACCAGGGCGCCAGCCTGACCGCCTTCGAGCTTGGCCAGCAGGGCGTGGCCCACACCATCATCGCCGACAACACCGGCGGCCACCTGATGCAGCACGGCCAGGTCGACCTCTGCATCGTCGGCACGGACCGCACCACCCGCACCGGCGACGTGGCCAACAAGATCGGCACCTATCTCAAGGCCCTGGCGGCCCAGGACAATGGCGTGCCCTTTTATGTCGCCCTGCCTGGCTCGACCATCGACTGGACCCTGACCGACGGGATCGCCCAAATCCCCATCGAACAGCGCGACCCTACCGAACTGACCCGCATCACCGGCCGCCTGCCGGACGGGAGCCTGGCCGCCGTCGACATCGCCGCCCCCGGCAGCCCCGCCGCTAACTACGGCTTCGACGTGACCCCGGCGCGGCTGGTGACGGGGTTGATCACCGAGCGGGGGGTGTGTGCGGCGAGTGAGGCGGGGTTGGTGGGGTTGTATCCGGAGCGGGGGCGGTGAGAGACTATGGCCGGGCAAGGTGACGCGCCAGAGAAGCTGATCATCCTGCACGCGACCCATTGGAAGACATACGATGATCTCTACGGCGCGTTGCTGAAGGCACTCGGCGCTCCCGAGTGGCACGGCCACAGCATCAATGCCTGCGTGGACTCGATCGTCTACGGCGACATGAACGCTGTCGAACCGCCTTTCACGGTGCGGATCATCGGATTTTCACGTTTATCGAGCGACCTCAGAAGCGAGATCGAACTGCTGAAGTCGGAGACCGGTCGCCCAGTCGCCGACGTCCTCTGGGAATTTGTTCTGTAGCCACCCCTACCGCGCGTGCATCCCCCCATCGATCACCAGCTCCGTCCCCGTCACGTAGCGGCTCTCGTCCGAGGCCAGGTAGAGGACCCCGTTGGCGATGTCGGCCGGGAAGCCCTTGACGCCCAGGGGGGTGGCCATGGCCGAGACGGCGTCGAGGTCGATGCGGTTGGCGCCCGTGCCCATGGCGGCCGTGGTGGCCGAGATGCCGTCCCAGATCGGGGTCTCGATGATGCCGGGGTGCACGGAATTGACCCGCACCCCGTCCCTCAGGCCTGCGCATTCCAGGGCCACGGCCTTACTGAACAGCCGCACCGCGCCCTTGGTGGCGCAATAGGCGGCCAGGTTCGGCGCCCCGTTCAGCCCCGCCAGCGAGGAGATGTTGATGATCGAGCCGCCGCCGCCGCGGCGCATCAGCGGCAGGGCGTGCTTGGTGCCTAAGAACACCCCCTCGACATTGATCGCCTGCTGCTTGCGCCAGTCCTCCAGGGTCATCTCGGTGATCGGCCCGCCGATGCCGATGCCGGCGTTGTTGACCAGGATGTCCAGGCGGCCGAACTGCTCGTCGACGGCGGCGATGGTGTCGCGCCAGACGTCCTCGCTGGTCACGTTCTGCTCGCGGAACACGGCCTGGCCGCCGGCGGCCTTGATGCCGTCCACCACCTCCAGGCCCATCGGGACCTGCACGTCGGTGACCACCACGATCGCGCCCTCGGCCGCCAGCACCTCGGCGCAGCCGCGCCCGATGCCGCTGGCTCCGCCCGTGACCAAGGCGACCTTGCCGCTGACCCGACCCATGGTTTCGCTCCCGTTTCGCTCGGCCGGACGAGGCTCCGGCTCGGATTGGTTATCGGCGGTCACCTAAGCTGATTGGGCGGGGGTTGGCTACCTCTTTTCCGCTCATCCCCGCGAAGGCGGGGACCCAGGGGCCGCGTCCACAAGCTGGTGGATGAATCTGGATCCCCGCCTTCGCGGGGATGAGCGGCTGAAGTTACTCCGCCAAAATCCCCGCCAGCACGTCCAGGTCCACGTTGCCGCCGCTGAGCACTGCCACGGCCTTGGTCAGGTCGCCGCCGCGCTTGAGCGCGCCCGCCGTCGAGACCGCCCCGCTGGGCTCGGCCAGAAGCTTGGCGCCGGTGGCGATCAGGCGCATGGCGGCCTTGATCTCGGCTTCGGTGACCGTGACGATCTCGTCGACATAGGTCCTGATATGCGGCCAGGTCAGGTCGCCCACCTGCTGCACCCGCAGGCCGTCGGCGATGGTGCGGGCGGTCTCCTCGGCGGTCAGGCCGACGATGTGGCCGGCCTTGAACGACTGCCAGGCGTCGTTGGCCAGTTCCGGCTCGACCCCGATCACCTTGACCCCCGGCCGGGCTTGCTTGATCGCCGCCGAGACCCCGCCCAACAGGCCGCCGCCGGAAACGGGGGTATAGACCACCAGGGCGTCGGGCGCTTGATCCAGGATCTCCAGGCCGATGGTCCCGGTCCCCTGCATGATGGTCAGAAGATCGTAGGGCGGGACTAGGGCGTAGCCGTGCTCGGCCTGGATCGCCTTGGCGTGCAGCATCCGCTCGTGGCTGGAGCCGCCCACTGTGATCACCTCGGCGCCCCAGCGGCGGGTGCCCTCCAGCTTGGCCTTGGGGGCGTTGTTGGGCATGACGATGACGGCCTTAACGCCCAGCCGGTTGGCGGCATAGGAGACGGCCTGGGCGTGGTTGCCGCTGGAAAAGGCGATCACGCCGCGGGCGCGCTCCTCGTCGCTCAGCGACAGGATGGCGTTGAAGGCGCCCCGGATCTTGAACGCCCCGATCGGGTGCAGGCTCTCGGCCTTCAGCCGCAGGCCCTCCGGCGTGATGGCGACCAGCGGGGTCGGGTTCACATAGGGCGCGATGCGGGTCCGGGCGGCCTCGAAGTCGGCCAGGGGGATCAGGGTCTCGGTCATGGGACTGCTCTGTTGAACTCGGACTGGATTCCCCCCAACCCGCTCATCCCGGCGAATGCCGGGACCCAGATCGTATGGCGCCTATTTGGCAAGGTGTTCAGGACAACCGGCTCGGCCGGCGCTTTGTGATCTGGGTCCCGGCATTCGCCGGGATGAGCGGATTTCAGGGGGATGGTTTCATAGGTGGATCTGAAGGTTAGAGGGCATTTCGCCGCCGGGCGTCGACGGGCCAGAGCTCTATCCGGCCGTCCTCGTCGGCCACATAGAGAGCGTCGTAGAGATTGACCGTCGGGTCGCAGTGGCCGGGCTGCAGCCAGACCACGTCGCCGGACCGGGGCGCATCGGCGGGCCAGGGAAAGGCCGGGTCGGCGTCGAGGGCGCCGATCGGGTCGGGCCCGCCGGCCGCCTTCATCGCCTCCGGCGCCGAGGGATGGAAGATCGCGCCATGCTCGTCGCCCATGGAGCGCCAGCGCGATCCCGGGGCGGCGCCGGCGAGGACACGCGCGGCGGGGCCGTCGACGCTGAAGGCCTTGAGGCCCGCATCGATGCTGACGTGGGTCTTGTGCCGCGCCGAGACCACGCTGGCGGCCACGAACAGGGCCGGGCGGAACGGCCATTCGCCCCCGTCCGGCGCGCCGCAGTCGCCGTATTCCACGTCCATGAAGGCGTAGGAGCCGGCCTGGATCTCGTTGAACACGCCCGACGCCAGGTCGGTGACATAGGTCCCGGTGCCCCCGCCGGTGACGATGCCGGGCGCGAGCCCCGCCTCGGTCAGCTCGGTCACGACCGCCTTCAGCCGGACGAGCGCCGCCTCGTCCGCCGCGCGCCGCTGGGCGATGTCGGGCAGGTGCTGCAGGTGGCCGAGATAGGCCTGGATGCCCGCGAAGCTGAGGCCCGGCGCCGCGCTCGCCGCCCGCGCCAGGGCCACAGCCTGATCCGGCGCCGCGCCGGCGCGGTGCAGGCCGAGGTCGAGGTCGATCACCACCCGGATGGTTATGCCCGCCGCGACCGCCGCCGCGGACAGCCGCTCGATCTGGCCCGCGTCGTCGGCGACGCAGGCGATGTCCGTCCCGCCCTTGGCCAGGGTCGCCAGCCGCGCCGGTCCCCAGGGCGGAATGGGCGCGGTGACCAGCAGGTCCTTGATTCCCGCCGCGGCGTAGGTCTCGGCCTCGCCCACCGTCTGGCAGCACAGGCCCTTGGCCCCCAGATCGACCTGCAGCCGGCCGAGGGTCGAGCACTTGTGCATCTTGCCGTGGGCGCGCAGGGCCACGCCGGCGGCGTCGCAAAAGCCCTGCATCGCCTTCAGATTGGCCAGCAGCGCCTCGCGCCGCACAACCAGGGCCGGGGTCATGGGCGGGCGGGCGAGGGTGAAGAAGTCGTCGGCCATGCTTCAGCCCCCCTCGGCCGGGGTGACGTGGAAATGGCCGTGCAGGTTGGCGATCGGCTTGGCCCGCGCCTCCTGCCAGGCCTCGACATAGACGTTGGCCACGCGGCGACCGACGCGCTTGATTTCGGCCCGGGCATAGGTCTCCACCGGCCGGCCGCTGCGCAGATAGCCGATGGTGATGTCGATCGGCTTGGGCTGGCGGGCCAGACCCTCGCTGAGCGACAGCTGGGCCAGGGCGGTCATCTCCATCAAGGCCCCCAGCACCCCGCCGTGCAGGGCCGGCAGGGTGACGTTGCCGATCAGGCGCGGGGCGTAGGGCAGGATCACCGTCATTTCGTCCCCGGCCAGCTCGGCGCGCAGGCCGAGGAAGCGGGCATAGGGGATGCGGGCCAGGGTGGCGCGCAAACGTTCGGCAGCCTCCTCGCTCATGCCGGGTCTCCCGCCTTCTGCGCATAGACCGGCGGCAGGCCGGTCAGCATGAAGGCCGCCTGGGCCGTCGCCACCGGATCCTCCAGATCACGGTCGTAGGCGGTGGCGCGGACGAAGGCGATCGAGTGGGTGATGCGGTAGCAGTGGGCGCGGGCGAAAATGTCCAGGCCCGGCTCGGCCGCTCGCATGTAGTCGATGCGCAGGTCCAGGGTCGCGATGCCCTGGGGTGCGCCCAGGGCCGCCATCACCGACTGGCCGCAGGCGTGGTCCAGTAGGGTGGTGACCACTCCGCCGGCGATCACCCCGGTGTCGGGGTCGCCGATCAGGTCGGGGCCGTAGGGAACCGTCAGGACGGCGACGTCGGGCTCGAGAGCTATGGTGGTCATGCCCAGCGCCACGGCCTGGGGACATTCCCGGGACATGCGCTCGGCCACGGCTTGCAGGATTTCTGGCGATGCGGACATGGCTCAGTTAGAGCGCCCCGGCGGCTCAGGCGCAACCGAAGGATTGTCACCCCGCCCCGCCGAATTGTCCCTCCGGCCTAGCGCGCCTTGTAGGCCTGTTCGACCGCAGCCTTCAGATCGCCGCGCACGTTGCGATGCGCGATGCTGAGCCCCACCAGCACCACCCGGTCCGAACGCAGCATGCGCGGCTCCAGCCGATAGCCGATGTCATAGACGGCCTTGTCGATGCGGGTGTCGCCGTCGGCCAGATAGGTGGTGGTGACCCCAACAGGCAGGCGGCGATCGCCCGCGTCACCGCCCCCCTTGCCCGCCGCCTTGCGCAGGCCCTCTTCGAACCAGCTGGCCTCGATGCGGGCCGAGCCGGCGGTCTCGACCGGCTGAGCCCGGATTTCAGTCGGGAAGATGAACTGCTGGCTCTGGATCGGCTGGTCGGCGTGGACCGGCGTCAGGCGGATGCGCTCCCCGTTCGCGTCGGCGGCCGCCACCAGCACGAAGGCGGGGGCGATCGCCGCGCGCTGGTCGGCGGCCTGGCGCGCCTGGTCGGTCGCCTTGCGCTCCTGGTGGCTGTCCCAGAAATTGAGGATGGCGATGATCACCGCGATCACCCCCACCACCTCGCTGACCCGGATCCACGTCCACCAGGATTTGCGGCCGGAAGAGGCGTTTTCGCTCACGGTCGGTCTCGGGTCTCGCATCAGGCGCTGCAGCTCTCATCTAGCGCGCCGCGCGCCGCCTCGCCAGGGTTGAACAGGAGCGTTGAACCGGAGATTGACAAGCCGGGATTGACGCCCAATCTCAGCACAGCGGGGCTAGGATTTGTGAGGTCACCATGTCCGTGTTCAAAGGCGTCCTGCCGGCCGGGCTGATCGCCGCCGGCGCCCTGGTTTTCGGCGGCGCTGCGATGGCCGACGCGCCCGCGGCCCCGGCCCAGCCGTCGAACCATCTCGACAAGTGCTTCTACATCCGCGACTGGCAGAACTGGACCGCGGCCAGCGACCGGAACGACGTGATGTACCTGCGCGTGCGCACCCACGACGTCTACAAGATCGAGCTCAGCGGCGGCACCAATCTGCTGCACTGGCCCGATGTGCACATCGTCAACGAGGTCCGGGGACCGGACAGCGTCTGCTATCCCATCGACCTCGACATGTCGGTGTCGGACGGCCATGGCTTCCGCGAGCACCTGTTCGTCAAGTCGATCGCCAAGCTGTCGCCGGAAGAGGTCGCCGCCATCCCCAAGAAGGACCGGCCGTAGGGCGAAGCGCGACGGTTCATCTCGGCGCTTGGCTGACGTAGGGTCCGGCGGTCGACAAGGGGCGCTCCCGCCCCTCGCCCTCGGACCCGCGCCACCACGATGAAGCTCGCCGGCCTCAAGGTTCTCGATCTGTCGATGTTCCTGCCGGGGCCGATGGTCACGCTGATGCTGGCCGACCACGGCGCCGACGTGATCAAGATCGAGCCGATGGGCGCCGGCGAGCCGACCCGCGAGATCGGCGAGGTCAAGAACGGCCTTTCCGTCTATTTCCGCAACACCCAGCGCGGCAAGCGCTCGATCCAGCTGAACCTGAAGGACGAGGACCAGCGCGCCCTGTTTCTGCGCCTGGCGGCCGAGGCCGACGTGATCGTCGAGGCCTACCGGCCCGGCGTCGCCGACCGGCTGGGCGTGGGCTATGCGGCGGTCAGCGCGATCAATCCGGCGATCGTCTATGCTTCGCTGAGCGCCTTCGGCCAGGAAGGGCGGCACAGGGACAACCCCGCCCACGACCTCGCCGTGCAGGCCCTGGCCGGGACCCTGCCCCTGGGCGCCGACAGCGCCGGCCGGCCGGTGATGCCGGGCGCCCTGATCGCCGACGCCTTCTCTTCGCTGACGGCGCTCTCCGGCATCCTGATGGCGCTCTATCGGCGCGCCACGACCGGCCGGGGCGATTTCGTGGACATCTCGATGTTCGACAGCGTGATCGCCTGGACCCCGCATGCCACCGGCCCGGTGTTCGCCAGGGGCGAGGCGCCGGAGCTGATGCGCTCGCGCTTCTGGGGCGGGGCGGCCATGTACGGTCTCTACCAGACCCTGGACGAACGCTGGATCGCCCTGGGCGGCTCGGAGATCAAGTTCGCCGAGAACCTCCTGGCCAAGCTCGGGCGCCTCGATCTGCTGCCCCTCGCGCGCCAGCCGCCCGGCGATGGCCAGGAGCCGCTGCGCGCTTTCTTCCGCCAGACCTTCGCCACCAAAACGCAAGCCCACTGGGTAGAGTGGTTCGAGGGCCTGGACGTCTGTTTCGCACCCGTGCGCACCCTGGCCGAGGCCTTCGCCGACCCCTTCCTGGCCGAGCGTGGAATGCTGAGCCACGACGCGGACGGCTCAGAGGTGATCGGAACCCCGATCCGCTTCCGCAACGAGCCCGGTGCGCCGAACCCCAGGGCGCCGCAAATGAACGAGCACGCCGAGGAGATCGCCCGCCACGGCTGGGCGCGCGGCCGAGAGGACTGAAGATGAGCACCACCGAAGACGAACTGACCGCAATCCGCGATTCCGTCGCCGCCCTCTGCGCCCGCTTCCCCGGCGAGTATTGGCGCGAACTGGATCGCGAGCGCGCCTACCCCACCGCCTTCGTCAGGGCCATGACCGAGGAAGGCTTCCTGGGCGCCCTGATCCCCGAAGAATACGGCGGCAGCGGCCTTGGCCTCAGAGCAGCCACCGCGATCCTGCAAGAAGTGCACAAGTCCGGCTGCAACGCCGGCGCCTGTCACGCCCAGATGTACACCATGGGCACCATTCTCAAGCACGGCACGGCTGAGCAGAAGGACCGCTGGCTGCCCGGCATCGCCTCGGGCGCGATCCGCCTGCAGGCCTTCGGCGTCACCGAGCCGACCTCGGGCTCCGAGACCTTGGCCCTCTCCACCACCGCCGTGCGCGACGGCGACCGCTATGTCGTCAATGGCCAGAAGATCTGGACCAGCCGGGCCGAGCACTCCGACTTCATGATCCTGTTGGCCCGCACGACCCCGAAGGACCAGGTGGCCAAGAAGGGCGACGGACTTTCGGTGTTCATGCTCGACATGAGTGCTGCGCTCAAGGCCGGGACCCTGACCATCCGCCCGATCCGCACCATGATGAACCACTCGACCACCGAGGTGTTCTTCGACGGCGTCGAGGTCTCGGCCGACAACCTGATCGGCGAGGAAGGCAAGGGTTTCAAATACATCCTCGACGGCATGAACGCCGAGCGGACCCTGATCGCCGCCGAGTGCCTGGGCGATGCGCAATGGTTCATCGACAAGGCCAGCAAGTACGTCACCGACCGCAAGGTGTTCGGCCGCCCGATCGGCGCCAACCAGGGGGTCCAGTTCCCGATCGCCCGCGCCTACGCCCAGTACCGCGCCGCCGCCCTGATGGTCGAGCGCGCCGCCGAACGCTTCGACGCCGGCCTGACCGCAGGCGAGGAAGCCAATATCGCCAAGATGCTGGCTTCCGAGGCCTCCTGGGCCGCCGCCGAGGCGTGCGTCCAGGCGCACGGCGGCTTCGCCTTCGCCGAGGAGTTCGACATCGAACGCAAGTTCCGCGAAACGCGCCTCTACCAGGTGGCCCCGATCTCGACCAACCTGGTGCTGGCGTTTCTAGCCCAGAATGCGCTGGGGATGCCGCGGTCGTACTAGCCACCCCCAGCACCGCAGGTCCTCATGCTGAGGCGCCCGCGACAGCGGGCCTCGAAGCACGCAACCGGTCCGCCGCCGCGTGCTTCGAGGCCCATCGCTTGCGCGCCGGGCGGCATGAGGAAAGGGGTGGCTCTCCGATTAGTCCCTACGGCTTCAAAAACTTCGCCAAATCCGGCTGCCCCGTCCCCGCCGTCGCGCCGCCGTCGGCGATCATGATCGCGCCGGTGACGTAGGAAGCGTCGTCCGAGGCCAGGAAGGCGACCACCTTGGCCATCTCCTCCGGCGTGCCGGCGCGGCCCATGGGGATGCCTTCCAGCCACACGTCCAGCACCCCGGACATCTGCTTGGCCACCGCGGTCAGGGGCGTGTCGATCAGGCCGGGGCAGAGGGCGTTGACCCTGATTCCCTCGCGGGCATGGTCGATGGCGAGCGCCCGGGTGTAGTTGATCACCGCCCCCTTGGCCGCGTTGTAGGCGGTGAAGCCGTAGTCGCCGGCAAGGCCCGAGATCGAGGCGGTGTTGACGATCACCCCGCCCCCGGCCGCGCGCATCAAGGGGATCGCCGCGCGGCAGGCGTAGAACACCGAGCTGAGATCGACCGCGATCACCTTCTCCCAGACCTCGGGGTCCAGGTCCGGGGTCTTGCCGAAACAGCCGATGCCAGCGTTGTTGAACAGGATGTCCAGCCGACCGTAGCGGTCGTGGGAATCCTTGACCGCGGCCTCGAGCGCCACGCGATCGCTGACGTCGCAGCGGATGAAGTGAGTGCGCCCCTCGTCCAGTTCGTCGGTCAGGGCGTGGCCCAGGCCTTCGTTCATGTCCACGACCACCACCTTGGCGCCCTCGGCGGCGAACAGGCGCACGGTGGCGGCCCCGATGCCCGAGGCGCCGCCGGTGACCACCGCGACCTTGTCCTGAAAACGCATGGCTGGGCCCTTCCTCAGCGGGATTTGCTTGTGAACGCCGCTATGCGGTCGGCCATGTCCGGGCCGACGCCTTCGCCGCGATAGACCTCGTGCGCCAGGCCGGCCGCCAGCGGCAGGCCGTCGGTGCGGGTGACCAGGCGCTTGTTGGCCCGGTGGCTGAACCAGGAATTGGCCAGGATCTGGCGGGCCAGGGCCTCGAGTTCGACCTCGAAGGCCTCGTCGGGCACACAGAAATTGGCCAGGCCCATGGCCAACGCCTCCTGTCCCGAATAGGTGCGGCAGGTGAACATCATCTCGCGCGCCTTGTAGGTCCCGACCCGGCGCGGAAGGCGTTGGCTGAGGCCCCAGACCGGGGTCAGGGCCCAGCGGGCGTGGGTGTCGCCGAACTTGGCCCCCTCGGCGGCGAAGATCAGGTCGCCAGCCAGGGCCAGCTCCAGGGCGCCGGTGTAGCAATGGCCGTGCACGGCGCTGATCACCGGCTGGGGCAGGCCCGCCAGCCGCTCGATGATATCGGCCTGGAAGTTGCGCCTCGGCAGCTTCTCGCCGGTGGCGATGTCGCCGAGGTCGTGACCGGCGGAGAAGCAGCGCCCGGCGCCGCGCACCACCACCAGGCCGATGTGGTCGGTCTCGCCCTCCAGGGCGGCGACATGGGCCTCCAGGGCGGCGAACAGCTCGACGTTCAGCGCGTTCAGCTTGTCCGGCCGATTCAGGGTCAGGACCGCAAGCCCGTCCCTGTCCTCACGCAGCACCAGATCGCTCATCCCACCTCCCCGCGGCCCTCTAGAAGGTGACCGGCAGTTCCTTGATCCCGTTGATGAAGTTCGACCGCAGCCGCCTGGGCGGCCCAGCCGGCTTGAGGTTCGGCAGGCGGGCGAACAGCTCTTCATAGGCCACGCGCAGCTGCAGTTCGGCCAGGCGCTGGCCCAGGCACACATGCTCGCCGAAGCCGAAGCCCAGGTGCTTGGGCGCACCGGGTTTGGCCGTACGGCCGATGTCGAAGCGGAAAGGCTCGTCGAACACCGCCTCGTCACGATTGGCCGAGGGGTACCACATGACCACCTTGTCGCCTTGGCGGATCAGCTGGCCGCCGATCTCGACGTCCCGCATGGCGGTGCGGCGCATGTGCAGCACCGGGCTGACCCAGCGCACGATCTCCTGCGCCATGTGCGGCAAGAGGCTGGGGTCGGCCACGGCCCGCTCGCGCTGCTCCGGGTTCTCATCCAGCGCGATCAGCCCGCCGGAGATCGAGTTGCGGGTGGTCTCATTGCCCGCCACCACCAGCAGGATGAAGGTCGAGAGGTAGCGGGGAATGCTCATCTCGGTCCCCTCCTGGGCTGCCTTGACCAGCATGGAGATCAGGTCGCCCCCGGCGCTCTCGGCGCGCAGCTGCCACAGGCCCATGGAATAGCCGGCCATCTGCTGGATGCAGGCCTGCATGTATTCCGGGCTCGCACGGCACTCAGGGTCGTCCTCGCCGACCACGGCGTTCGACCATTCGAACAGCTTGTCGCCGTCGGCCTCGGAGACGCCGAACAGCTCGGCCAGGGTCTGGATGGCGTAAGGGGCGGAAAAGCCGGAGACGAAGTCGATCGGGCCGCCCTCGCGCGCCTTCCTGGCGATCATGGCCCCGATCAGGTTGACCGCGCGGGCGCGGATGCCCGCCTCCATGTCTCTGAGGCGCGGCGGGGTGAAGCCGCCCATGACCATGCGCCGGTAGTCGACATGCCGCGGCGGGTCCATCGAGATCATCGAGGCCTCAATGTCCTGGGCCGGGAATTCGTTTTCGTTGAAGATCCGGTGCCCGCCGCTCTCTCGCGCCGAGGAGAAGGTCGCCGGATCGGTGGACGCGGCCACCACGTCGGCGTGCCGCGTCAGGGCCCAGAAGCCGGCCCCGCCGTCGGTCTCGGGGTTCCAGTAGACCGGCTGATTGGCGCGCAGCCAGGTGAAGGTCTCATGGGGCACTCCCGGCACATAGAGGTCCGGATCCTTCAGATCGATCGGCTTCAACGAGCCATGAGCCTGGGCCGTCATCCGCGGCGCCTCCCTATGTTTTTGCGAGACTAGGCTCCCGGCGCAGGCGGTGACAATTGCGCCGCAACGGAAAGCGCACCGATTTGAGCGAGCGCTTGCGGCGGCCGCCCTGCCGGGTCGATGATCGCCTGAAACGACAAGGCCGGAGACGCCCCATGTTCGCCGAGACCCGCTTCGACACCATCGCCTGCGACGCGCCCGCCGCCGGAGTCGCCCGCATCACCCTGAACCGTCCTCAGGCGATGAACGCCTACACCTTCCAGATGTGCCGCGAGCTTTCGGCCGCCATCGCCCTGTTCGCCGACGATGACGACCTGAAGGTGCTGATCCTGACCGGCGCCGGCGAGCGCGCCTTCTGCACCGGCGGCGACATCTCCGGCGCCGACCCCGAGCATTCGCGCCATGTCGCCACCTCGCCCATGGGCCACGGGCGCGAGATGCGCGACGGCATGCAGGCGGTGGTGCTGGCCCTGCGCCGCCTGGACAAGCCGAGCTTGGCGGTGATCCGCGGCTATGCCGTGGCGGGGGGCCTGGCTCTCGCCCTAGCCTGCGACTTCCGCTTCGCCGGCGAGACTGCCCGGCTGGGCGACACCAGCAACAAGGCGGGCCTGTTGCCCGACGAGGGCGGCGCCTGGCTGTTTCCCCGCGCCATGGGCCTGGACAAGGCCCTGCGCATGAGCCTGCTGCATGAGATCTACGACGCCGAGCGGGCAGAGCGGCTGGGCCTGGTCACCGAGGTCTTCCCCGACGCCGAGCTGGAAGCCCAGGCCCTGGCCTTTTGCGGACATCTGGCCCTGAAGGCGCCCCTGGCCGTGCGCCTGACCAAGATGATGATGGCCAAGGCCATGGAGACCAGCCTGGAAGCCTCCCTGGTCGACGCCCAGATGGCGGTGATGGTCACCAATCCCAGCGAAGACGTGCGCGAAGGCGTCGCCGCGTTCCGGGAAAAGCGGGCGCCGCGGTTCAAGGGGCGCTGAAAGCCTCGAATTTCGTCAGAGCTCCGAGAAGTCCGGACCTGAAAGACGCAGACCATTGATCGGCGAACGCCGACAGACTAGGGGGTAGCCGCCCTTCGCTTCACGTTACGGAAAGCCGCCACGCATGACCGCCCTGCAAACCTCCCTCGGCGAGAGCCGCAGCGGCGTCAGGCTTCTGGGACGGCTCCTGGGCGACGTGATCCGCGAGCAGGAGGGGCAACAAGTCTTCAGCCTGATCGAGGACATTCGCCAACGCTCGGTGGGCGAGCACCGCCAGGGCGAGGCCGACCCTGAGCTGGAGAACATCCTGCACGGCATGACCCTGGACCAGGCGCGCCTGTTGATCCGCGGCTTCGCCATCTTCTCCCAGCTGGCCAATATCGCCGACGACCACAATTCCCGCCGCCAGACCAGCCTGACCGACCCGTTCGCCGAGCTGGGCGCCAGCCGCGCCGTCACCGCCGACGAGGCGATCGGCTTCTTGAACCGCGCCGTCCTGACCCCCGTCCTTACCGCCCACCCCACCGAGGTGCGCCGCAAGAGCATTCTCGACCGCGAACTGGCCATAGCCGAGTTGCTGCAGCAGACCGACGGTCGCATGCGCTCCACCGACCGCGCCGACGTGGAAGCGGACCTGAAGCGCGAGATCCGCACCCTGTGGCAGACCCGGATGCTGCGCCAGGTGCGGCTGAACGTGACCGACGAGATCGAGAACGCCCTCTCGATCTTCCGCCTGACCTTCCTTAAGCAGCTGCCGCTCTTGAAGCGCCGCCTGGCCCGGCTCCTGGGCGCAACGGGGCCGCTGGCGCCCTGCGTCCAGGTCGGCTCCTGGGTCGGCGGCGACCGCGACGGCAACCCCTTCGTCAACGCCGACACCCTGACCTTCGCCGTCACCCACCAGGGCGAGCTGATCCTGGACCACCTCCTGGAAGAACTGCACGCCCTGGGCTCGGAGCTGTCGCTGTCGGCCGACTTCGCCACCATCAGCGCCGACCTCGCCGACCTCGCCAAGGCCAGCGGCGACCACAACGACAACCGCGACGACGAGCCTTACCGCCGCGCCCTGGTCGGCTGCTACGCGCGCCTGGCGGCGACGCGGACGGCGGTGCTGGGCCGCGCGCCGGCGAGGTCATCGAGCCTACCGGCCAGGCCCTATTCAGCGCCGGCCGAACTGATGGGCGACCTGGACGTGGTCGCCCGCTCGCTCAGCCTGGGCGGCGGCGCCGACCTGGCCCAGGGGCGGCTGGCGGACTTGCGTGAGGCGGTGGCCAGCTTCGGCTTCCACCTGGCCGTGATGGACCTGCGCCAGAATTCCGACGTGCACGAGCGCGTGGTGGCCGAGCTCCTGGGCAAGGCCGGCGTCACCGCCGACTATGCCGCCCTGCCCGAGGCGCAGCGCGTCGCCCTGCTGGCGCAGGAGTTGGCCAGCCCGCGCATGCTGCGCTCGCCCTACGGCGCCTATTCCGAGGAGACCGCCAAGGAACTGGGCGTGGTCGACGCCGCGGCCGCTCTGCGCGCCCGCTTCGGCGAGGGCGCCATCGCCAACTATGTGATCTCCAAGGCCGCCAGCGTCTCGGACATGCTGGAGGTGGCGATCCTCCTGAAGGAAGCCGGCCTCTACCGTCCGGGCGATCCGCCGACCTGCGGCCTTCGCATCGTGCCCCTGTTCGAGACCATCGAGGACCTGAGGTCCGGCGCCGCCATCATGGCCGCCTATTTCGACCTGCCGCTGGTCCGCGCCATGCTGGCCGGCCAGGGCGACCTGCAAGAGGTGATGATCGGCTATTCCGACAGCAACAAGGACGGCGGCTACGTCACCTCCAACTGGGAGATCCGGACCGCCATCAACAGCCTGTCGGCCCTCTTCGCCCAACGGGGCATCGGCCTTCGCACCTTCCACGGCCGGGGCGGCGCGGTGGGCCGCGGCGGGGGCCCCAGCTTCGAGGCCATCCAGGCCCTGCCGCCCGCGGCGCTTGACCGCGGCATCCGCATCACCGAACAGGGCGAGGTAGTGGCTTCCAAATACGGCCACCCCCTGGCCGGCCTGCTCAGCCTGGAGACCATCGTCGCCGGCGCCCTGCTCGGCCGCTACGCCGACCACCCGGACGCCGCCGACGGCGCCCAGGCCGAACTGCTCTCGGCGCTCAGCGCCAAGGCCTTCGCCGCCTATCGCGACCTGGTCTATGAGACCCCGGGCTTCGAGACCTATTTCCGCCAGTCGACCCCCCTTGTCGAGATCGCCGACCTGAAGATCGGCAGCCGCCCCGCCTCACGCACGGCCTCGACGCGGATCGAGGACCTGCGGGCTATCCCCTGGGTGTTCTCCTGGTCGCAATCGCGGGTGATGCTGCCGGGCTGGTTCGGCTTCGGCTCTGCGGTGCAGGCGGTCAGCGCGGAGGATCCGGCCGCCCTGGACAAGCTGCGCGCCCTCTACGCCGCCTCGCCCTTTTTCCGCTCGGTGGTCGCCAATCTGGAAATGGTCATGGCCAAGTCCAGCCTGCCGATCGCCGCGCGCTACGCCGCCCTGGTCGAGGACCAGGCCCTGGCCGGCCGGGTATTCGCCCGCATCAGCGAGGAGTGGCGGCGAACCCGCGAGGCGGTGCTGAGCCTTACCGGCGAGGCCGACCTGTTGGACCACAACCCGCGCCTGGCCCAGTCGATCAAGGTGCGCCTGCCCTATATCGATCCCTTGAACGTGCTGCAGGTCGAGCTCTTGCGCCGCCACCGGGCGGGCGAGGTCGAGGACGGGCTGCGCCGCGGTATCCACATGTCGATCAACGGCGTGTCGGCGGGCCTGCGCAACAGCGGCTGAGCGCCAGACTCAGGCCGTGATGTCGACCGCGTGCGCCGCGGCGGCTTCGCCGGCGGAGGCTTGCGGCGCGAACGGCAGTTGCACGATCACTCGGCCGGTGTCCTTCTCCACGATCATGAACACCCCGCCAGCCGCCGAGGCGGTGGGGACGTAGACGGCCTGCAGATGCTGCCCCGTCACCGTGAATGGGGGGGCGGCGGCGTGATGGCCCTCGGTGGTGATGGACGAGATCGTCATGGTTCATATAACACCGTTCGCTGCGCTATTCAGCGCGCAAAGGCTTAATCATGTCTTTAAGTAGGCATGATCGGCAAAAATAATCGCGGAAGTAGGTGTTCTCAGGACCGAACGGGCGGGCTCAGCCCGCGGCGGCCACCGCATGGTGGGCTTGGCCGGACACGGCGCGGGCGATGGCTTCGATCAGAGCCTCGGCGCGGATCGGCTTGGACAAGTGCTCGTCGGCCCCGGCCGCCAGGCTGGCGCGGACGTGCTCGTCCAGGGCGTTGGCGGTCAGCATGATCACCGGGGTTCGCGGCTGGCCGGTCTCGCGCTCCAGAGCACGCAAGGCCTCGGTGGCGGAAAGCCCGTCCATTTCCGGCATCTGCATGTCCATCAGGACGAGGTCGAAGCGCTGGCTTTCCAGGCGGCGCATGGCCTGCAGCCCGTTTTCGACGATCACCAGATCGACCCCGAACATGTCGAGGACCACCTGGATGACCTTCTGATTTGTGGGATGATCCTCGGCCAGAAGGATGCGCCGGCCCGCGAGGCTGACCTCCTCCTCGGCCGCCTCGTCGGTCTCGACCGGCGCCGGCAGGCTGCGGGCCAGGGGCAGCACCACCTCGAAGGTGGAGCCCTCGCCCGGCGCGGACACGACGTCTATGCGGCCGCCCATCAGCTCGGCCAGGGAGCGGCTGATGGCAAGGCCCAGGCCGGTGCCGCCGAAACGCCGGCGGATCGAGGTGTCGGCCTGCTCGAAGCGTCGGAACAGCCGCGCGCGCACGCTCTCGTCGAAGCCGATGCCGGTGTCGGCGACAAGGAAACGCAGGCCTTCGCCGCAGGCCGCGACGCTGAGAGCCACCGAGCCGCGTTCGGTAAACTTCACCGCATTGCTGAGCAGGTTGGACAGCACCTGAGTAAGGCGCACGGAATCGCCGCCGTAGTAGCCCGAGACGCCGGGATCGACGCTCCAGCGGAAGTCGAGCCCCTTGGCCTCGGCGGCGGCGCGATGAAGCTCGGCGATGCGCGCGACCACGTCGTCCAGCGAGAACACTTCTTCGGCCAGAGCGATCTCGCCGGCCTCGATCTTGGAGAAATCGAGGATGTCGGTCAGCACCTGCTCCAGGAGCCGCCCGGAGGAGACGATCAACTCAGCCAGCTCCCGGTCGCGCAGCGTACGCTGGCTCTTGGCCAGGGTCTCGGAGATCGCGATCACGCCGTTCAGCGGGGTGCGCAACTCGTGGCTCATATTGGCCAGGAAGCGCGACTTTTCCGCATTGGCCCGCTCCAGGGCGGAGGTTCGCTCGCGCACCCGCTCCTCCAGCGACGCCAGCACCGCCTCGACCTTGCCGCGCTCCTCGCGCAGGGCCCGGGCCAGCACCCCAATCTCGTCCTGACGGCGTTCGACCGCGCGCACCTCGGGCCGGTCACGATCGGCCGCGTCGGAGGCGGCCGAACTCGCCGCCAGGGTCTCGAGGGGACCCACGATGGCCATGCGGGCCTGGCGCACCACGAGCAGGGTTTGGAAGGCGGCCGCGATCAGGCCGATCAGCAGCACCCACGAGGCCGACCAGGCCGCCGAGGTGGTCACCGCCGACTTGGGATAGATTTCCAGCAGGTACCAGTTCGGTCCCGACAGCCGCCCATAGGCCACGATCTGACCGCCGTCAGGACTGGTGATCACCCCGGTCTTGCGCCCGTCCCGATGGATCGCCGCGGCGATCGCCTTCAGCTTCAGCGCCTTTTCGTAAGCAGCGACCTCCTCCGGAGACGCGGCGCCTTCGCTGGCGAAGCGAGGCGAGGCGATCACCTGGCCGTCGTCCATCACCACCAGGCTGGTGGCGCCGGGCAAGCCGTTCTTGACCGCGTCGCGGAAGAAACCGGAGAGGTCGATGGAAGAGCCGAACGAGCCGACATAGCGCCCATGCAGATAGACCGGCGTCAGGCAGGCCGAGGCCAGGCGCTCGCCGTGGGTGTCCTGGATTAGCCGCTGCAGGGTGGTGCAGCGCGTGAGTTGGTCCGGGTCCTCGGCCGGGCTGGTCAGGGTGGCCATCTGCTCGTGGCTGACGTCCAGGTTCGGCGGGGCGTCGTGGCGATAGAACATCAGCCGGTCCGGCCGGTCCGGGCCGAATACGACCAGCCGCGTTCCGGGCGTGAAGAAATAGAAGTTGTCGTAGGTGTCGTGGGCGGCGCGGCCAAAGTCCGACACCAGTTCGAAGGCGGCGGCCATGGCGCGGCGCTCGTCGTCCGTCATGGCGTCGGGATGGCCCAGGTAGGCCCCCATGCCGTAGGTATATTCGCCGGCGGCGTTCATCGAGCCGTCGAACAAGGGGGCCGGGCTGCGCCGTGTGCCGTCGCCAAAGCGCGGATAGTAGGTCTCGATCAGCCGGTCGAGTTCGGCGAGAGAAAGGCGGCCGACCCGCTGGCCGAGCTCGCGCGCCGCTTCGTGCTGCAGGCCTGACAAGGTGGTGAAGCGCTTGTCGACGTTGCTGCTGCGCTCGCGCACATAGTCGCTGAGAAAGCTGAGCTGTCGGGCGGAAAGCTCATGCTGGAACACCGCGAACGCGCCCACGGAGCCGAGCACGGTGACGACCAAGGCCGTCAGCCCTACTCCGATCAGAAATCTGCGCGACAGAGATTGCATCAGGCCTTTGAAACTAGCGGGCCATTCGCAACTAAAAGCCGACCAAGCGAGCTTGGCCGTTTGCGGCGCATTGACGCACGACCGTTTCCGCCTAGGAAAGCGGGGTCGTCACAAGGTCCCCCTGGTCCGTTCGGCCAAGGGGTGCGAAAAGGCGGCGCTGGCCGACCGATCGCCCATCCCTGCGGCGGCCCTCGAAGCGTTTCGGATGGGCGAGCGTATCCTAAGAGGAACGGAGCGAACTGGTGAGCCAAGTGATCGAAAAGCCCTGGGCCCTGATGCGCCACCATGCGGGGTGGGCGGATGTGTTCCGCGTCGAGAGCGAAACCGCCGATGCGGTGACCGGCTTCTATCCGGATCGCGAAACGGTAGGCCCGCCAGTGACCTATTCGGTCCGCGCGGTGTTGGCCCGCTTCACCACCTTCGAAGGCGCCCACGGTGCGCGCGAAGGCGGCGTGGCGGAGTGGCGCAAGCATGATGCGGCGGTGCGCGAGGCCGAGGCCAGGCTGAAGGAAGCCGAAAAGATCCGCGAAGCCGCCTGGACCGACTTCCTGAAGGCGCAGGGCGAGCAATCCTGACCAGCGCCCTGCCGTAAAGGCATTGGGCCAGCGAAAATTGGCGGTTCAAGGCTGGCCTTGAACCGTCGTAGGCTCAGGCCCTCAACGAGACCAAGGGGCCGGCAAGACCCGTCATGACCCGCTACATCGCCGCCATCGACCAGGGCACCACCTCCTCGCGCTGCATCATCTTCGATGCCGCCGGCGCCATCGGCGCCATCGACCAGCGCGAACACCGGCAAATATTCCCCAGGCCGGGCTGGGTGGAGCACGACGCCCTGGAGATCTGGGCCAATGTCGAGGCTTCGGTGGTAGGGGCCATGGCCAAGCTAGGCATCGGCCCCAAGGACCTGGCCGCCATCGGCGTCACCAACCAGCGCGAGACCACAGTCCTGTGGGATCGCCACACCGGCAAGCCGGCGCACAACGCCATCGTCTGGCAGGACACCCGCACCGACCGGCTGGTTCGTGAGTTGGGCGGCGAGGCCGGCCAGGACCGGTTCCGCGAGCGCTGCGGCCTGCCGCTCGCAACCTATTTCTCCGGCCCCAAAATCCGCTGGCTGCTGGACGAGATGCCGGGCGCTCGCGCCGCGGCCGAGCGGGGCGACCTTCTGTTCGGCACCATCGACAGCTGGCTGATCTGGAAGCTGACCGGGCGTCACGTCACCGACGTGACCAACGCCAGCCGCACCATGCTGATGGCCCTGGACGGCCTCGACTGGGACGAGGCCTTGCTGGAAGCCATCGGCGTCCCGCGGGCCATGCTGCCCGAGATCCGTCCCTCGTCCGAAGTTTACGGGACCGCGCGCGGCGTTCTGCAGGGCGCGCCGGTGGCCTCGGCCCTGGGCGACCAGCAGGCGGCGCTGTTCGGCCAGACCTGCTTCGCGCCGGGCGAGGGCAAGAGCACCTACGGCACCGGGGCCTTCCTGCTGGTCAATACCGGCGAGCGGCCGGTGGCGTCCAAGAGCGGCCTTCTGACCACGGTCGGCTATCGCATCGGCGAGGCGCCCACAGTCTACGCCCTGGAGGGCTCGATCGCCGTGGCCGGTTCCCTGGTGCAGTGGTTGCGCGACAACCTGGGCCTGATCCAGTCCGCGTCGGAGATCGAGCCCCTGGCCGCGTCGGTCGCCGACAACGGCGGCTGCTATTTCGTGCCGGCCTTCTCCGGCCTGTTCGCCCCCTATTGGCGCTCCGACGCGCGCGGGGTGATCGCGGGCCTGACCGCCTACATCACCAAGGGCCACATCGCCCGGGCCGCCCTCGAAGCCACCGCCTGGCAGACGCGCGAGGTGGTCGACGCCATGGTCGCCGACAGCGGCGTGCCCCTGACCACGCTGAAGGTCGACGGCGGCATGACCGCCAACCGCCTTCTGATGCAGATCCTGGCCGACGCCCTCGGCGCGCCGGTGGTGCGACCGGCGGTGACCGAGACAACCTGCCTGGGCGCCGCCTACGCCGCCGGCCTGGCGGTCGGCTTCTGGCCCGACGTGGAGAGCCTTCGGGCCAACTGGCGCAAGGATGCCGAATGGGCGCCCGCCGTCGCCGAGGCGGTGCGGGATCGCGAATACGGGGCTTGGAAGAAAGCCGTGCAGCGTACCCTCGACTGGGTCGCGCCAGACTGAAGCCAAGCTTGACTGGAACCTTTGCGCTAGACGGGCATTTCAAGGGCAAGGGACGGGGCGCGCCAGCCCGGGGTCAGCTGGCGGCAAGGAACAAGGTCATGAAGAGCATTCAATCCATTCTCGCTGCTCTGGCGGCGCTAGCGGTCGGCCTCGGCGCCGGCGGCGCCTCGCAGGCGCAGGACACCTACCGTCATCACCGTCACCATCACTCTGGCTGCGAGGCCGAACGGCGGCACGCGGCCAATACCGGAACGGTGGTCGGCGCGGTGGCGGGCGGCCTTCTGGGCAACGCCGTCACCCACGGCGGCGGTCGCCTGGGCGGGACCTTGATCGGCGCCGGTGCTGGCGCCGTGGCCGGCCACGAGATCGCCAAGCACGGCCACAAATGCTGATGGAGGCGGGGGGCGAAAGCCCCTCTCCTACCCGAACCGGCCGCCGATATAGTCGGCGGTGCGCTTGGCGCGGGGGTTGGTGAAAACGTCCACCGTCGCGCCGAACTCGATCAGCCGGCCCAGGAACATGAAGCCGGTGTTGTCCGACACCCGCGTCGCCTGCTGCAGGTTATGGGTGACGATGACGATGGTGTAGTCCTTCTTCAGCTCGACGATGGTCTCTTCCAGCTTGGCGGTGGATAGGGGGTCGAGCGCCGAAGCCGGCTCGTCCAGCAGCAGGACCTCGGGCTTCACGGCGATACCGCGGGCGACGCAAAGGCGCTGTTGCTGGCCGCCCGACAGGCCCAGGCCCGACTGCTTCAGCTTGTCCTTGACCTCATCCCACAGCGCGGCGCGACGCAGCGATTCCTCGACGCGGTCGTCCATGTCCGCCTTTGACAGGCTTTCATAGAGGCGCACACCAAAAGCCACATTGTCGTAGATCGACATCGGGAACGGGGTCGGCTTCTGGAACACCATGCCTACGCGCGAACGCAGGGTGGCGACGTCGATCTTGGGGCCCAGGATGTTCTCACCGTCGAGCATGATCTCGCCGGTGGCGCGCTGGCCGGGATAGAGGCCGTAGATCCGGTTCATCGCTCGAAGCAGAGTGGACTTTCCGCAGCCCGACGGGCCGATCAGCGCGGTGACGCCCCTGTCCAGCACGGGCAGGGTCACGCCGTGCAGCGCCTTGTGCTTGCCATAGAAGAATTCGAGGTTCCTGACGTGCATCTTCACCGTTTCAGGCGCGAGTTCGACGGTGAACTGCTCGTAGGTCTCGGCAGTGACGGCGTTCATGAGGGGCGGCGCTCCCGGGTGATAAAGCGCGCCAGGACATTGGCGCCGAGGACTGCAAGGGCGAGGATCAGAGCGGCCGTCCAGGCCAGCCGGATCAGATCGTCGGCCGGGGTTTCAGCCATGGCGAAGATGGCTGACGGCAAGCTCGCGAGCGGAAGGTTCAGGCCGAGCCAGGCCTTGTGCAGGCCGAGGCTGTAGTCGGTGTTGCCGAGCGAGGTGAACAGCAGCGGCGCGGTCTCGCCGCTGATCCGCGCAAAGGCGAGCAGGCCGCCGGTCAGGATACCGCTGCCGGCCGCCTTCCACAGGATCTTGCGGATCGTGGTCCAAAGCGGGGTCCCGAGCGCCACGCCCGCTTCACGCAGCGCGGTCGGCTGCAGCTTGAGCACGTCCTCGGTCGTGCGCGTGATGATCGGGACGGCGATCAGCCCGAGCGCCACCCCGCCGGCGAAGGCTGAAAAGCCGTGGAACGGCGCGACCAGCCAGCCGGCGATCACAAGACCGATCAGGACCGACGGCGCCGAGAGCAGGATATCGTTCACGAACCGGACGAGTTGGGCGTAAGGCGTCGCGCCGCCGTATTCGGCCAGCCAGGTGCCGGCCATGACCCCGACGGCGATGGCGATCAACATGCCCAGGCCGCACAGTACGATCGAGCCAACGATGGCGTTGGACAGCCCGCCGACGGAGCCTGCCGCCGGTGTGACCTTGGTGAAGATGTCGAGGTTCAATCCGCCGAACCCCTTGCTGAACAGGGTCCAGAAGATCAGCGCCAGCGCCGTGAGCGCGATCGCGGTGGTGACGTAGCAAAAGCCGATGAAGGCGATGTTGGCGGCGGAACGGCGCGCTCTGCGGAAATCGGTCATCAGCGTTCCCCTAGGCGTGCCGGTCCGCGCCCAGCAGCGCGCGCGCGATGGCCAGGACCGTGAAGGTGATCATGAACAGCACCAGCCCCAGCGCGATCAGGGCCGCCGTGTGCATATCGCTGGTCGCTTCGTTGAATTCGTTGGCGATGGTCGAGGCGATGGTCGAGCCCGCGCCGAACAACGATGTGGGCAGGTCGTGGGAATTGCCGATGATGAAGGTCACAGCCATGGTCTCGCCCAGCGCCCGGCCGAGGCCCAGCATCACCGCCCCGACGGCGCTGCGGCGCACGTAGGGCAAGGTGATCGAGGTGACGACTTCGAGGGTGGTCGACCCCATGCCGTAGCCGCTTTCCCGCAACTGCACCGGAACGGTTAGGAACAGCTCGCGCAGCACCGCAGCCATGAAGGGCAGGATCATGATCGCGAGGATGATCGAGGCGGTCAGGATGTTGTCACCATTGGGAATGCCGGTGGTCAAAGTCTCCCAGATGGTGCCGGGCGGCGCTGCGGCCATCACCGGGATTTCGATGTGCTGGGCGAAGAAAGGGGCGAACACGAACAGTCCCCACATGCCATAGACGATCGAGGGGATGCCGGCGAGCAGCTCTACAGCAACGCCAATCGGCCGCCGCAGGATCGGCGGGCAGAACTCGACCAGAAACACCGCCACCCCGAAGGCCAGCGGCAGGGCGAACATCAGAGCCAGGATCGAGGAGACCAGGGTGCCGACGATCGGCCCCGCCGCGCCGAAGTCACCGGTCACCGGGTTCCAGGTGGTGCTGGTGAAGAAGCCGAAGCCGAACTTGTGGAAGGCCGGCCAGCCCCAGATTCCCAGGGAGATGACGATGCCGGTCAGTGAGGCGAGCAGGGCCGTCGCGGCGCCGAAGCAGAGATATTTGAAGATCGGATCGAACACGGCGCCCTTGGGGGGTGTGCGTTGGACGATCTCGTCGGGGCTGATGGCGGTCATGGTCCCTGCAAACATGAGGCGAAGGTCAGGCGGAACTGACCTTCGCCGGGTCGTTGAGCTGCAGCCGTGCGACTATTTCGAAACGTAGACCGCCTTGCCGTCCGGGCCCTTCACATTGTCGGCCCAGGCCTTGCGGATCATCGTCTTCACATTGGCCGGCAGCGGCACGTAGTCGAGCTGTTGGGCTTGAGCGTCGCCGCTCTTATAGGCCCAGTCGTAGAACTTCAGCACCGCGGCGCCGGTCGCCGCGTTGGCCTGCTGCTTATAGACCAGGATGAAGGTTGCGCCGGTGATCGGCCAGGAGGCCGCGCCCGGTTGGTCAAGGAGCAGGAGGTAGAAGCCCGGAGCCTTCGACCAGTCGCCATGGCCGGCGGCCGCAGCGAAGTTGTTGGCGTCGGGGGTCACGAACTTGCCGTCCTTGTTCTGCATCAAGGCGTAGTCCATGTGGTTCTGCTTGGCGTAGGCGTATTCGACGTAGCCGATTGAGCCCACGGTCTGCTTCACGAACGCGGCGACGCCGTCATTGCCCTTGCCGCCCAGGCCGGTCGGCCATTGCACCGAGTCACTGGCCCCGACCTTCTGCTGCCACTTGGCGCTCTTCATGGCCAGATAGCTGGTGAACAGGAAGCTGGTGCCCGAGCCGTCAGAGCGGTGCACGACGGTGATCGGCAGGTTGGGCAGGTTGACGCCCTTGTTGTAGGCGGCGATCTGGGGGTCATTCCACTTCTTGATATCACCGAGATAGATCTGAGCCAGCAGGCTGCCGGTCAGCTTGACCTGGCCGGCCTGCAGGCCCGGCAGGTTCATCACGGGCACCACGCCGCCGACCACGGTCGGAAACTGGAACAAGCCTGCGCCGTTCAGCTCTTCCGGCTTCAGCGGCTTGTCGGAGGCGCCGAAATCGACGGTCTTGGCCTTGATCTGCTTGATGCCGCCGCCCGAGCCGATCGCTTGATAGTTAAGGCCCTCGCCGGTGGTCTTTTTGTAGGTTTCCGCCCACTTGGCGTAGACCGGGGCCGGGAAGGTCGCGCCGGCGCCGTTCAGGTCGGCCGCGCGCGCAGCTGCGCCCGCGCCGAGGACCAGGCTCACGCCCGCCGCCGCGGCGATCAGTTGCTTCAACATCCGTGTCTCCTTGGACGGCGGCCCCCAGGCCGCTCAAACACGCCCTCGCAATACTGGCGGCCCTTGTCAGTTTAGTGACAGCCAAGCTGGATTTGTGACCAAGCGGGTAGGTTTCTCCTATGAAGCGTAGCGCTCCCGGCCGTTCGTCCGGCCAAAGACGGTCGGTCCACAGATGATAAATTGCTGAGCGGGCGGGGATTTCGTCGGCGCGAACACCTGCGCCGGCCGGGCGGAAATCGCTCTAGGCTTGGGCGGCGTTCATAGGTAGGTTTCCCATATGGCGCGAGGGCGGGCGGGCGCGCCCACGCACAGGTGCTGGCCGCCCGGCAGGATTGAGCCCGCGTATGAAGTCCAAGAGGCCGTCCCCGCTCGTGTTCACCCGGCCGGGCGCGCCCCCGCCGGCCGAGACGGTGTCGCCGGGCCCGGCCGTAGCACCCGTCTCCGATCCTTCAGTCTCCGAACCCCAAGAGTCCCCCATTCCGACCGAAACCTACGTCGCCGGCGCCCTCGGGGACCCCGGCCCCGACTCGCTGGATCTGCAAGCCTTCGAGATCAAACCGCCCGAATCCCTTGGCTCCGTCACCCCGTCGGGCCAGCGGCGCCCGGCCGCCCTCGAGAGCGAATCCGCCCTGCCCCTGCTCAACTCCGCCGCCAGCGTCGACGAGACCGTGGCCGCCCCCAGGGCCTGGCCGGTGATCGCGGTCGCCTCGGTGGTCTCGGCGGTCTGGGCCCTGACGCCCCTGATGTTCGCCTGGGGCTACCGGCGCGAGGTGGCGCCCTTCGGCAACGACGGCTTCGCCCTGGCGGTTTTCGTGATGCTGTCCCTGGGGCCTGCGGGCCTGGTCTGGGTCGCGGCCTATGTGCTGCACCAGGCGCGCAAGCTGTCCGCCGAAACGCGGCGCGCCCAGGCCCTGGCCGACAGCCTGATGCAACCGGCGGCGCTGGCCGCCCGCGGCGCCGGCAACGCGGTCGACCTGGTGCGCCAGGAAATCAAGGCCGCCGCCAGCGTAGCCGAGCAGGCCCGCAGCGAACTGCTTTCTCTGCGCGAGGTCCTGGCCGCCGAGAGCCAGCGCCTCCTGGAAGCCGCCCAGAGCTCGGGCCGCACCGCCGGCATGCTGACCCAGTCCCTGGGCGGCGAGCGCGAGCGGATGAGCCTGATCACCACCAGCCTGGAGGAGCAGGCCACCAAGGTCACCGAAGCCATCAGCCGCCAGGGCCGCATGGTCGCCGAGGCCTCCGACCTGGCCGAGACTCAGATCCGCGAGGCGGAGGCCGCCCTGGCCGCCCGCGCCGCCGACCTGGCCGCCGCCGCCGGCGAGGCGAGCGACGCTGCGCGCATGGCCGCCGAGGACCTGACCCGTCAGGTGGCGCGGCTGGAGACCGCCGGCCTCGGCGTCGGCGACCAGGCCCGCATCGTCGAGGAGACCCTAACCCAGCAGCGCGCCGCCCTGGTCACCGCGGCCCACGGCATGCGCGCCGACCACGAGGCCCTGGCCGCCGAGGCCGAGAGCCAGATGGCCCAGCTGCGCGAAATCCTGGTCCACGCCCGCTCCGGCGCCGGCGAGATCAGCGAGAGCGCCGCCCAGGCCGGCCAGGACCTGCGCCACGTGATCGCACAGGCCGCCGACCAGATCCGCCAGATCGCCGAGACCGCCGCCGAGGAGCGCGACCATCTCAGCGCCGGCGCCGCCCAGTCCCTGGGCGCGGTCAGCGAGATCGCCGCCCGCGAGCGCGAGGCCCTGGAGCGCAGCGTGCGCCAGGCGATCGACGCCCTGATCGCCGCTACCGACGAGGCCGCAAAAGCCGCCGCCGAACAGGCGGAGATCGCCCGCCAAAAGGTCGACCAGTTGGGCGAGGCCGCCTTCGCCGCCGGCCAGAAGGCCGACCAGACCTTCGACCTGCACATGCGCGAGGCGCGCGGCCTGATCGAGCAGTCGGCGGCCCTGATCGACGAAGCGGGCAGCCGCGCCCAGCAGAAGCTGGCCGAGGGCCTGGCCTCGACCCAGGCGACCCTCAAGGCGATGGAAGACCTTCTCGGCGACCTCGACTCCCGCATCGACCGCATGCCCGACGAGGCCAAGGTGCGCGCGGACGCGGTGCGCGCCAGTATCGAGCAGGGCATGGACGAGCTGATGGCCTCGGCCCGCCGCGCGGCGGACGAGACGCAGGCGATCGACGCCGCCTTCCAGGATCGTGTCCGACGCAACTACGAAATGCTCAGCGAGGCGGTGCGCCTTATGGGCGTGGTCGCCGGCGCCGCAGGCACGGTCAGTCCGCGACCTGCTGCAGCCGCAGCGCCGGCTCCGGTCCAGGCGGTGCCGCGCACCGAGGCTCCACGTCCGACCGCGGAGCCGGGGCCTGCTCCGCCGCCCAACGCGGCCGATGCTGGCCTGCGTCCCCGCCTGAAGCTGACCCCCACCGCGACCGACGAGGAGTTCAAGTCGGTGTTCGAAAGCGCCGGCGGGCGCGAGCACCGCGAACCGCCCGAGCCGGCCGGCGACAGCTGGACCTGGAAGGAGCTCCTGTCCTCCATGGACGAGCCGGGCGACGCGGCCCCGGCCGGCGGCGGCTCGGACGAGGCCCTGCTGAACGAGATCGACGCCATGGGCATAGACGCCGCCGCCCTCCTGCCCCGCCCGCGCATCGACGAGATCGGCGCAGCGGTGAACCAGGGCGAGCCGGCGATGATGCGGGCCATCGTGCGCCGCCTGGCACCCGCCGCCATCCGCCGCCTGTCGCGGCGCATGCTGACCGATCGGCCGTTCCGGGCTCACGCCGAACGCTTCACTAGCCGCTATCAGGGGCTGCTAGACGACGCAGTGAGCGAGCGTAATGCGACCGTCGTGGCCGCCTTGCTGGGCTCCGACCAGGGCCGCGCCTTCCTGCTGATCGACGCGGCCGGCGAAGTGCAGTGAGCCGGCGGCTCACCGCCCGCGAGGAGCGCTGGCCGATCGCCGGCGCCTTCACCATCGCCCGCGGCTCCAAGACCGAGGCCCGGGTGCTGCTGGTCGAGATCGAGGCCGGCGGCGCGGTCGGCCGCGGCGAAAGCGTCCCCTACCACCGCTATGGCGAGACGCCCGAGGGCAGCCTGGCGGAGATCGAGGCTGTACGCGCCGCGGTCGAGGCCGGCTGTGACAGAGGCGGACTGCAGACGCTTTTGCCCCCCGGCGCCGCGCGCAACGCCATCGACTGCGCCCTCTGGGACCTGGAGGCGAAGCAGACCGGCGTCCCGGCCTGGCGCCGCGCGGGCCTGGCGGGTTGGGAACCGGTGGTCACCGCCTACACCCTCAGCCTCGCCGCGCCCGAGGCCATGGCCGCCGCCGCCCGCGCGGCCTCGGCCCGGCCGCTCCTGAAGTTGAAGATCGGCGGCGGCGACGACATCGACCGCATCGCCGCCGTGCGCGCGACCGCCCCCGCCGCCCGCCTGATCGTCGACGCCAACGAGGGGCTCAGCTTCGACGAGTTGCGCCGCATGGGCCCGGACCTGGCGCGCCTGGGCGTCGTATTGGTCGAGCAGCCGCTGAGGGCCGGCGAGGATGAGGCCTTGGCCGGCTACGACAGCCCCGTGCCGCTCTGCGCCGACGAGAGCCTGCACACCCGCGCCGAGCTGGCCGCCTGCGCCGGCCGCTATGCCTGCGTCAACATCAAGCTGGACAAGACCGGCGGCCTGACCGAGGCTCTCGCCCTGGCGTCCGAGGCGCGGGCGATGGGGCTTCAGATCATGGCCGGCTGCATGGTCGCGACCTCGTTGGCCATGGCCCCGGCCCTACTGATCGCCCAGGGCGCCGCCTTCGTCGATCTCGACGGGCCGCTGCTGCTGGCCAGAGACCGTGAGCCGGGGCTGACCTTCGAGGGTTCGGCGATCCAGCCTCCCTCATCGGCATTATGGGGCTGAGGCCGTGCTGACAGTCGAGATCGCGCCGCTCGGGGCCCGAGCCGCCATCGACAACATGATGCAGCTCTACGCCCACGACTTTTCCGAACAGTGGGCCGGGAGCGAGCGCGGGGAGCTGGACGAGCACGGACGGTTCGTCGACTATCCGCTGGAGCCCTACTGGCGCGATCCGGACCACATCCCGCTGCTGCTGCGCTCGGACGGCCACTTGATCGGCTTTGCTCTGCTCAACGCCGAGGCGCACTCGGGCCGGCCGACGGACCGTAACATGGCCGAGTTCTTCATCGTGCGGAAACACCGCCGCGGCGGGCTCGGGACCTTGGCCGCGCACGCCATCTTCGCCCTCTATCCCGGCCAGTGGGAAGCGGCGGTGGCGCGGCGCAACCTGGCCGCCCTGGCTTTCTGGCGGCGAGCCGCGGCCAGCGATCCGCAGGTCTCGGAAATCGAGGAGATCGACCTGGACGACGCCAGCTGGAACGGACCGGTCATCCGCTTCCGGGTCGGTGCAGGCGCGTGATCCGCGCAAGCACCACGGCCAGGGCCACGCCAAGGCCCGCGATCGCCGCCATCACCAGATAGCCGTGCGCGCCCAGGGCGTCGAACAGCGGGCCCGAGGCGATGGTGGTCAGGCCGATCAGTATCCCGCCCGAGACCGCCGAATTCAGGGTCTGCGCCGCGGAAGCGGACTGCGGCGGGCTCAGTCGCTCCAGGAGCCTCAGCGTGCCGAAGAAGGTCGCGGTGTAGCTCAAGGCATGCAGGGCCTGGATCGGGAACAGGAGCCACAGGGGCGGCGAAAAGCTGAGCGCGATCCATCGGACCAGACCCCCGACCCCGCCGATGATCACCAGCCGCTCGGGTCCCACGCGCCGCCGCCAAGGCTCGCAGAACCACATGAACACCACCTCCGCCCCCACGGCGCAGCCCCACAGGAGGCCGGTCCAGGCGCCCAGGCCCTGGCGACGCCAGAGCAGGGTCGAGAAACTGTAGTAGAAGCCGTGCGCCGACTGGATCAGGCCGACCGCGACTATGGCCAGGAGGAACACCGGGTCTCGCAACAGCTCGCCGAGCCCGCCCACGAGATCACGGGCCGAGAGCCGGTGGCCGCCGTCGTGCACCGGAGTCGGCGGCAACAGGAACATCGCCGCCAGCGCCGTCAGCCCTGCAGCCGCGACCGCCCAGATCACCACAGAGACCGGAGCGGTTCTGGCCAGCACCAGTCCCATGCCGACATTGCCGATCACGTAGGCCGCCGAGCCCATGCCGCGCGGAACGGCATAGGCGAAACCGCGGGCCCGGCTTTCGCGCAGGCCCAGCACGTCGCCCAGCGGCGAGAGGCCCTGCAGCAGGGTCGTGCCGACCAGCCACAGGGCCAACCAGGCCCAGAACCCGTGCGCCAGGCCCAGAAGGGCATAGGCCACGGCGCTGCCCGCGGCCATCAGGGCCATGGGCGTGCGCCTCAGGCGAAACAGATCCGCCCACAGGCCCAGGAGCGGCCCGACCAGCGTGCGCCCGAAATAGGGAGAGGCCAGGATGATAGCCATCTGGGTAGCTGTAAGCCCCTGGGCGCGGAACCAGACCGGGATGAAGGGCAGGCTGGCGCCGCTGCCGACGAACAGGGCGGCGAAGAACAGCCCAAGGCGCAGGACCCAAACCATGGCCCGCCCTAGCAGAGTCGGCGTCAGCCGTCGCGGCGCCGGCTTCATTGACAGCGCGGGCTTCGTAGCTTCATTGAGCGCCTGACCTGCCGGAGCGTGCCGACTTGGCCCAGTTTTCGATCACCGAGGCGGCGCTGACCGGCTTTCGAGTCGTGCGCGAACGACCCAGCGCCGTACTCGGCTGGGCCGCCGTCTATCTTGTGCTGCTGGGCGCCTCGTGGGTGGCGCTGACCAGCGTCGCCGGACCAGCCATCGCCGAGGTGCAATCGCACGGCTTGCCGAGTGATCCCGCCGCATTCCGGTCCTTCATGCAGCAGATCGGCCTGGCCGAGCCGCCCATGCTGGGCCTTTCGCTGCTGTCGGGCGCAGTATTCGCGGCGGCCATGAACAGGGCGGTGATGACGCCGGACGACAAAGGCCTTGCCTATATGAAGCTCGGCCGGGACGAGCTTGCCCAGCTCGGCCTGAAGCTGTTCCTGCTGCTGCTGTCTCTGTCGGTCAATATCTTAGCGGTGGGCCTGGCGCAGGGGCTGGCCGCGGTCGGCGGGATGCTCGGGCCGGGCGGAGCGGCCCTGGCCGGGTTGGCGGATACGGCGGCCTCGGTCGGCGCTCTGATCGGCCTGATCTATCTGAACCTCAGGCTGTCCCTGGCCTCGGCGGCCAGCTTCGACCAGCGCCGGATCGACCTTCGCACCTCCTGGCGGATGACACGGGGCCGGGTTGGCGAGATCCTCAGCGCCTACGCCCTGGCCTTCGCCCTGACCGGCCTGGTCCTGGCCCTGGGCCTTGTTATCGTCCTGCTGCTCACGGGCGCCCTCGCCGCGCTGATCGACCCGACCAACAGCATCAAGCCGAACCTGTCCACGCCCTACGGCCTGCTCGCCCCGCTGCCCCTGACCACCCTGTGCCTGATGGCCCTGCTGTTCGGCCTGACCGCACCGCTGCTCAGCACTCCCGGCGCTTTCATCTACCAGCGCCTGGCCAAGGCCGACGCCAGTCCCGAGCCCGGCCGAAAGAGCGACTTCTATGCTTGAGGCGCGTCCCGCCACCCGGGCCGACGGCGCGGTGATCGCCGGCGCCGGCCTTCTCGGCTTCAGCGCGGTGGCGGCCGGTGCGTTCGGCGCACACAGCGTGGCCGACCCGACGGTCAAGATGCTGATCCAGACCGGCGGCCACTACGCCCTGGCCCATGCGCTGGCGGCCTTGGCGGCGATCGGAGTCGTGCGGTTCCGGGCCCGCCCGGCGCGGTGGGCGGCCGGCTGCTTCCTGGCCGGCGGAGCGGTGTTCTCAGGCTCGCTCTACGCCCTGGCGCTGGGCGGGGTCCGCTGGCTGGGGGCGATCACGCCGATCGGCGGCCTCCTGATGCTGGCCGGCTGGGCGCTCCTGGCGTGGTCGGGGCTGACCTTGAAGGCAGAGCGCTAGGCGGTCGGCCGCCGCGGGCTGGCCGCGACCAGGGCCACGGTCGAAAAGATCATGCAGGCCAGGATCGCCACCGACAGCGGCAACGGCCCCTCGTCGCGGCTCATCGATATCAGGCTCGAGACCAGCGCCCCGACACCGAACTGCACCGAGCCGATCAGGGCCGAGGCCGAGCCGACACGCAGGGGGTCGAGGCTGAGCCCCAGGGCCATGGTGTTGGCCCCGATGAAGCCGAAACTAGCGAAGACGAAGAACAGCGGAACCAAGACGCCCCAGGCGCTGGCGAAGCCTGTCACCGCCCCAAGCACCATGGCCAGCGCCGCCACCAGCGACAGGGGTCGGAACCGCATCAGGATCCAGTCGGGGGTATGGCGCTTGAGCAGGAACGCGTTGACCTGGCTCATGGCGATCATCGAGGCGGCGTTGGCCCCGAACACCCAGACGAAGCGGCCGGCCGAAACGCCGTAGTGGCCCATGATCAGCCCCGGCGCGGCCGAGATATAGGCGAACAGGGCCGCGGCGTTGAAGGCGCCCGACATCATGTAGCCCACCAGCCGCCAGTTGGTGGCCAGGGCGAGATAGCCGCGCAGCGGGTGCTCGCTCCGCGCCTGAGCCTCGGTCTCGGCCGATCGGGTCTCGCGCAGGCCGAACAGGGTGACCACGGCCATGACCACGCCGAAGCCGACCAGCACCCAGAAGATCCCCCGCCAGCTCCAGGTGGTCAGAAGGGCCGCGCCGAAGAAGGGCGCGACAACCGGCGCCAGGCCCATCACCAGCATCAGGAGCGACAGCACCCGCGCGGAATTGCGGGCGTCATAGCGGTCGCGCACCGCCGCCCGCGCGATCACCGGTCCGGCGCAGCCGCCCAGGGCCTGGACAAAGCGGGCGGCCATCAGCCACTGGATGGTGGGCGCCAGCGCACAGACCGCCGAGGCGAGCACATAGACCAGGACCCCGAACAGCAGGGGCGGGCGCCGCCCCCAGCGGTCCGAGGCTGGCCCATAGAACAGCTGGCCGAACGCCAACCCCGCCAGAAAGGTCGCCAGGGTCAGCTGGGCCTCGCCGCCCGTCGCGTGGAATCCGCGCCCGATCGCCGGCATGGCCGGCAGGTACATGTCGATCGACATGGGCGAGAACGCCGTCAGGGCCCCGAGCATCAGGACCAGGGTCCAGGTCACGCGCGCGGGCGGCGCGGCGATGGGCCGAGCCTCGGCGGCGGACTCTGAGCGGGAAACGACAGTCACGGCGGACCCTGTGCGAACTTCCGCCCGGATAGCGGCGATTTCAGATGACGCGACCCCCCGGCCGCTCTTGTCGCTGCATATGGGACCGGGCACGGTGCGGCTCAACCAGAAAAGCCGAGCCAGAACACAAAACCAGGAGTGAAGCTGTGTCCGACGTCCTCGCCCGCCAGATGCCCCCCGTCCAGTACGCCGACGTCAACGGCGTCCACATGGCCTATTACGAGGTCGGGCCGCGCGAAGGCATGCCGGTGATTTTCTGTCACGGCTTTCCGGAACTGGCCTTTTCCTGGCGCCACCAGCTGCGCGCCTTCGAGGCCGCCGGCCGCTGGGCGATCGCCCCGGACCAGCGCGGCTATGGCCTTACCAAGGGGCCGGACGCGGTCCAAGCCTATGACATCGAGCACCTGACCGGCGACATCGTCGGCCTGATGGATCATCTGGGGATCGAAAAGGCGGTGCTGTGCGGCCATGACTGGGGCGGGATCGTGGTCTGGCAGGCGCCGCTCTATCATCGGGACCGCATCGCCGGGGTGATCGGGCTGAACACCCCCTTCATGCGGCGCGCCCCGGTCGATCCGATCGCCATCATGCGCGCCCGCATGGGCGACGAGATGTACATCGTCCACTTCCAGAAGCCGGGCGAAGCCGACGCGGTGCTGAACGCCAACGTGCGCAAGGCCATGGACTTCTTCATGCGCCGGCCGGCCCCTGGCGAGGGCGCGGCTTCTGCGGGCCTGGCCAGCGAGCGGACCGGCGAGGAGTCGGTGTTCCCGCTGGTGCGCATGGTCCAGGCCTACGACCCGGCGGTCGATCCTCGGCCCTTCTTCCTCAGTGACGACGAGTTCGAGGCCTTTGTCGAAACCTTCGAGCGCACCGGCTTCACCGGCGGCATCAACTGGTACCGCAACATGACCCGCAATTGGGAGCGTTCGGCGAACCTCGACGAGATGGTGCGGGTCCCTTCGCTGATGGTGATGGCCGAGAAGGACGCGGTGCTGCCGCCCTCGGCCGCCGACGGCATGGAGGCCAATGTGCCTGACCTGGAACGGGTCCTGATCAAGGACAGCGGCCACTGGACGCAGCAGGAACAGCCCGAAGCGGTCAATGCGGCGCTGTTGGACTGGATGGGCCGCCACTTTCCGAAGTAGGATCGTCGCGCATGGAACGTTCCGCCCCGCCCGCCGCCCCCGCCGTCTCCAGCGCCGCCCGGCGGTCGCTCTATCCGGACAATGAGCCGTTCACCTCGGGCTGGATGGCGACCGGCGGCGGCCATGAGATCTATTTCGAGGAATGCGGCAAGCGCACCGGCAAGCCGGCGGTGATCCTGCACGGCGGGCCGGGCGGGGCGATCAACCCGACCATGCGGCGGTTCTACGACCCTTCGCGCTGGCGGATGATGCTGTTCGACCAACGCGGCTGCGGCAAGTCGCGGCCCAACGCCTCCCTGGACGACAACACCACCTGGGCCCTGATCGAGGACATCGAACAGCTGCGCAAGAAGGTCGGCTGCGAGAAGTGGAGCGTGTTCGGCGGCTCCTGGGGCTCGACCCTCGCCCTCGCCTACGCCATCACCCACCCAGAACGGGTCGAAAGCCTGATCCTGCGCGGCGTGTTCCTGCTGACTGAGCGCGAGCTGCGCTGGTTCTACCAGGACGGCGCCTCGATGCTGTTCCCCGACGCCTGGGCCCGCTTTGTCGAGCCGATCCCGCCGGAGGAGCGGGGGGATCTGATGGGCGCCTATCATCGCCGCCTGACCCACGCCGACCGCCGCGTTCAGGCCAAGGCCGCAGCCGCCTGGAGCCAGTGGGAGGGCGACACCATCTCCATCCGCGGCCCCGAGGCCCGCCCCGCCAAGTTCAACGAGGTCGACTTCGCCGTCGCCTTCGCCCGCATCGAGTGCCACTACTTCGCCAACCGCGGCTTCTTCCCGGAGAACGGCTGGATTCTGAACAATATCGGCAAGATCCGGCATATCCAGGGCTGGATCGTCCAGGGCCGCTTCGACGTGGTCACCCCACTGGAATCGGCCTGGGCGCTGAAGCAGGCGTGGCCGGGGGCCCAGTTCGAGATCGTTTGGGACGCCGGCCACGCCTCGACCGAGCCTGGCATCATCGACGGCCTGGTGCGCGCAACGGACCGCGCTTTCACGCTCTGAACCCAGGGATTGCAGGCAGTTGACGCCTGCGGCCTGCGGGGGGATCGTCGGTTCCGTTCGGGCGGCGGTGATGACATCATCTGAATCGATCAGGTTCCGCGTCCAGGCCGTGCTCGGCCTGCTGGTCATAGCGCTGGTCACCATCTGCGCCTTCTCGGCGGAGCACGCCTTCGAGCGACGGCAGCAGGCGCGCCGGGTTATGGCCCTGACCGAGGTCTCCCGCGACCTGTTCACCGCGATGAACGCCCTGCGGCTGGAACGCGGCGCGACCGACGGGCTGTTGCATACGCCCGGCGAGCCGACGGCGGAGGACATCGACTACAAGGTCCAGATGCGCCGGCGCGCCACCGCCGAACTGGACAAGGCCCTGCCCAAACTGAGGGCGATCACGCCGGGCGGCGATCCTTACGGCGAGTCCGAGATCGCCCGCCGGCTGGCCCAGGTCGTCACGCTCAGGGACCAGGCCGACGCGGCCATCAGCCTGCCGCCGAACCAGCGGCCAAAGGGCCTGCCGGAACAATGGTTCAACGGCGCCACGGCGCTGACCGGCGCCATTACCGAGACCACCGAGCGCCTGGCGGCCGAAGTCGGACGGACGGACCCTTTCATCGCCGAGATGATGAACATCGGCCAGTTGGCCTGGTCGGCCCGGGCGGAGGCGGGCACCGACAGCCTGCTCTGGGGGCGCGCCAGCATCGTCGACAAGCCGTTGACGCCTGAGCAACGCGACCAGTTCAGCGCCCTGGTCGGCCAGGTCGACATCCAATGGTCCGACCTGATGGCCGACGCCCTGCACAAGCAGGCGCCCCCTGGCGTGATGGCGGCGATCCGCAAGGCCGAGCAGATCTATTTCGGCCAGGATCGGGGCATGCGCACCGAGATCCTGAACGCCCTTATCGCCGGCAAGCATTCGCCGGTGACGCCGGCGCAGCAGCGGGCGCTGAATACGCCTGGGCTCGAGAGCCTGATGGGCGTGGCTTCGGCCGCCTTCGACGAGGCCACCGCCCGCGCGGGACAGCAGGCCGACGCCGCCCAGCGCCAACTCTACGCCGCCCTCGGCGTGATGCTGGTGGCCATCGCCTTCGGCCTGGGCGCGAACCTGTTCATCGGCGCCCAGGTTCTGCAGCCGATCGGCCGCATCACTGCGGCCATGCGCTCGGTCGCGGAGGGTGAGCTCGAAACAGAGATCCCGGACACGGCGCGGCGGGACGAGGTGGGCGAACTGGCCCGGGCCCTGAGCGTGTTCCGCGCCAACGCGGTGGCCAAGCAGCGAATGAACGAGGAGCTGCTGCAGAGCCGGATCGCCGAGGAGACGGCCGAGGCCTCATCCCGCGCCAAGGCCGAATTCCTGGCCAATATGAGCCATGAGATCAGGACGCCCCTGACGAGCGTGATCGGCTTCGCCGGCCTTCTGGCCAAGACGCCGGAATTGCCCGAAAAGGCGCGGGTCTACATCAGCCGCATCATCACGGGCGGCAAGGCGCTGCATGCGCTGGTGAACGACATCCTGGACTTTTCGCGCATCGAGGCCGGTCAGATCGAACTGGAGCCCCTGCCCCTGGCCCTGGAGCCGTTCCTGTCTGAGACCCTCGACCTGGAGCGGCCGGAAGCGGAGGCCAAAGGCCTGGCCCTGCGGCTGGAAATGGCGGAGACGGCGCCTGAGGAACTGGTCGTCGATGGCGTCAGGCTGCGCCAGGTGCTGATGAACCTGGTCGGCAACGCCATCAAGTTCACCGCCGAGGGTTCGGTGACCCTCTCGGTCAGCCGCCCCGGCCCGGGCAAGGTGCTTTTCAAGGTCGTCGACACCGGCTCGGGCGTCGCCGCCGAGCACGGCGAAAGGCTGTTTCAGCGCTTCTCCCAGGTCGACGCCTCCAACACCCGCCGTCATGGCGGGGCGGGCCTGGGCCTGGCGATCTCCAAGGGCCTGGTTGAACTGATGGGCGGCGAGATCGGGCTGCACAGCGAGTCCGGCAAGGGCTCGATCTTCTGGTTCTCCCTGCCCGAACCCAAGGCTAGCCGTGGCCGCGAGGTCGAGCCAGGCGCCGAGTCCGGCGTCAGGCTCGGCCAGCTGCGGGTCCTGGTGGTGGACGACGTGGCCACCAATCGCGAACTGGTGACGGCCATGCTATCGCCCTACGCCGCCAGCCTGCGCGAGGCCTCCAACGGCGCCGAGGCGGTGGCCGCGGCCCAGCGCGACAGGTTCGACGTGATCCTGATGGACCTGCAGATGCCGGTGATGGACGGCATGGCAGCCGCCCGGGCGATCCGCCGCTCGCCGCTGAACGCCGACACCCCGATCCTGGCGGTCAGCGCCAATGTGATGACGCCCCAGGTGATGGCCTGCGCCGACGCCGGCATGAACGACCACATCGGCAAGCCGATCGACCCCGCCGAACTGCTCAGCAAGATCGGCCGCTGGACGACGCAAGCGGCGGCTTAAGCCCCGTCGGGCCCTCGGCCGTTCAGGAACTTCACCATCAGAAGGTCGTCGCTGTAGCCATTGGCCCCCTTCAGCGCCTGGGGTTCGCGGCCGTAGGCGACGAAGCCGAGCCGCTCGTAGAGGCGGATGGCGGCGGCGTTGGTGGTGTTGGCGGCCAGCAGCACCTGCTCGACCTCGCCGGCGGCGTGGTCGAGAACGGCCTGGACCAAGGCGCCGCCGATCCTGTAGCGGCGGGCGGCGGGATCGACATACATGCCCCAGAGGGTGCCCTTGTGGCTCAGTTTGGGCCCGGCTTCGCGCACGAAACCGGCAATGCCGACCAGGCGGCCGTCGAGAAAGGCGCCGAACACCGCCAAGTTGCTCATCAGCCCTTCGAAGTGCGCGAGGGGGCGCTCGGCCTCCACCTCCCACACGGCGGCGAAGGCGTCGGGCGCTTCGGCGAGGCCAGCCAGGCGGATGGCGCGGTAGGCCTCGGCGTCCTCGCGGCCGAGGCGGCGGACGAGCGGCTGGGGCTCGCTCAAAGCACGGCGCCCTTGCCGCTGGTGACTTCGCTATAGCGATGCACGCGCACGGCCTGCACAAGGCCGAAGCCGACCATCACCGTCAGCATCACCGTCCCGCCATAGGAGAGCAGCGGCATGGGCACGCCGACCACGGGGGCCAGGCCCATGACCATGGCCCCGTTGATCAGCACATAGAGGGCGAAAGTGGCGGTGACCCCGGCGGCGCTGAGCCGGCCGAAATGGCTGTGCGAGATCGAGGCGATGCGCAGGGCGATCACCACCGCGGCGCCATAGAGCAGCAGCATGGAGATGCAGCCGACCAGGCCGAACTCCTCCGCAAGGGTGGCGAAGATGAAGTCGGTCTGCTTCTCCGGCAGGAAGTCGAGCTGGCTCTGCGAGCCCAGGCCATAGCCCTTGCCAAGTATGCCGCCGGAGCCCAGGGCGATCTTGGCCTGAAGGATGTGGTAGCCGGAGCCCGACGGATCGTTTTCGGGGTGTAAGAAAGTAAGAATGCGGTCGCGCTGGTAGTCCTTCATCACGAACCGCACGAAGATCGGCACCAGGGCGACCACGCCCGCCGCGCCCGCGGCCATGAGCTTCCATGACAGGCCCGCAAGCGCCACCACCGCTGCGCCAGTCAGCACCAGCAGGATGGCGGTGCCGAGGTCGGGCTGTTTGGCCACCAGCAGCGCCGGAGCCATGATCATGCCGGCAGGGATCAGGAGCCACCAGGAGAGCCGCGCCTTGTCGGCCGAGAGCCCGTGATAGAAGCGCGCCAGGCCGAGCACCAGGCCGATCTTCATGATCTCGGACGGCTGGATCTGGATCGGTCCGGCTTGCAGCCAGCGTGTGGCCCCCAGCGAGGAGTGCCCGAACTTGATCACCAGGATCAGCAGCATGAAGCCCAGCCCGTAGACCGGATACGCCAGGGCGAACCAGACGCGCAGGTCCACAAGGGCCAGCCCCAGCATCAGCAGCAGGCAGAGGCCGAAGCGGATCAGTTGCTTGGCGGCCCACGGCTCCCAAGAACTGCCGGCGATGGAATAGAGCATCAGCCCGCCGGCGCCGGCGATCAAGCACAGGATGGCGGTCAGGGCCCAGTCGATCTGACCGAACTTGATCACGGGCCGGTCGCGTTCGCCGGGGCGGGTCAGGGCGCTGGAGGTCATTCGGAGACGCCCTGGTCGGGGTTGGGGCCGGCGACCCCGGTCAGGGGCCCGCCGGTGGGCGGCGGTGGCGCGGCGCCGTCGGCTGGGCTGGCGGGGATATCCGGCATGGGCATGGGCTTTTCGATCCGCGCACGGATCTCAGGGTCCTTGAGCAGGGCGACACGCATGATCTCGCGCGCCTTGGGCGCGGCGGCGTCAGCTCCAAAACCGCCATGCTCGACCAGCACGCTCATGGCGTAGCGTGGGTCATCGAAGGGCGCGAAACAGATGAACCAGGCGTGGTCGCGCCCGGCCCAGGCCCCGACCGCGCCGTGGGCGCCATGGCCGCCGGCCGTATAGTTGTGCGCCTGGGCGGTGCCTGTCTTGCCGGCCATCCGGATCGGCCCGAGGCCCAGTTGGGCCGCCGCGCCAGCCGTGCCGCCGGCCTCGGTCACCGCACCCATGGCGGAACGGACGAAGTCGATGTGCTCCCTGGCGAGCGGCAGGTCCGGCGCCTCGGCCCCCGAGGGCTGCGCCACCCCGCCGATGGAATGGATCAAGCGCGGGTTGATCGCCTTGACGCCGTTGGCCAGTCGCGCTGCCTGTACGCACAGTTGCAGGGCGTTGACGTTCACATAGCCCTGGCCGATGCCCATGCTGGGGGTCTCGCCCGGGTGCCAGACCGGATCGTGCGGGAAGTGCTTACGCTTGTAGCTGGTGTCGGGGATCAGGCCCGGCTTTTGCCCCGGAATGCCTATGTCGTGGATTTCTCCCAGGCCGAACCTGCGGGCCACGGCGGCGATCTTGTCCGGGCCGATGCTGAGCGCACACTGATAAAAATAGATGTCGCAAGAGGTGGCGATGGCCCCTCGCAGGTCCTGGGCGCCATGGGCCTTGTCGCAGTGCCAGACCCGCCCGCCCCAGGGCCAGGACTTGCCACACACGTGCACGGTGCGCGGATCGTAGCCATTCTCCAGCGCCGCCAGGGCCACCAGGGTCTTGAAGGTCGAGCCCGGCGGATAGGTGGCGGTCAGCGCCTTGTTCAAGAGCGGCTTGTGGTCGTACTGGGTCAGGGCCTGATACTCTGCGCCGCTGAGCCCCGAGACGAACCGGTTGGCGTCGAAGCTGGGGCCGGAATACATGCAGAGCACGTCGCCGGTGCGGCAGTCCATCATCACCGCGGCCCCGGATTCGGCTCCGAACACCTCCAGCGCCTTGTTTTGGATGTCGGCGTCCAGGGTCAGCTCGACCGTCTTGCCGGGGACCGGCTTGATATCGCCGAGCGGGTCTTCGCGCACCACCTTGCCCTTGGCGTCGACCTCGACCTTCTGCCCGCCGGCCTTGCCCCGCAGGTCCAGGTCCAGGGCCTTCTCCACCCCCTGCTTGCCGATACGAAAGCCCGGATTGAGCAGCAGGGGATCGGGATTGGGGCCGGCGGCCTTGATGGTGGCGTCGGTGACCTTGGAAACGTAGCCGACCACGTGGGCGAAGGCCCCGCCGAAAGGATAGGTGCGCGCCTCGCCCATGTCGGCCTGCAAGCCCGGCAACTCTGGCGTGCGCACGTTCAGGCGGGCGAACTCGTCCCAGCTCAGGTCCTCGGCCAGCACGACCGGCACGAAGGTCTGGGCGTTTTCGATCTGGCGCGAGAGTTGGCGGCGCTTTTCCGGCGGGATCGGGATCAGCTGGGCTGCGGCGTCCAGGGTCTGGTCCACGTCATCGACCTGGTCCTTTTGTAGCAGCAGGCGGAAGTTGGGGCGGTTCGAGGCCAGTTCGACGCCATTCCGGTCTACGATTCGGCCCCTCGGTGGCGGCACCAGGCGGAAGTTGTACTGGTTGGCGGTGGCTAGGGTCTTGTAGCGGTTGTTCTCGATGATCTGCAGATCGGCGAGGCGCGCGCCGAGCGCGAACAGGCCCGCCGTGACCACCCCGCCCATGATGAAGGCGCGCCGATGGAACACGCCCTGGCGCTCGTTGACTTCGTTGAAGAAGATGGCGGGTTCGGTCATCGGAAACGGACGTCCGCGTCCTCGAACCGTTCGATCAGACGCCGGGTGAAAGGATAGAGCAGGGCTGTGGCGAAATATTGCCAAAGGACCGCCATGGGGCTTGGGAAAGCCAGGGAATCCACGGCCGTCAGCAGGTAGCCGACGGCGAAGGCCAGAGCGGTCGCGCCGAGATAGGAGCCCAGGCGCGCGAACTCGCTCTGACCGGTCATCATGCTGCGGGCGCTGAGAACGACGGCGTAGGGCGCGATCAGGCAGACGGCCCACAGGCCCGCCGGCCCGCCCCAGAAGAGGTCGAGGAAAAGGCCGATCACCAAAAGGGCGAAGGGCGCCAGCACCGACGGCCGGATCACCGCCCAGGCGAAGGACAACACCAGGGGAAACACCGGCTCGGGCAGGCTGAAGCCCAGCACCCTGATCGGTATGGCGAAGATCAGGGTGGCCAACACGCACCACAGCGCCGGAAGGCCCAGCCACCGCCAGGCGACCAACGGCCTTGCGGCTTCCATCATGCTCACGGCGTCGCCCCGGGCGCAGCGGACCGAGCGGGCTTGAGAGCGGGTTTGGCCGGCGCGGCGGCCGGCTTGGTCACGGGTTTGGCCGCCGGCTTGACGGGCGCTGACGAGACCTGAGGCGCCGGTCCAGTCGGCGCAGGCACAGTGGCGGCCGGCGACGCCTTGGGCTTGGGCTGCTCCAGAAGCTTGATCGCCTCGGCCTGGGCCGGCGCCAGCGGCGGCAGGCTGCTTTCGCCCAGGGCCTTCTGGTCGGCGAACTGGGAGAAATCCTTGAATTTCAGGATGCGCACGAAGTCGATGGCGGCGAAATCGGAATCGAGCCGCACCCGCCAATTGCCGTCCAGCCCCATCACCGCCACGCCGACCGGCAGGCCGCGCGGGAACACCCCGCCGTCGCCTGAGGTCAGGATGCGGTCGCCGGCCTTCACCGGATTGATCCCGCGCATATAGGCGAGCTTGGGATTGGGTCCCCCTTCGCCGGTCAGGATGGCGCGGGCGTTGGTGCGGTCGACCATCACCGGGGTGCGGCTGGCGATGTCGGTCAGGAGCAGGACGCGGCTCGCGCCATGGGCCACGCCCACCACCCGGCCCACAAGGCCCCGCTCGCTCATCACCGGATTGCCGATGGCGACGCCCTGCTCAGAGCCCACGTCGGCAAGGCGGGTGTTGGAGAAAGGCCCTCGCGCATCCAGCACCACATGGCCGGTGACCATCGGGATCGGCGGGTCAGTCTTGAGGTTCAAAAGCGCGCGCAAGCGCTGGTTCTCGTTGTTCAGCGCGATGGCGGCGTCGCGGTAGCGCTCCAGCTCGATATTTTCTTTGCGCAGGGCCTGGTTCTGGCCGATGGCGAAGAAGTAGCCCTTGATCGCGTCTATGCCGCCGCCGGTCCAGCGCACCGGGGCCGAGACTACTCCGCCCACCGGCGCGGCGACGCTGTCGACCACGTTCTTGGTCGCGCCATAGGCTTCGGCTTGCAGGGTCTCGCGCCGATCGCCGATCAGGATGGCGACCGCAATCACTCCGGCCACCAGCACGGCGACGCTGGCGGTCCAGATCAGGGGCGCCTTCAGATCGGCGAAATGGCTGTCTCTCAGGGACAAACCGGCGCCTCGCGGGAATCAGGCGGAACTAGGGGAGAGTTTAAACCCTAGGAGAGGGACGATTCGAGGACGCCCTTCATCCATTTCGGATGTTCGAGCACCTTGCCGCAGCCCAGCGCCACGCAGGACAGCGGGTCGTCGGCCACCATCACCGGCAGGCCGGTATGGTCGCGGATCTCGGAATCCAACCCGCGCAGCAGGGCGCCGCCGCCGGTCAGCATGATGCCCTTGTCGGCGATGTCCGAGGCCAGTTCCGGCGGCGTCGCTTCCAGGGCCACCTTCACCGCCTCGATGATCTGGGCCACCGGCTCGGCCAGGGCGTCCGACGCCTGCTTTTCCGAGATGCGCACCTCGCGCGGCACGCCCTGCATCAGGTCGCGGCCCTTGACCTCGATCGCCAGGCCCTCGCCGTCGGCGGGCGAGCGCGCGGTGCCGATCTCCTTCTTGATCCGCTCGGCGGTGGTCTCGCCGATCAGGAGGTTATGGTGGCGGCGCATGTAGCTGATGATCGCCTCGTCCATCTTGTCGCCGCCCACCCGCACGCTGCGCGAATAGACGATGCCGGACAGGGACAGCACGGCCACCTCGGTGGTGCCGCCGCCGATGTCGACCACCATCGAGCCGGTCGGCTCGTGGATCGGCAGGCCGGCGCCGATGGCTGCGGCCATCGGCTCGTCGATCAGGCCGACGCGGCGCGCGCCGGCGTTCAGGCAGCTGTCGTTGATCGCCCGGCGCTCGACCGCGGTGGCGCCCGACGGCACGCAGACGATCACCTTGGGATTGGTGAAGGCCTTGCGGTTGTGCACCTTGCGGATGAAGTACTTGATCATCTCCTCGGCGACTTCGAAGTCGGCGATGACCCCGTCGCGCATCGGGCGGATGGCTTCGATATGGCCCGGCGTGCGGCCCAGCATCTGCTTGGCGTCGATGCCGACGGCATGGACGACCTTACGGCCGCCGACATTGCGCAGCGCCACGACCGACGGTTCGTTCAGCACGATGCCCTTGCCCTTCATGTAGACGAGGGTGTTGGCGGTTCCGAGGTCGATGGCGATGTCGTTGGAAATGACGCCGAACAGGGACGAAAACATTTAGAGCCTTGACGCCTTTGGAGATGTCGACACGGGGGGCGGGCGCTGAAAGCAAGGGATGAACCTTCGCCGCGCCCGATAAACGCAGTCAACGGTCCCCCTTCCGACAGAGACCGCTCCCTGTGCACCGCAAATGATTGGATTTCAAGCGTCTAAGTGGGCCTTGGCGCCGCAGTCAATTAAGCGTGGTCAACAGAACCCCGATCAGGACCGCCCCGCCGGCCGCGATCTGGCGCGGATGCAGCCGTTCACTGAAGAAGCGCCGGCCGGCTATGGCGGCCATGGGCGCCTCGACCACGCCCACGGCCCGCACCGGCGCGGCGGCCGAAAGAGCCAGGGCGATGAACCATCCAGCCGAGGCGCAGGCGCCGCAGAGCCCGGCGCCCAGGGACTGGCGCCAGCTGCGGAACACCGCGGCCAGGGCCTTGCGGTCCCGCAAACCCAGCCAGATCAACAGCCCCAGGGCTTGCATGGCCTGGACCACCACCACGCTGGCCACCGCCGAATAGATCGGGTGCTGCGGCTCCATGGCCAGGGAGGCGTGGCGGAAGGCGTTCAGCGAAAAGCCGAAGAAGAGGCCGGAAAGTAGGCCGAAGGCGGCGCCCGAAAGCGGCTGCTCGCCGGTGGCGCCCTTAGGCCAGGTCAGCACCAATAGGCCCGCCGTGGTCACCGCGACCCCGCCCCAGGCCAGGGGGCTCAAATGGTCGTGATAGACGGCGAGGCCAATCAGCGCCGCCAGCGGCAGGGAACTTTGCTGCAGCGAGGTGCCGACGGCGAATCCCGCGCGGCGCATGGCGACCAGCAGCGCCGCCGTCGCCAGCACCTGGGCCAGGGCGCCGGTCACGGCCGCCTGCCAGAAGGCCGGGGTCAGGTGCGGCCGCGCGGCCGGCGCCAGGGCCTGGGCGACCAGGGCGAACAGGATGGAGAACGGCAGGCCGAACAGGAACCGGACCAGGGTCGCGCCCCAGGGCCCGGTCTGCGGCATCAGGCTGCGCTGCAAGCCGTTGCGGGCGACCTGGAAGCCGGAGGCCAGGACGGTGGCCGGGATCCAGAGAAAGTTGAGCATTGGTGTCTCGGGGAAATGTGACCGCTGCGCACCGGCGCCCCCCCTCCACCGCTTCGCGGTCCCCCTCCCCCAACGGGGGGGAATGATCACGACAGGCGCAGCTGTAATTCCTCCCCCGTTGGGGGAGGGGGACCACGCGCAGCGTGGTGGAGGGGGCTCGCCGCTACTGCGGACCTAGCTCGCGATCTGGGTCGGCGGGGCGGTCTTTTCCTGGCGCAGGATCAGGCTGTTGAGCGCGTTCACATAGGCCTTGGCGGCGGCGACCAGGGTGTCGGTGTCGGCGGCCATGCCGGTGGCGATGTGGCCGGCGTCCTCGAGCCTGACCGAGACCTGGGCCTGGGCGTCGGTGCCTTCAGTGACCGCGTGCACCTGGAACAGGCGCAGCACGGCGGCGTGCGGGGCCACCTTGCGGATGGCGTTGAACACCGCGTCCACCGGGCCGTCGCCGGTGGCGGTCGCCGAGCGTTCGGCGCCGTCGACGGTCACGGTCAGGTCGGCCTGCTGCGGCCCCTCGGTGCCGGCCACCACGCGCAGGTGGGTGATACTGATGCGTTCGGCGGCTCTGGCGAGGGCGTCGTCGACCAGGGCGACGATGTCGTCGTCATAGACGTCCTTTTTCTTGTCCGCCAATTCTTTGAACCGGACGAAGGCGTCGTTCAGGGCGTTCTGGCCCAGCTCGTAGCCCAGGCCCTTCAGCTTCTCGCGGAAGGCATGGCGGCCCGAGTGCTTGCCCATGACCAGGTTGGTGGCGCCCTGCCCCACGTCCTCGGGCCGCATGATCTCGTAGGTCTCGGCGTTCTTGAGCATGCCGTCCTGGTGGATGCCGCTCTCGTGCGCGAAGGCGTTCTTGCCGACGATGGCCTTGTTGAACTGCACCGGAAAGCCGGTGATGGCCGAGACGTAGCGGCTGGCCTTGGTGATCAGCCGGCTGTCGACGCCGGTGTCGTAGGCCAGGCGGTCGCCGCGTACGCGCAGGGCCATCACCACCTCTTCCAGGGCGGCGTTGCCGGCGCGCTCGCCGATGCCGTTGATGGCGCATTCGATCTGCCGCGCCCCGCCCTGCACCGCGGCCAGGGAGTTGGCCACGGCCAGGCCCAGATCGTTGTGGCAGTGGGCGGAGAAGATCACCGCATCGGCGCCCGGCACGTTCTCGATCAGGTCGCGGAACACCTCGCCATATTCGCTGGGGAAGCTGTAGCCGACGGTGTCGGGGATGTTGATGGTGGTAGCGCCGGCCTTGATCGCCGCCTCGACGCAGCGGCGCAGGAAGTCGCGCTCGGTGCGGGTGGCGTCCTCGGCCGACCATTCCACGTCGCCGCACAGGTTGCGGGCCAAGCTGACCGAGCGGGTCACCTGTTCCAGCACCGCGTCCGGCTCCATCTGCAGCTTGTACTTCATGTGCACCGGGCTGGTGCTGATGAAGGTGTGAATGCGGCCGCGCTTGGCCGGGCGTATCGCCTCGGCGCAGCGCTCGATGTCGCCCGGCGCGGCGCGAGCCAGGCCGCAGATGGTGGATTCGGTGACGGTCTCGGCGATGCGGCGGACGGCGTCGAAGTCGCCGTTGGAAGCGATCGGGAAGCCGGCTTCGATCACGTCGACGCCCATCTCCTCCAGGATCTTGGCGAGTTCCAGCTTCTCGTCCAGCGACATGGAGGCGCCCGGCGCCTGCTCGCCGTCGCGCATGGTGGTGTCGAAAATGACGATGCGTTGTTTGTCGCCGGCTTTAGCGGCGTCGGATACCTGGGAGGTCATGGAAGGCTCGTTGCTGGCTTTGGTTTTGGGCGGCGGGCGGTGTCTGTCATCCCCTGCACGCCCGGCCGCGACGAGGCGCGGCCCCTAGAGCGTCCAGGGGCTGGTAAGGCGCAGCAGAAGCAGCAGGCTCTTGTCCATAGCCTTATCGAATACCGATTCCGCGTCCAGGACGCAAGCTTCTTGCGCCGAACTTGGCTGAGACGGCTTGTCGCGCAAGATCGTTGCGGAAGAGGTCACAAGCATGGAAGGGCTCGCGGCTTCACCGCAGTTCCTCATCCTGAGGCGCCCGCGCAGCGGGACTTGAAGGACGCACTGGCGGTGCCGTGACTGCGTCCTTCGAGGCCCACCGCTCCGCGGCGGGCGCCTCAGGATGAGGAAATCAGGGGCGCCCCGTCACGCCTGCTCGGATCGCCGCTTCAGCCAGATCCGCGCGGCGAAGCCGATGGCGACCCAGGCGCCGACGCTGAGCACGATCAGCAGCACTTCGCGCAAGCCGCCCCCACCCGCCGCCTGCATCAGCGAGCGGCCTGCCATGCCGGTCAGCACGATCTTGGGCACGATGCCGAGCGCGGTGCCGGCGACGAAGTCGATCAGGCGCATGGGGGTGATCCCCGCCGCCATATTGACCACGATGAAGGGCGCCGAAGGGGCCAGCCGAACCAGGAAGCTGGCGACGAAGCCGTTACGGCCGATCATCGCCATGAAGCGCTGTACGCCCTCCCCGGCCACGGTTTCCAGCAGCCGCCCACCGAACCAGCGGCCGAGGCCGAAGCCGATCAGGGACGAGACCATGGTGCCGGCCCAGCTGTAGGCCATGCCGCGCTGAGGCCCGAAGGCGACCACCGCCGCGGCGATCAGGGCCACCTGGGGCACGCCCAGGAAGGCCAGGCCCGCAAATACCAGAACGGCCACAGGCAACGCCCACGGCCCCTGCGCCGCCCCCGCCAGCCAAGCCTTGAGGCTGGCCTCGCGGTCGATCCCCAGGAGCGGGGCGGCGAACAGCAGCACCAGCCCGACCCCACCGAACAGGACGAAGGCGCTGGCCAGCGACCGCCAGGCCTTGGCGTCGAGCTTGGTGAGTCGAGGGGAGACGGTCATTGGCGGCGTATATAGCCGCCGATTGCGCCATTACCTACCCCAGGGGCTGCGGCCTTGCGTTGCGCCCGGGCTCCCCGGCGCGTAAACAGCCGCGGTTTCCAACCATGGGGATTTGCAATGTTCTCCGAGTCCGCCGCCCTGAGCCGCGTCAAGCCGTCCGCCACCATCGCCGCCAGCGCCAAGGCGCGCGCGCTGCAGGCCGCCGGTCGCAACGTGATCTCGCTGGCCGCGGGCGAGCCCGACTTCGACACGCCGGAGAATATCAAAGAGGCGGCGATCAAGGCGATCAGGGACGGCAAGACCAAATACACCGACCCCGACGGCATGCCGGCGCTGAAGGAGGCGATCGTCGCCAAGTTCGCGCGCGAGAACGGCCTGACCTACAAGACCAGCCAGGTGCATGTGGCGCCCGGCGGCAAGCCGGTGATCTACAACGCCCTGGTGGCGACCCTGAACCCGGGCGACGAGGTGGTGATCCCCGCGCCCTACTGGGTCTCCTATCCGGACATGGTGCTGATGGCGGGCGGCGAGCCGGTCAGCATCGCCACCTCGGCGGCCAACGGCTTCAAGCTGCAGGCGGCCGACCTGGAAGCGGCGATCACGCCCAGGACCCGCTGGCTGATCCTGAACTCGCCGTCCAACCCCTCGGGCGGCGCCTATACCCGCGCCGAGCTGAAGGCCCTGGCGGACGTGCTGCTGCGCCATCCGCAGGTCTGGATTCTGACCGACGACATGTACGAGCACCTGGTGTTCGACGACTTCGAGTTCACCACCATCGCCCAGGTCGAACCCCGGCTCTACGACCGCACCCTGACCATGAACGGGGTCTCCAAGGCCTACGCCATGACCGGCTGGCGGATCGGTTATGCGGCGGGGCCGGAGCCCCTGATCAAGGCCATGGGCAAGGTGATCAGCCAGACAACCTCGAACCCCTGCTCGATCTCGCAATATGCGGCGGTCGAGGCGCTGAACGGCACCCAGGAATTCATCAAGCCGAACGCCAAGCTGTTCCAGGGCCGCCGCGACCTCGTGGTGTCGATGCTGAACCAGGCCAACGGCCTGCACTGCCCGACGCCGGAGGGGGCGTTCTACGTCTATCCCTCGTGCGAAGGGACCCTGGGCAAGACCGCGCCCAGCGGCAAGGTGATCCAGAGCGACGAGGACTTCGCCCTGGAGCTGATCGAGGCCGAGGGCGTGTCGGTGGTGTTCGGCGCGGCCTTCGGCCTGTCGCCGTTCTTCCGGATTTCCTACGCCACCTCGAACGCGGTGCTGGAGGATGCATGCACGCGCATCCAGCGGTTCTGCGGCAGCTTGAAGTAGGCGGCCGCGAGGTGCCCCGTTGCGCTAAGGCATTCAAACCCCTCAATGAACCCTTCCCCCTCGATGGGGGAAGGGCAGGGTTGGGGGTGTTCGCGCCGACGGGGACGCTGGGAACGCGGTTGGGCGTTGGAGCTTTTAGCGGCGAATCTTCGGGCGAGAGTTAGCGACCGTGCGCGCTCCTAAGCGGACATTGCGCTGCAGTCCTATGCACGGCACCATCCTCTGATCGCGGGGGCGTTCACGCATGAGCATCATCTACAATTTCTTCGCCGCGCCCGATGAGCTAGCTGAAATTTGGAATTGGATCAGTAGTCGAGACGGCGTGCGGTTGCTGGAAGCATCGTCACAACCAGATGCTCCCAACCGTGAATTTTCGAGTTTCCCGATTGATGAGTTGAAGGCTGAGGGCTGGGTCTCCGTCGTCGCTTGGCCTTCGGTTGTGGGAGGCCAACCTCGACGTCGCGAGGTTACTTTCGGACCCGGGGCTGTGAGTAAAGGCAAAGGACGCACGGAGCTCGTCAGTCCAGCTTTCTTAGCCATCAAGGGCCTTCGACCTCCACGCGAAAATCAAATTGGACCGGCCGAACTCGTCTACGAGACGGAAAAATCGGCGCAGCGAAGCGGTAGATATTCAGACGAGCAGCTTGCCGAAGTGGATTGGAAAGTATTTCAAAAATTTATCAGTTTAGTTCAACGGCACATCGAGGGAATAGCGGCCGCTAAGTGGCGAGCGCACCCTGTACTTCCAGGCATCGCGCAGGAACTCAAATCCACGTCCAAGGTGCTTTGGCTTTGGGGTGACGAGGGAACTATTTCGTAGTTCTGATCGCCACCCGGCGCCGAAGCTGGCTGCGTCCGCTTGAGGGCATGAGCGCCGACGCCCAACCGCGTTCAGGCCGTCACCACCGGCGCGAACACCCCCAACCCTGCCCTTCCCCCATCGAGGCTAGGGTATGCGCACATCCAAAAAATTCCCGTCATCCCGGCCGGAGCGCTCGCAAGAGCGCGGAGAGCCGGGACCCAGCCGATACAAACTTGAAGCTGCGCTTTCTTGCAGCGTCGATGCCGGGGAGGCTGGGTCCCGGCTCTACGCTGCGCTCCGGCCGGGATGACGGTCCTTAGTGAGATGTGTGGATCCGTAAGCCCATCAAGGGGGAAGGGTTCTTCAGGCCGACCGGCTGACCGCGAAATCGGCCAGGTCTTCCAGCGCGGTGCGCCAGGGGCCGGCGAAGCCGCTCAGCGCCTTCTTGGCGGCGCCGGCATAGTCGGCGGCGAGGTTCAGGGTGGCGTCCAGGGCGCCGGTGCGGCTGACCAGGTCCTGGGCCCGGCGGAAGTCGAGGTCGGTCTGGTCGCGGTGGGCGACCGTGCGTTCCCAGAACTTGGTTTCGCTGGGGCCGGTGCGCTCGATGGCCAGGAGCAGCGGCAGGGTAGCCTTGCCTTCGCGGAAATCGTCCCCGGGGTTCTTGCCCAGGGCCTCGGCGGCGCCGTCATAGTCCAGGGCGTCGTCGGCCAGCTGGAAGGCGATGCCGAGCTTCATGCCGTAGTCGCGCAGGGCCTGGCACTTGGCCAGCGGCGCGCCGGCCGAGATGGCGCCGGCTTCGGCGGCGGCGGCGAACAGCTCGGCGGTCTTGGCCGAGATGATCTCCAGATACATGTCCTGGCCGAGGTTCAGCTCGTGCGCCCGGGTCAGCTGCAGGACCTCGCCCTCGGCGATCACGCGCGAGGCCTTGGCCAGCACGCCCAGCGCCGCCATGGAGCCGGCGTCGACCATCAGCTCGAAGGCGCGGGAGAATAGGAAATCCCCCACCAGCACGCTGGACGGGGCGCCCCAGATCAGGTGCGCGGCGACCTTGCCGCGGCGCAGCTGCGAGCCGTCGACCACGTCATCGTGCAGCAGGGTGGCGGTATGGATGAACTCCACCGCCGCGGCGAGCTTCAGGCAGGCGTCGTCGCGGGCGCCGGCCAGGCGCGCGGCGGCCACGCTGAGCAGCGGGCGCAGGCGCTTGCCGCCGGCGGCGATCAGGTGGTCGGCCAGGGCAGGGATCACCGGCACCGGGCTCTGCATGCGTTCGACGATCAGGGCGTCGACCTTGGCCATGTCGGGGGATGCGAGATCCACCAACAGGTCCACCGATCCGGCCGGCCGGGCGACAGTCGCGTGGGCTGCGTCCAAAACTCAAACGCTCCTTGTTGCTGCGGACGGAAGATCGCTGCGATATCCCGTCGCCGCCGAGTGCTCGCCGTTGCCAGGCGACAATGGTGGCGGGATAGGTCAGGGTCAAGGCGAGCACAAGGCGTCTCGCGTCACAGGCATGAACGAAAACGCGAAGTTAGACCGAATTGAAGAGAACCGTGTTCTGGGCAACCGGGTGCGCCTGTTGCAACCGGAACGCGGTTATCGCGCGGGGCTGGATGCGGCCCTGTTGGCGGCGGCCTGCGAGGCGGCGCCCGGCGAGCGGATACTGGACGTCGGCTGCGGTCCCGGCGCGGCCCTGCTCGCGGCCGCGGCGCGCCGGCCCGAGACCGCGTTCGTCGGCGTCGAGCGCGATCCGGCGGCGCTGGAGCTCTGCCGGCGGAACATCGAACTCAATGGCCTCGCGGCCCGGGTCCAGGCCGTCGCCGGCGACGTGGCCGCGGGTTTCCGCAGCCTGGGGCTGAAGCCGTTCGACGCGGCCATGGCCAATCCACCGTTCTTCGACGACCCGGGCGCGCTGAGAGGCCCAGCGCCCGAGCGTGCCGGGGCGTGGATGGCGGACGTCGGCCTGGAGGCCTGGTGCGCCTTCCTGGTCAAGGCGGTGCGCGAGGGCGGGCGGATCACCCTGATCCACCGCGCCGACCGGCTGGCGGACATCCTGGATGGGCTCTCGGCCAAATGCGGCTCATTCCGCATCCGCCCGATCCACCCCTATACCGACCAGCCGGCCAAGCGGGTGCTGGTGCGGGCGATCAAGACCGGCAAGGCGCCGCTGGTGCTGTTGCCGCCGCTGGTCATGCACGACCGCTCGGGCGCGAAACACGCGCCAGAGGCCGAAGCGATCCTCAGGGGCGAGGCGGAGCTGGGGTGGGCTTAAATCCCTTCTCCCCCTGTGGGAGAAGGGGGGCCCGCGCCGAAGGCGTGGGGGATGAGGGGTCGCGCAGACCCTTCCGATGAGGCCCACAAATAGAAACGAGGGGCCAGTGCGACCCCTCATCCTCCCACTCGCTAACGCGAGCGGGCCCCTCCTTCCCCCGCAAGGGGGGAAGGGAAAGACTCAGTTCTTCGCCTTATCCACCAGGGCGTTCTTGGTGATCCAGGGCATCATGGCGCGCAGGCGACCGCCGACTTCCTCGATCGGGTGCTCGGCCGCCCGGCGGCGGATGGCCTTGAAGCTGGGCTGGCCGGCGGCGCATTCCAGCATCCAGTCGCGCACGAAGCGGCCTTCCTGGATGTCGGTCAGCACCCGCTTCATCTCGGCCTTGGTCTCGGGCGTGACGATGCGCGGGCCGGTGACGTACTGGCCATACTCGGCAGTGTTCGACACCGAATAGTCCATGTTGGCGATGCCGCCCTCATAGATCAGGTCGACGATCAGCTTCACCTCGTGCAGGCATTCGAAATAGGCCATTTCCGGGGCGTAGCCGGCCTCGACCAGGGTCTCGAAGCCCGCGCGGATCAGTTCCACGAGGCCGCCGCACAGCACGGCCTGTTCGCCGAACAGGTCGGTCTCGCACTCTTCGCGGAAGGTGGTCTCGATGACGCCCGATCGACCGCCGCCGATCGCCGAGGCGTAGGCGAGGCCGAGGTCCATGGCGTTGCCGGTGGCGTCCTGCGCCACCGCGATCAGGCACGGCACGCCGCCGCCCTTCTGATATTCGCCGCGCACGGTGTGGCCGGGACCCTTGGGGGCCACCATCAGCACGTCGATGGTCGGCTTGGGTTCGATCAGCTTGAAGTGGACGTTCAGGCCGTGGGCGAACAGCAGCGCGGCGCCGTCGCGGATGTTGGGCGCGATGTCCTTTTCATAGATCTCGGCCTGCAGCTCGTCGGGGGCCAGGATCATCAGCAGGTCGGCCCAGGCGGCGGCTTCGGCCGGGGTCATGACCTTCAGGCCCTCGCTCTCGGCCTTCTTGGCCGAGGCCGAGCCGGGGCGAAGGGCTACGGCTACGTTCTTCACGCCGGAGTCGCGCAGATTGAGCGCATGAGCGTGGCCCTGGCTGCCATAGCCCAGGATGACGACCTTCTTGTCCAGGACGCGGGCGAGGTCGGCGTCGCGGTCGTAGTAGACGCGCATGATTTAGTCTCCGGCGGTATGAATTACTCGACGCATGGGAACGAACCCGGGCGAACGAAGGCCGCTTAGGACAATTTTTTTGCGCCTGCGTCAAGCACGCGGCCCAAGGAAACGCCCCGGAAGGCGCCGGGCCTTCCGGGGCTGATCGTCACAGCCGGTTTGGCGTCTCAGTAGAAGGCGCCGTAGATCGACTCGGCGACGAAGCCGTTGGCGATGTTGATCAACAGAACGTCGCCGCCGACCCGCACCCAGGTGTAGCCCCAGGGCGGCGGGGGCAGGCCGTAGTCCCAGTAGTCGTCGACCCAGTAGTCACGGGCGAACCAGCCGAACGGCAGGAACTCGCCATAGACCCATCGGTGATAGTAGAAGCCGCGCTGTGGGTACCAGTCGCCTCGCCAGTGGTAGCGGGATCCAAGGTCGACGACGCGCGGATAGTAGTGGCGATCGTAGCGCGGGGCGCGGCCGCCTTCGGCCATCGGCGCGCCCCAGTTGGGCCGCGGCCCCCGCCCCTCGGGATGGCCCTGCCACCCTGGGGCGCCGCGATTGCCCTCACCGCGATAGCCTTCCCCGCGGTCGCCCTCGTGGCGTTGCCCATCATAGCGCTGGCCACCGTATTGCGGCGCATTCTGCGGCCGCGCGTACTGCGGGTTCTGGCGATAACCGCCCTGCTCGCCGCCGTAGCGCTGGCCGCCATATTGCTGGGGCGCATACTGCGGTGCGGCCTGGGGCCGGGCGGCTTGCGGCGCGGACTGGTAGCCGCCCTGGCGGTAGCCGCCTCCGCCCTGACCCGGCGGACCGCCGCGTGCTTCGCCGTGGGGCACGCCCTCGTTGTGGCCGCCCTGGTGATAGTCGTTCTGCGCGAATGCGCTGGTCCCGCCCAAGAGGGCCAGGGCAGCGGTCGCGGCCAAAAGCGTCTTCATAATCTTACGCCTCCTTTTGGGGCGAGGACTGGCGGGGATCGCATCCCTTGCGAGCCACCTTTTCGCCAGACGGCGCGCATCGAAATTGATTAAGCTCAACAAGCCCTATTTCAACGCCTCAGCCTGAACCGGACTTGAACGGATCGCCAGAGGGACCGTTCAGCCATCTGACGGAGCCGCCGCCATGACGACCCCCGCCGACGTGATCGGTTTCTGGACCAAAGCCGGGCCGGCCCGTTGGTTCGACAAGTCGGACGCCTTCGACCAGGAAATCCGCGAGCGGTTCGAGGCGGCGCATCACGCCGCTGCGCGCGGCGAGTTCGCCGGCTGGGGTGAAACGGCCGAGGGCGCCCTCGCCTTGCTGCTGCTGCTCGATCAGTTCCCCCGCAATCTCTTCCGCGGCTCGGCCCACGCCTTCGCCACAGATCCCCTGGCGCGCCGGATCGCAGAGCGCGCCATCGCCGCCGGCCACGACCTGGCGACCGGGGTTCAGCTGCGCCAGTTCTTCTATCTGCCGTTCGAGCATTCCGAGGCTTTGGCCGACCAGGACCGCTGCCTCGAGCTGATGCTGGGGCTCGACCGCGCCACCGGCGACGAGGACTGGAGCAAGTGGGCCAATATCCACCGCGACATCATCGTCCGCTTCGGCCGCTTCCCCCACCGCAACACCGCCTTCGGTCGCCAGACCACGCCGGAGGAGCAGGCCTTCCTCGACAGCGGCGGCTTCAAGGGCTGAGGCTCAGGCCTCCTCGCTCTCGCCGAGCCAGCCCGCGGCGCGCAGCTTGGCCACCGAGGCCCGGCTGACCGGCGCTTCCAGGCCGTTGCTCAGCCGTAGCGACAGGTTGCGGCCGTTGAAGACCGGCGCCGTGACCGCCTTGCGAGCGACCCACCATGAGCGATGCACCTGCAAGCCGTCGGCGTCGGCCAGCTCGGCCACCGCATCTTTCAGCGAGACCAGGATCAGGTCCGAGCCCTTGGCCGTGTGGGCGCGAACATAGTGGTCCTCCATCTGCAGACAGATGAGGTCGCGGCCCAGGCGAGGCGGCAGGCGGCTCAGGAACCCGGACCCGGCCTCAACCGGCGTCGCAGCGACCGCCAGAGCCGGTTCGGCCGTCTGCGGCCCAGGCGCCTTCGATGCCGGCTGCTCGCGCCGCCGGCGATCCATGAGGAAGTAGTAGCCGAAAGTGCAGGGCTCGGCGATCACCAGGGTGTCGCCATACTGGGCCAGGAGCGAGCCGAAATGGCCGTGGCTGCCGGGCCAGAACCAGGCTCCGAACGCACCGACCGCGAGCGAGGTCGGCAAGGCGCCGATCGCCGCGCTGACCGGCACGGCGAACCAGACGGGCAGGTCCATCCGCTCGGCCAGGCGCAGGCACAGCCGTACGACCAGCGACATCACCGCAAAACCGATCAGAAGCTCGGAGACCCAGTAGGCGACCCTCAGCTCGACCGGCCCGCCATAGTAGCTGCCGAACGGGCCGATCAGGCCGAGAAACGCCCCGATTCCCGCGGCGACAGCCAGATCCCTGGCCCACTCTCGCGGCGCGCCATAAAGACTCGGAAGGTCGCTCATGGCCTCTGTCTAGCGCGGCTTGAAAGCCCCTCGCAATCGTCCGGCCCGTTCGCCCATTCGCCCGGCGGCGAACCGGTTCGCCCGGCGGCGCAGCCGCGGTGGCGCAGTGGGGCCGGGCTGGTGTTTGTCGAGGCCAAGCCAATGGAGCTCCCATGACCGCCGCCACCGACACCCTCGCCTCCGCCGCCGAAGCCGAAGGCCCGAGGACCAACTCGCTGATCCACGCCGGCAAATGGCTGGCCGCCGACATGTTCTCGACCCTGCTGTTCGTCGGCCTCTTCGCCATCACCCACAATGTCTATGCCGCCACGGGCATCGCCATAGCCGCCGGCGTGGCCCAGATCGCCTGGCTGAGGGCGCGCGGGGCCGCCATCGACCTGATGCAGTGGCTGAGCCTGGGCCTGGTGGTCGTGTTTGGCGGCGCCTCGCTGATGACACGCGACCCGCGCTTCGTCATGGTCAAGCCGACCCTGATCTATGCGGCGGTCGGCGCGGTGATGCTGAAGCCGGGCTGGATGCTGCGCTACATCCCGCCGGTGGCGGTGCGCTGGGGCGCCGATGTCGTCAATGTGTTCGGCTATGTCTGGGCCGGGCTGATGTTCGCCACCGGCGCGGCCAACCTGGCCCTGGTGCTGCACGGCGACCCCAAGCTCTGGGCCTGGTTCGTGGGCGTGGTCCCGATCGCCTCCAAGCTCGGCCTGTTCGCGGTGCAGTACGTGACCATGCGCGTGATCATCCGCGGGCGGATCCAGGCGGCGGGCGCCCCCGCCTGATTGCGGAGTGGGCGAGCGGCTGTGGATATCGCAATCTGCGATTCGACCTCCCACCTGAGTCGGCGCCATTGTGCGCCCTCAGCCGCGAGCTCCGCATGAACGCCCATACGCCGATCCCCGAGGCCGCCCAGGCCGACCACCCCGAGCGCCAGTACCTGGCCCTGCTGGCCGACCTCTTGGAACACGGCGTGCGGCGCGAGGATCGGACCGGAACCGGCACCTTTGGCCTGTTCGGGCGGCAGATGCGCTTCGACCTCGCCGCCGGCTTTCCCCTGCTGACCACCAAGAAGTTGCACCTGAAGTCGATCATCCTGGAGCTGATCTGGTTCCTGCGCGGCGACACCAATGTGCGCTGGCTGCAGGAGCGCGGGGTCAGCATCTGGGACGAGTGGGCCGACGAGAACGGCGAGCTGGGCCCCGTCTATGGCAAGCAGTGGCGCTCCTGGACCGCGCCGGACGGCCGCGTGATCGACCAGATGGCCAAGCTGGTCGCCCAGATCAAAGCCAACCCCTACAGCCGTCGCCACATCGTCTCGGCCTGGAACCCGGCCGAGGTGGACGACATGGCCCTGCCGCCCTGCCACTGCCTGTTCCAGTTCTTCGTGGCGCCCGAGGCGGACGGCCCCGGCAAGCTGTCCTGCCAGCTCTACCAGCGCTCTGCGGACGTGTTCTTGGGCGTGCCGTTCAATATCGCCAGCTACGCCCTCCTGACCCAGATGGTCGCCCAGGTCTGCGGCCTGAACGTGGGCGAGTTCGTGCACACCCTGGGCGACGCCCACCTCTATCTGAACCATATCGACCAGGCGAAGGAGCAGCTGGCCCGCGAGCCACGCGCCTTCCCGACCATGCGCATTGCGCCCAGGGACGACCTGTTCGCCTTCGAGTACGAAGACTTCCGGCTGGAGGGCTATTCCGCCCATCCGAGCATCAAGGCGCCGATCGCCGTATGACCGTTCCGATCGCTCTGGGCCCCGTCGCCCGCGCCCGCAACGGGGTGATTGGGCGGGCGGGCGGCCTGCCCTGGCGGCTGAAGTCCGACCTGGCCCTGTTCAAGGCCACGACCCTGTTCAAACCGGTGATCATGGGCCGCAAGACCTGGGAGTCCCTGCCCAAGCGCCCCCTGCCCGGCCGCATGAACCTGGTCGTCACCCGCGACGGCTCCTACGAAGAGAGCCCCAACGCCAAGGGGGCGGTGATCTGCGAGCGCTTCGACGAGGCGGTGCAGATCGCCCGTGAGCAGGCCGAGGAGGACGGGGCGGAGGAGATCTGCGTCATCGGCGGCGCTGACCTCTTCGCCCTGGCCCTGCCCAAGGCCCGGCGCGTCTATCTGACTGAGGTTGAGGCCGAGGTCGAAGGCGACGTGTTCTTCCCCGATTTCGATGAGGCCGGCTGGCGCGAGGTCCGGCGCGAGGCGCACAAGGCTGGCGACGGCGACGACTATGATTTCGTCTTCCGGGTGCTGGAGCGGTAGCGCCAATTGGGGTCCGATCCCTAGCGCCCATTTCAAACGCCTGTTTATATTCCTCCTGAGACGACACGAACACGAGACGTCAGAGAGGAACCGCGCTCATGGACATGCAACTGGTCACCGACGGCCTGGAGTTTCCCGAAGGCCCCATCGCCATGGCCGACGGCTCGATCATCCTGACCGAGATCAAGAAGGGCGTGCTGACCCGCGTGACGCCCGACGGCAACAAGAGCGTATTCGCCGAGACCGGCGGCGGCCCCAACGGCGCCGCGGTCGGCCCTGACAACGCCATCTATGTCACCAACAACGGCGCCTCGTTCCAGTGGCTGGACATGGACGGCCTGACCATCCCCGGCCCCACCCCGCCCAGCCACACCGGCGGCTATATCCAGCGCGTCGATCTGAAGACCGGCGAGATCACCACCGTCTATGACGCCTGCGACGGCAAGCGGCTGGTGGGCCCCAACGACCTCGTGTTCGACAAGACCGGCGGCTTCTGGTTCACCGACCACGGCTGCTCGACGCCGGACGGGCGCAAGTTCGGCGCCCTCTACTACGCCCGGCCGGACGGCTCGAAGATCGTGCGCGCCCGCGACCACTTCGTCTCGCCCAACGGCGTCGGTCTCTCGCCGGCCGAGGACGTGGTCTACATGGCCGACACCAATCTGGGCCGGCTCTGGGCCTTCGATATCGCCTCACCCGGCGAGTTGAAGCCGCAGGAAGGCTTCGCGCCCGGCCGCGTGGTCTGCAACCTGCCGGGCTATCAGCTCCTGGACAGCCTGGCGGTGGAGGCCGGCGGCAAGGTCTGCGTGGCCACCATCATCAATGGCGGGATCACCGCCTTCGACCCGGACGGCTCGACAGAGCACTTCGCGTTCCCCGACCTCGTCACCACCAATATCTGCTTCGGCGGGGCGGACATGCGCGACGCCTGGGTCACCTGCTCGTCCACCGGCAAGCTGTTCAAGTGCCGCTGGCCGCGCCCGGGGCTGAAGCTGAACTTCAACGCCTGAACCTTGTCCGGCTAATCCTCGATCACGATCCGGGGCGGGGCCTTGAGCCCCTCTCCGGCCTCGACCTGCTCCAGCACGGTCCCGGCTATGGCCAGGAAGGCGCGTGCGGCGGCGCTGTCGCCGCCCTGGGCAACCAGGGGCGCGCCGGCGTCGCAGGCTTCGCGAAGGGCCACCTCGATCGGGATCTCGCCCAGGAACGGCGCGCCCAGGGCCTCGGCCGTGCTGCGGGCGCCACCGTGGCCGAAGATCGGGATCGGCGCGCCGGTGACGGGATCGGGGAAGAAGGCCATGTTTTCGATCACGCCCAGGATCGGAACCCGGGTCTTCTCGAACATGGAAACGCCCCGACGCACGTCAATCAGGGCCACCTCCTGCGGCGTCGAGACCACCACCGCGCCAGACAGCGCCACGCGCTGAGCCAGGGTCAGCTGGATGTCGCCGGTGCCCGGGGGCATGTCGATGACCAGAATGTCCAGCGGTTCGGCCTCGGAACCCCAGGCGACGTCGTTGAGCATCTGGTTCAGGGCCGAGGAGGCCATGGGCCCACGCCAGATCATCGGCGCCGCCTCATCGACCAGGAAGCCGATCGACATCACCTTCAGCCCCCAGGCCTCGAGCGGCTTGAGCTTCTTGTTCGCGGTCATCTCCGGCTCGGCGTCGACCCCGGTCATGCGCGGGACCGAGGGGCCATAGACGTCGGCGTCCAGCAGGCCCACGCGGCGGCCCAGGAGGGCCATGGCCGCGGCCAGGTTCACCGCCACCGTCGACTTGCCGACCCCGCCCTTGCCGCTGGCAACCGCCACCACGTGGCGCACATGGGCCGGCTTCATCGAGCCGCTAGGCTGCTGGGCCGGCGGCTGCGCCTGAGCCTGGGCCTCGTTCGACAGGCGGGCGCCGCGCCGCACCCGCACGGTGCCCGGGGCCTGGAACGGCTCGGACGGCGGCCCAGGCTGCGGGCCCGAGACTTCCGTGGCCGTTGTCAGCACCACCTGGGCCTTCTCCACGCCCGGCACCTTGAGGAGGGCCGCCTCGGCCGCCTCGTGCGTCGCGCCGTAGAGGCCGACGTCGGCGCCCGGCACCTCCAGCATGAAGCCGGCGCGACCGGGGCGCACCACCAGGGCCTGGACCAGGCCGGCCGAGACCAGGCCGCGCCCGGACTTGGGATCGGGCACGGTCTCCAGCGCGGCCAGCACCGCACCGCGGTCGGGTTGGACGGGATCGGTCATGGGGATGCGCGGTCTCTCGTGATTCTCAGGGGGCCGCTCCGGCCTGCAGGGCCAAAAGACGGGTCACCTCATGTAGGCTCTCGGCGATGTGCACGCACTTGGCGTGCATCTCTTCGGTGGGGTCCAAGAGGTCCGGCACCATCACCGTCATCATGCCGGCGGCGTGGGCGGCGCGCACGCCGTTGTGCGAATCCTCCAGAGCCAGGCAGGCGTGGGGCTCGACCCCCAGGTGGGCGGCGGCCTTGAGAAAGGGATCGGGGTGCGGCTTGTGCCGGCTGACGTCCTCGCGGCTGACGATGGCGTGAAAGCGGTGCAGGATCTCGTTGAAGCCCAGATTGGCGTTGACCGAGCCGCGGCCGGACGAGGTGGCCACCGCCCTCGGCAGGGCCAGAATGTCCAGCTGGTCCAGGATTTCGACCACCCCGGCCTTCAGCGCAACACCCTCCTGGAACAGGCCGGCGATCACCCGCTGCTCCTCGGCGACATAGGACTCCATGTCGAAGCCGGGGCCGAAGTGGTCGCGGATCACCGCCTTGCCCCGCTCCATGGGCAGGCCGATCATGGCCGCACAGACCGAGACCGGCATCTCGAAGCCGAGGTTGCGCGCGGCCATCAGTATGCCTTCGCGCACCAGGCCCTCGGAATCGATCAAGAGGCCGTCCATGTCGAACACGACGGCTTGTACGGGACGGGGAAAGGCCATCGCCGCCTCTACACCGAAAACTGGTCCGCGCGGTAGCCCTGGAAGTAGAGCAAGGCGGTGAGATCGGCATGGTCCACACGCGCGTCGGCCTCGGCCGCCACCAGCGGCTTGGCGCGATAGGCCACCCCCAGGCCCGCCGCGCCGAGCATGGCTAGGTCGTTGGCCCCGTCGCCGATCGCCAGGGCCTCGGCAGGGTCGATGCCCAGGCCCGCGGCTTCTTCCAGGAGCGCCGCCAGCTTCGCCTCGCGCCCCAGGATCGGCTCGCCGACCTCGCCGGTCAGGGCCTCGCCGGCCTCGATCAGCCGATTGGCCCGGTCGGCATGGAAGCCGGCGACGGCGGCTACGCGCCGGGTGAAGAACTCGAACCCGCCGGAGACCAGCACGCAGCGCGCGCCATGGGCGGCCATGGTCTTCACCAGGGTCTCCGCCCCGGAGTTCAGCCGCACGCGTTCGTCGTAGCATTGCTGCAGGGCCGTCAGCGGCAGGCCTTTCAGCATGCCGACGCGCTCGCGCAGGGCGCCCTCGAAACCGATCTCGCCGCGCATGGCCCGTTCGGTGATCTCGGACACCTGGGCCTTCGCCCCAGCGAAGTCGGCCAACTCGTCCAGGCACTCGCAGCCGATGATGGTGGAGTCCATGTCCGCCACCAGCAGCCGCTTGCGTCGGCCCTCCCAGGGCTGGACGCAGGCGTCAGCGCCGGCGTCGGCCCCGTCCAGAATGTCCAGAACCGTCCGGCGGATTGGCGCCAGTTCCGCAGCCTCGACCACCAGGTCGACGGCGCCCGGTCCCAGGACGACGGTCCGCTCCGCGGGCCCGCTCACGGGGGCGAGCGCCGCGCCGACCCGGCCGGCGAGCTGGGTTGCAGTCGAGGTGTCGGAGGCGACCAGGGTGATGACGACGAGCATGACCGAGCGGTTAGCGGCCTGCGCGGCGCGGATCAACCGGCGGCGTGCGGGAATTCAGCGGCGCCCGATCGGCCCGTCACGGCATATGCGGCCGCAAAGCCCCGCCGCCAGGGCTATTTGCGGCTGCACACCGACTGGCTCGGATCAGTCACCACCTTCAGCACGTAGCTGGCGCACTCCTCCGGGCGGGCCGGCGCGGCAGGCGCAGCCGCGGCCGAACCCTTCTCCGCTGGAACGGCATAGGTGGAAACCCCAGCGTCGCTCGCCGCCTGCCGACGCGCAAGTTTGCGCGATGGCTTAGCGGTGGAGACCTGCTTGACGCCAGTCCCGCCGTCTTGCTTCTGGGTCGCCAAAACGGCGTTGCCGGCTCTCCCCAGCGCGGTCGTGAGCCCCTGGCGCAGCGAGCCCCCGATCTGGGCTTGGGCGCCGCCGCCCACGCTGCAGACGACCAGCGCCAAGGTGAGTGCAGCCGTTCCGCGCGTGATTATCCGGCCCGATGCGCCCACGTCAGCCTCCAGTCAGCTATCGTGAAGCAGGATGATCCCACGGGCCGCGGAGCTCAATCGAATTCGGCGAAGCCGCGGCCTTGGCTGTTCCCCCCCTACTTCCGGCTGCACACCGACTGACTGGGGTCGGTCACCACCTTGAGGACGTAGCTGGAGCATTCCTCCGGGCGGGTCGGCGCGGTAGGGACGCCGACCGCCGGTCCCTTGTCGACCGGAACGACATAGGTGGAGACGCCGGCGTCCTGCGACGCCTCGGCATGCCCACGTTTCCGCAACGGCTGGGCGCTGGAATACTGCTTACTGAGATTGGTCAGGCAATAGGCCGCTGCGTCGATTGAAAGCTTCGTCAGCCACGGCGGCGTCTCACCACGCCGGAAATCAGCGGAGCTGCGCACGAGCTGGTCGGCGGTCACCCGGTCCATGGCATAGTTGATCCCACACTCGCACAAGGCCGACGACATTTCCGGCGACAGCACTTGCTGGCTCGCCGACCTTGCCTTGCAGATGTTCTCCATCGCGGCGATAAGCTGCTCCCGCATCGGCCCTTGGATCTGGGCGTGGGCGCCGCCGCCCCAAACGGAAAGGGCCAGCACCAAGGCCGTCGCGGCCGTTCGTTTCATGATCATCCCCGTCGCTGAGCCAGCCCTCTTCGCGACATTCTAGCCAGGATGGCGCGACAGGCCAGGACGCTCAACCGGCTCTAGAAAACGATCAGGCCCGCTTCATGCTGAGGATCGGCACCTTCGGCTTCAGCCATTCGCCGCGCTGCTCCTTCCACTTGGTGGCGCCGCCGGCCGGCAGGTTCAGGATCACATGCACCACGTCCATGCCCTCGACCACATGGCCGAAAGCAGCGTAGCCCAGGTTGTCGCCCGGTGCGCCGGGATGGGCGTCGAGGTAGGGCTCGTCGCCAGCGCAGATGAAGAAGTTGTTGGTCGCCGAGCCGGGATCGAAGCGCCCCAGCGAGAGCGTGCCGGCGACATGCCGCAGCCCGGTCTTGGTGGTGCTCTCATGCTTGATTGGCGGGAAGGGGTGGATCTTGGGGTTGGGCCCGCCGACGATGGTGCCGCCGCCGGGCGTTTCGGCGTCCTTGACCGCCCGATAGAAGAAGCCGCCGTCATAGGCCTTGGTGTCGACATAGCGCAGGAAGTTGGCGGAAGTAATCGGCGCCTTCTGAGCTTCCACCTCCACCAGGATAGAACCATGGTTGGTCTTGATCAGCACCCTGGGATTGGCGGGCGCCGCCAGCGCCGCCCTTGCGCCCACGGCCGCCAACCCGGCGCCCAGAACCACGCTGCGCCGCCCGACCTTGATACCCGTCATTACTCGTCCGCTCCTCGATCTGCTTGGCGCCACCTTAGCGTCCCGCTTTCCTCGCCGCATCACCTGTGCGAACAGGCCTGAAACACCGGCCTGTATCAGGAGCGCGTGAGCTGGACCCAAGCATCACCCTGATCGCCGGGCCTACTGCGAGCGGCAAGTCCGCCATGGCCCTGCGCCTGGCCGAAGAGACCGGGGGCGAGATCGTCAACGCCGACGCCCTGCAGCTCTACCGCGATCTGCGCATCCTCAGCGCTCGGCCGTCCGAGGCGGAGATGGCCCAAGCCCCTCACCACCTGTTCGGCGTCGCCGACGCCGCCGACGGCTGGTCGGTTGGACGGTGGCTCCGGGCCGCGACCATGGTGCTGGAGGACATCGCAGCGCACGGGGTTCCGGCGATCGTGGTCGGGGGCACCGGGCTCTATTTTCGCGCCCTGACCCAGGGCCTGGCCGAAACGCCGGCGGTGCCAGCTGAGGCGCAGGCCGCGGCGGCTGAGTTCTATGATCGGGCCGGCGAGGCGACTGTGCGCGAGGCCCTTCGTTCGTTGGACCCCGCGGCCGAGGCCCGCATCGCGCCAAACGATCGCCAGCGCCTGGTCCGAGCCCTGGCGGTGGCCCAGGCGACCGGACGCGCGCTTAGCGCTTGGCAGGCCGACACACGCCCCATCCTCGCCCCCGGCGCCTGGCGCGGCGTGGTGCTGGAGCCGGACCGCGCTGCGCTCTACGCCCGCTGCGACAGACGGCTGGAGATCATGATCCAGCAGGGCGCGCTGGAGGAGGCTGCGGCCCTGGTGCGGCGCAAGCTCGACCCGGCCCTCCCCGCCATGAAGGCCGTCGGCTTGCGCGAGCTGGCCGCCCACACCGCGGGCGAATTGTCGCTGGCCGAGGCGCTGGCGGCGGCCCAGCAGGAGACCCGCCGCTACGCCAAGCGCCAGCTGACCTGGTTCCGCAACCAGACCGGCGACTGGCCGCGCGTCACGGCCATGGACCCGGAAGACCAATGGAGGCAGTTTATTGCGTCGTTCGGCGACTTGACCCCGCCCCAAGGCCGTGTCATCTGACTGGCCTTCGATTTTGGAGCACATCCGTGCGCACAGCGCTGATCGTACTTAGAAGGCGACCTTTCTCGGCGTGAGATCCCTCACCGCCGCAGTCAGGTCGCGCGCCCAGGCCCCTTCGTGGGCCTTTTTCTTTGCCCAATCGCCAAGCCTGCTCTTTCGAACCGGAACGTCAGCGTCATGACCCTGCAATCGCCCAAAGCCCCGACAGAGACCGCCGCCGAGACCATGACCGGCGCCGAAATGGTCGTCCGCGCGCTGGTGGACCAGGGCGTAACCCACCTGTTCGGCTATCCGGGCGGGGCGGTGCTTCCGATCTATGACGCCCTGTTCCACGAGCCGCGCCTGCAGCACGTGCTGGTCCGTCACGAACAGGGCGCCACCCATGCGGCCGAGGGCTATGCCCGCTCGACCGGCAAGCCCGGCGTGGTCCTGGTCACCTCCGGCCCCGGCGCCACCAACGCCATCACCGGCATCGTCGACGCCCTGATGGACTCGATTCCCATGGTCGTGATCACCGGCCAGGTCCCCACCCACCTGATCGGCTCGGACGCCTTCCAGGAGGCGGACACGGTCGGCATCACCCGCTCGTGCACCAAGCACAACTACCTGGTCAAAAAGGTCGAGGACCTGCCGCGGGTGATCCACGAGGCGTTCCACATCGCCACCTCGGGCCGCCCCGGACCCGTCGTCATCGACATCCCGAAAGACGTCCAGTTCGGACGCGGCGCCTATCAGGGCCCGGCGGCGGTCAAACCGCTGCACGCCTACGCCCCGCGCGTGAAGGGCGACGCGGCCCGTATCCGCGAGGCGGTCGAGCTGATCGCCGGCGCCAAGCGGCCGATCCTCTATACCGGCGGCGGGGTGATCAACTCCGGCCCCGAAGCCAGCGCCGCCTTGCGCGAGTTCGCCGCCCTGACCGGCGCGCCTGTCACCTCGACGCTGATGGGCCTGGGCGCCTTTCCGGCCAATGACCCGGCCTGGCTGGGCATGGTCGGCATGCACGGCGCGTTCGAGGCCAACCACGCCATGCACGATTGCGACGTGATGATCTGCGTCGGCGCCCGCTTCGACGACCGGGTCACCGGCCGGCTGGACGCCTTCTCGCCGGGATCGAAGAAGATCCACATCGACATCGACCCCTCCTCGATCAACAAGAACGTCCGCGTCGACGTCGGCATCGTGGGCGATGTGGGCCACGTCCTGGCCGACATGATCGAGGCTTGGAAAGCAAGGCCCCGCCGCGAGGCCGAGGTCCTGGCGCCCTGGTGGCGGCAGATCGAGGCGTGGCGGGCGCGCAAGGGCTTTTCCTATCGCGGCTCGGACACCATCATCAAACCGCAGTACGCCATCGAGCGGCTCTACGCCCTGACCCGTGGCCGCGACGTCTACATCACCACCGAGGTCGGCCAGCACCAGATGTGGGCGGCCCAGTTCTTCCACTTCAATGAGCCCAACCACTGGATGACCTCCGGCGGGCTGGGCACCATGGGCTATGGCCTGCCGGCCGCGGTCGGCGTGCAGTTGGCCCATCCGGAAGCGCTGGTCATCGACATCGCCGGCGAGGCCTCGGTGCAGATGACCATGCAGGAGATCTCGACGGCGATCCAATACCAGGCGCCGATCAAGGTCTTCATCCTCAACAACGAATGGATGGGCATGGTGCGCCAGTGGCAGCAACTGCTGCACGGCGAGCGCTATTCCCACTCCTATTCGGAAAGCCTGCCTGACTTCGTCAAGCTGGCCGAGGCCTATGGGGCGGTGGGCATCCGCGCCGAGACCCCGGCCGAGCTGGACGCCAAGATCCTGGAGATGATCGACTGCCCGCGCCCGGTGATCTTCGACTGCCGCGTGGAAAAGGCCGAGAACTGCCTGCCCATGATCCCCTCGGGCAAGGCGCACAACGAAATGATCCTGGCCGAAGAGGTCGAGGACATCGGCTCCGTGATCGACGAGGCGGGGAAGAGGCTGGTTTGACCCCGCCCTTTGGTTTGCCCTGGTCAAGCTCAGAAGGTATCTAGCCCGCGCATGAACACCTCGATCCCCGCCTCCTCCGACCAGCCCGGCTCGGCCTATTTCATGGACCATGCCGAGGAGGCGGCGCATCGCGCGACCTTCGCCGTGGTGGTCGACAACGAGCCTGGGGTGCTGCACCGGGTGGTCGGGCTGTTCGCCGCGCGGGGGTACAACATCGAGAGCCTGACCGTGGCCGAAACGGACCGGCGGGCGCATACCAGCCGCATCACCATCGTCACCTCGGGCACCAACGAGATCCTCGACCAGATCCGCGCCCAGCTGCAGAAGATGGTCTCGGCGCGCGAAGTGCACGACGTGACCCGCGATCCCCTCGGCATCGAGCGCGAGCTGGCCCTGGTCAAGGTCAAGGGCTCGGGCGCTGAACGGGTCGAGGCCCTGCGCGTTTCGGATATCTTCCGCGCCAAGGTGGTCGACACCACCCACGAGAGCTTCGTGTTCGAAGTCACCGGCGCCCCGTCCAAGATCGACAAGTTCATCGACCTGATGCGGCCCTTGGGCCTGGTCGAACTGTCCCGCACCGGCGTGCTCTCGATCACTCGCGGCGCGGCGGAATAGGCTCAGACCTTTCCGGAGCGCGCCTTCAGCAAACCCCGGAAGCGCTGCAGGATCGCCTCGACATAGGGATTCTTGGCCGCGAACGGGCCGCCCGCGGGCTCGGGATGCACCAGCATGGTGGCGTTGGCCTCGAACACCAGCACCCGGCCGTCCGGCAGGAGGCTGAAGTCGATCCCGCAATAGTCGAGGCCCAGCCGGCGGCCCACGGCCTCGATCGCCGCATAGGCTCGCTCGCCCAGCGCACGCCTGGGATCGGCCAGGAAGGCCAGTTCCTCGGCCTGGCGGGCCGAATCTTCCTCCATGCCCGAGGTCTCGTGATGCACGAGCCAGTTCTTCGAGATGGCCAGGTGGTAGGGCATCGGCTCGCCGCCCACGAAGATCATGCGATACTTGCGATAGAAGCCGTCGGCCGAGGCGAAATCGTAGAAGGTGGTGACGTAGGCCGCCTCCTCGATTTCCGCCGCCGCGGAGACCAGGCCTGCCTTGTCGAAGACCTTCACCAGGCCCCGCCCCCCATGCGAGCCGGCCGGGCGCACCAGGGCGGGCAGGGTCATGCCGGCCCCCAGCATGTGTCGCGACCAGTCGGTCGGCCGCTCCGGCGGGGCACCGAGGCGCATGACAGCGGGAACGACGAGGCCCTCGATCCCCGCCAGCCGCTCGGCGATCTCATGCCGGCCGGTCAGGGCCACCCGGTCGGGCGGATTGAGCAGGAGCGCGCCGCAGGCGTCCAGGAACCTGCGGACGATTTCGGGGATCGGCGGGACGACGTCGGCGTCGCCCATGGCGTTGAGCACCAGATCGACCGCGGGCGGGACCTCGTCGGCGCGAGCGAATTCGACGTACCAGACGAAGGTGGAATAGCGACCTCGCGGCAGAAGGTGTGTCAGCGGAATATTGCCGGCCCCGCTGGTCACCAGCACCAGCAGGGTCAACTCCGGGTCGCGCGCCGGCTGGGGATAGAGGCTCTGGCGCCGGTAGGCGTGCTCCAGGTGCTCGCGCGCGCCGGCCAGATCGCCCCGCGCCTCGGCCACGCTGGCCAGGGTCTGGCGGGCGATGGCCAGGCCGGGGTCGAGCTCGACCGCGCGGCGGCTGTAATAGTCGGCGGCGTCGTGCATGGCCACGCTGAGATAGGCCTGGCCGAGGCTCTGGTGCGCGACGGCGTGGTCCGGCCGACGGGCCAAGACCGCCTTCAGCACCCGCTCGGCGTCGGCGGGGCGGTCCAGTTCCAGATAGGCGTCGGCGAGGTCGAACTGCGGCGCGTCCTCTGTCGGCTTCATCGCAGCGGTCAGTTCCAGCATGGCCAGGCGCTGGTCGCCGGCCAAAAGGATCGCGCTGGCCTCGGCGACGATAGCGGCGGCTTCCCGGTCCGCAGGGTCGCCCGCCACGGCCGCCTGAGCAAGGACCACCGCCTCCGCCGCGCGACCGGCGCGCAACAGTTCGATCGCGCGCCGAGTCTGGTCTGAAACTCCGCCGGCGGATCGTGACATAGGCAAGAGGCACTCGAATTCAGGGTCGGATCGGCGCGGCGCATCATGGCCGCCCCCCTCGGCGCCAGCAAGTTCGCCGCACCGTCCCGATGGGTTCTTCAAATCGAAGGGATTGGCGCCTATATTAGCGTCGTCCGGCGACGGACTATGGAGATAAACGCGCACGCAATAAGCGGACTGGACCCGGGTGCGATTCCCGGCGGCTCCACCAATTCTCCCACCGCGTTATCGGCGGGGAGCACGGGGCCGATCAGCATCGACAGACGTGTAAAGGTGTTGCTTTCTCCCGGCCTGACCCACCGTTTCGGGTCTTAAACTAACTGCGAACGATAACTTCGCTCAAGAGTATGCCCTCGCCGCGTGATGCGGTTCGGTCAAACTCGACCTAAAGCCCTAGTGTCTTAGCAGCGCTAGGCGGGGCCCGGGGGCGCCTGGCAACAGAAGCCCCCACCTTCACCTGTCCGTCGAAAAGGCGCCCCCAATTCTTGTTTGAAGGGAGCGGCGCCTGGCAACAGAAGCCCCCACCTTCACCTGTCCGTCGAAAAGGCGCGCCCAATTCTTGTTTGAAGGGAGCGGCGCCTGGCAACAGAAGCCCCCACCTTTCCCTCGCAGTGGTAGTTCGTGCGTGGATCGAGACGCGCCCCGATAGGGCGCTCCTCACCATGACTAAGTTTTTTGCTAGTCGCAGGTCCAAGTCATGGTGAGGAACCCGCGCCAGCGGGTGTCTCGAACCACGCACATGGCCCAACTCCCGCCTTGCCTCTTCCCGCGTCCACGTTAGGCTCCCGCCGAACCATGGAGTGACGCCGCATTATGGCCAACGAGAAACCGCCGACGGACCTGATGGGCTACGAAGCCATGGCGCAGGATGCGCTGAGGGGGGTGGTCCGGACGGCGCTGCAGAGGGCCGCAGGCCCCGGAGGACTGCCCGATCCGCATCATTTCTACATCACCTTCAAGACCCGCTTTCCCGGCGTGGTCCTGCCCTCTGACCTTCTGGCCAAGTATCCGGACGAGATGACCATCGTCCTGCAGCACCAGTTCGAGGACCTGACGCCGGCTGAGACCGGCTTTTCGGTCAGCCTGACCTTCAGCGGCGCAGCGCGGGCTCTGTCGATCCCCTACGCCGCCCTGACCCGGTTCTACGACCCCAGCGTCCAGTTCCTCCTGACCTTCGAAGCGCCCGACCTGCCGGAGCCGGAGGCAGAGCCCGCGCCGGCGGTCGCGCCCGCCGCTACAGCGCCGGACGGCGACGAGCCCAAGGTCGTCTCCCTTGATCATTTCCGGAAGAAATAGCCCGTGACCGATGTCGCCGCTGCGGAGGCTCCAGCCGCCACGGACGAGGAACTGCTGGCGCGGTTCCTGCGCACCAAGAACCAGCCCACAGGCTCCCAGACCCTCGGCTTTCGCATGCAGAAGGTCGAGCAGGCCACCCGCTCGGTCGAGGTGGCCTTCGAGGCCCGCGCCGAGTTGCTCTGCAACCCCATGGGCCAGATCCAGGGCGGCTATCTCTGCGCCATGCTGGACGAGTGCATGTCGGTGGCCTGCATGGTCGCCTCGGGCATGACCGCCGTGGCGCCGACCCTGGAGATGAAGACCAGTTTCCTGCGGCCCGCCATGCCGGGCGCGCTGAAGGGGATCGGGCGGGTGATCAAATGGGGGAAGACCGTCGCCTTCACCGAGGGCGAGCTCTACGACGACCAGGGCCGGCTGGTGGCCAAGGCCACCGGCACCGCCATCCCGACCCCGTTCAAGGTCTACAAGAAGTAGGGCCCGGCTTGATCCCGCGCCTGCTGTCGCTGCTGACCCTGATCGCCGGCCTGGCGCTGGGAGCGGACGCACCGGCCCAGGCCGCGGGTCCCTTCGGCGACTGGGCGGCGATTGTGGTGGCGGGCGACTGGAAAGCCCACAGCGGCGCGCCCAGCGATGTGTTCGACAACGCCCGCCACGACGTCGGCCAGGCGTTGCTGAGCGCCGGCTTCTCCCCGGCCAACCTGCGCGAATTCTCCACACGGCCCGATCGGTTCGGCGCCGACAAGCCGCTGAAGGCCGACATCGAGACCATTGTCGGCCAGTTGACCGAACTGACGGACAAGGCCAAGAGCGGCTGCCTGGTCTATTTCACCTCTCACGGCTCGCCCGACGGCATCGTAGTCGGCGATCACATCTGGCGCCCGGCCGGCTTGGGCAAGCTGATCGACCAGACCTGCGGCCAGCGGCCGACCATCGCCATCATTTCCGCCTGCTTTTCCGGCGTGTTCGTGCCCGAGTTGGACGGTCCCGACCGCATGGTCCTGACGGCCGCCCGGCCCGACCGCGCCTCGTTCGGTTGCGGCGAGGCCGACCACTACACCTTCTTCGACACCTGCCTGCTGCAAAGCCTGCCCCAGACCCACGACTTCGCCGCCCTCGGCCCCGCGGTTCAGGCTTGCGTTGCAAAACGCGAAGCGGATCTCCGCGCCGCCCCTGCGTCCGAACCCCAGTGCAAGATCGGGGCGACTTTGCGGCCGATGCTGCCGCTCTATCGCTACACGACGCCCGCCCCGATGACTGGAAGCGGTCGCAACAGCAACTCGGGGTAGGAGAACGGCAAGGTTCGTGCGCGCAAGGCGGGCGAGAGTCTTTGCCATGTGGCCGACGCAGCGTAGAAATCCGCTCTTCCGCGTCTGTTCTCCCCCGGAGCCGCTCCATGCGTCCTGTCGTCCGCCTCGCCCTGGCCCTCGCCCTGGGCGCCGGCGTCCTGACGATCAAAGCGGTGAGCGGCGCCCAGACCCCATCGCCCGCCGCACCGGCGCCCCCTCCGGCGCCGGCCACGCCCGGCAGGGCCTATTCCGGCGCTCCGGCCGCCGTCGTTGCGCGCGCGCTGGAGACCCGGCCCCGCGAGCCGGCCTTCCGCCCAGCGGCGCCGCCGGCGCCTGAGCCAGGGCCTGGACAAAAACTGACCCCCGGTCAGCCGATCGCCCAGGCGCAGCTGGAGGCCTTCGTCGATGGCGTGGTCGGCGAGGCCATGGCCCGCGATCACATCGCCGGCGTCTCGGTCGCAGTGGTGCAGGACGGCCAGGTGGCCATGAAAAAGGGCTACGGCTTCGCCGGTCCCGGCCGCCGCGTCGATCCCGACCAGACCCTGTTCCGCCTGGCTTCGGTGTCCAAGACCTTCACCTGGATCACGGTGATGAAGGATGTCGAGGCCGGCCGCATCCGCCTGAACGCGCCGGTGAACCTGTTCCTGCCGGAAAAGCTGAAGGCGCCGGACCAGGGCTTCAAGCGCGACATCATGGTCCGCGACCTGATGAGCCACTCGGCCGGGTTCGAGGACCGCTCGCTGGGCCAGCTGGTGGAGGAGGACCCGGCCCAGGTGCGGCCCCTGTTCGAATACCTGCGCCAGGAGCGGCCGCGGCGGGTGCGCGAGGCCGGGGCCATGCCGGTCTATTCCAACTATGGCGCCGCCCTGGCCGGCGAGGCGGTGTCCTACGTCGAGAACCGGCCGTTCGCGGATGTTGCCGAGGCCGAGATCTTCCGCCCCCTGGGCATGAACCACACCACCTTCCGCGAGCCCTACCCCGCTCGCCCCGACCTGCCCGCGCCGATGTCGAACGCCCTCGCGGGGGACCTTTCACCCGGCTACCGGTGGAACGAAGGCCGGTTCGAGCGCCAGGCCACCGAATATCTCAGCCAGGCCGCGCCGGCCGCCAGCGCCTCGTCCACCGCAGGCGACATGGCGCGCTACATGCTGATGATCCTAAACGACGGCCAGCTGGACGGGGTCACGGTCTACGGCCCCGACACGGCCAAGGGCTTCCGCACGACCCTGCAGACATCCTCTCCTGGGGTCGCGGGCTGGGACGACGGCTTCCAGGAATTCTCGCTGCCCGGCTTCCGCGGCCTCGGCCACCGCGGGGATACGCTGTGGTTCGAGAGCGCCATGGTCACCGTCCCCGACCTCAGGCTCGGTGTGTTCGTCGTCGGCAACACCGACACCGCGGGCCGCCTGACCCGCCAACTGCCCGGCCTGATCGTCGGCCATTTCTATGGGCCGCCGACGGCCGAGCCGGCGCCCGGCTCGCAGGCCCTGGCCGACGACGCCCGCGCCTATGCCGGAACCTATCTCAGCAACCGCCGCCCCTATGGCGGCCTCGGCAAGTTCGCCGCCATGCTGTCCAACGAAATGAAAGCGTCGGTGACGGCCGACGGCCATCTCCTGACCACCCGCGACGGCGAGACCCAGGCCTGGGCCCCGCAGGGCGACAGCGGCCGATTCCAGGCCCTCGAGGGAACCGAGATCAGCGCCTTTCAGACCGAGGGCGGCCGCGCCGTGCGCTGGTTCGAGCCGGACGGCGGCGGCGCCTATGACCGGGTCGGTCCCCTGATGCAGGCGCCGACCCTGGCGATCCTGGCCTTCCTGACCTTCGCCGCCTCGGCTGCAACCCTGGCCGGCCAGTTCCTGCGTGACCCGCGCGAGTTCCGCCAGACCACCAGCCAGGGCCGCGCGCACCTCTTGCAGGCCTCCATCGCCACCCTGTGGCTGGTGATGTTCGTCAACGCCGCCGCCTGGCGTTTCCGCGCGCCCGACCATGCGTCCCTGATGCTGCACTGGCCGGGGCCGTTCCTCCTGATCGCCTCGGCCAGCGCCCTGGTGGCGACGGTGATGACCCTGGTGACGGTGATCATGCTGCCGTGGGTCTGGCGTGGCGGGCGGCGGCTGGACAGCTGGTCGGCCGGCCGCAAGCTGGCCTTCACCTTCACAACCCTGCTGTTCGTCGCCTTCTCTGTGGTGCTGGGCTTCTGGGGCGCGCTGGAGCCCTGGAGCCGGTAACTACAGCTTTTCCACACGCACTGTGATCCGCTCGCGCTCGCCCGCGAGGCGCTGGACCAGCAGCCGGGCCACCTGGCTGTCGTCGTGGAAGGCATAGCCCTTGATGGAGTCCAGGATCGCCTTGGCCAGGTTGTCCAGGTCCAGCCAGGGCGGGTCGCCCACGTGCTCCATGTCGATCTCGACCGCGAAATCGCCCCAGGCGGGGCGCGATCCGCGCCACTCCTTACGGAAGAATTCGTAGATCAGGGGCTTGTAGTACTTGGCCTGGGTGGTCAGGCCATCGACCACCAGCTCGAGCTTTCCGCCCTCCTCACGCGCGCGGACTTTTCCACAGCCGGTCCACACCTCGCTCACAGCGCGATTCGCCGCTTCGCTGGACTCGTCAAGCCCTTCATGATTAACGGCGAAATGACAGTAAGAATGTAAGACAACTCGGAGGCGCTCCTTGGCCGTGTTGCTTTCCAAACTAACCTCGAAGGCTCAGACCGTCATCCCGCGCGAGATCCGGGCTCAGCTGGACCTGAAGCCGGGCGATGTGGTCCGCTATCGCCACACCGACGCCGGCATCGTCATCGACAAGCTGCCGCCCGCCAACGACGACGACGCGCTGTCGGCCTTCTCGGAATGGACCTCCGGCGCCGACGACGAGGCCTGGGCCGATCTATGAGCGCGCAGTATCGCCCCTTCGACGTCGTCGCCGTGGCCTTCGGCGAGGGCGCCAGCGCCAAACGGCGCCCAGCCCTGATCGTCTCCAATCCCGAGTTCGAGAAGGCCACGGGCCTCGTCTGGGTGGCCATGATCACCACCCCAGACCACGCTCGCCGCTTCGGCGACATCCCGATCAACGACCAGCGGGCCGCCGGCCTGCCGGCCACCTCGGTGGTGCGCGCCTCCAAGCTGGCCACCCTGGCGGTAGGCAAGATCAAGCGCCGCCTGGGTTCGCTCAGCGAGACCGACCGCGCCGGCGCCCGGGTGGCCTTGCGAGCCGCCGCCGGGTTTTCCTGAACTTCCGTCAGGTCTCCGCCTTGATCGGGCGGGCGCCCATGCTAAACCGCCGGCCGTTCAGATAGCGCCGGAGACTGCAGCATGGCCGCCACCCGCACCGAAACCGACACCTTCGGCCCGATCGAGGTGGACGCCACCCGCTACTGGGGCGCCCAGTCGCAACGCTCGCTGGGCAATTTCAAGATCGGCTGGGAGAAGCAGCCCAAGCCGGTGGTCCGCGCCCTGGGCATCGTCAAGCGCGCCGCGGCCGAGACCAACCTGGCCCTGGGCAAGCTCGATCCGAAGATCGCGGAGACCATCGTCGCCGCGGCCCAGGAAGTGATCGACGGCAAGCTGGACGACCACTTCCCCCTGGTGGTCTGGCAGACCGGCTCGGGCACCCAGTCGAACATGAACGCCAACGAGGTGATCTCGAACCGCGCCATCGAGATGCTGGGCGGCGAGATGGGCTCGAAGAAGCCCGTCCACCCCAACGACCACGTCAATATGAGCCAGTCGTCGAACGACACCTATCCGACGGCCATGCACGTGGCCGCCGCCGAACAGGTGGTCCACGACCTGCTGCCCGCCCTGCATCACCTGCACGCGGCCCTCGTGCGCAAGCAGGAAGAGTTCAAGGACATCATCAAGATCGGCCGCACCCACACCCAGGATGCGACCCCGCTGACCCTCGGCCAGGAATTCTCCGGCTACGCCGCCCAGGTGGCCAGCTCGATCAAGCGCATCGAGGCCACCCTGCCCGGCATCTGTGAGCTGGCCCAGGGCGGCACTGCGGTCGGCACCGGCCTGAATGCGCCGGTCGGCTTTGCGGAAAAGGTCGCCGAGCGGATCGCCGCCATCACCGGCATCGCGTTTGTCACCGCGCCCAACAAGTTCGAGGCCCTGGCCGCCCACGACGCCCTGGTGTTCGGCCATGGCGCGATCAACGCCGCCGCCGCCGCCCTGTTCAAGATCGCCAACGACATCCGCTTCCTCGGCAGCGGTCCCCGCTCGGGCCTGGGCGAGCTGTCCCTGCCGGAGAACGAGCCGGGCTCCTCGATCATGCCGGGCAAGGTCAACCCGACCCAGTGCGAGGCCCTGACCATGGTCTGCGCCCAGGTGATGGGTAACCAGACCACCATGACCGTGGCCGGCGCCTCGGGTCATTTCGAGCTGAACGTGTTCAACCCGGTGATGGCCTACAACTTCCTGCAGTCGGTGCGTCTGCTCGCCGACGCGGCGGTCAGCTTCACCGACCATTGCGTCGTGGGCATCGAAGCTCGCCGCGACAACATCCAGGCGGCGCTGGAGCGTTCGCTGATGCTGGTGACGGCCCTCGCGCCCAAGATCGGCTACGACGCCGCGGCCAAGATCGCCAAGACCGCACACAAGAACGGCACCACCCTGCGCGAGGAAGCCGTGGGCGGCGGCTATGTCACCAACGAAGAGTTCGACGCCATCGTCCGCCCGGAAAAAATGATCTCGCCGGGCTGAGAAAGCCTCTCCCCCTCGACGCACAGCGATCGAGGGGGACAAGCTCTCGAGGTTAGTGAACCTCGCGCCACTGGCTCTTGGCGTCGTCCGCGGTGCGGTTGATCCGCACCTCATTCTCGCGCACGTCCTCGACCCAGCTCATCGGGATCAGGTGGTGCTTGAGGCCGGCGCCGAAGTCGAACTTGGCCAGTTCGATCTCGTTGCCCTTCACGTGGTCCACGCGGCCGACGTGGTGGCCGTCGCGGCTGACCACCTCCATGTGTTCCTTGATCTGCGTGCCGTCGATCATGGGTCTGTCTCCCGGTTTGGAATTGGCCCCAGCCGAACCTGCCCTTGATAAGAACCCTTTTGCGTCTCGGAAGTTTCCCCTGCAGGGTGGGGCGAGGCCGCCTCCGCAACGAGGAGCATCGACGTGCTGACTCTGTTCCATGCTCCGCGATCGCGGTCATCCCGTTTCATCTGGCTGCTGGAAGAGATCGCCGAGCCCTACGAGATCGCCTATGTCTCGATCCGCCGCGGCGACGGCTCGGGCGAGCCGGACCCGCGCAATCCGCACCCCGACAAGCGGGTCCCGGCCCTGGTCCACGACGGCGAACTCGTGACCGAATCCGCGGCGATCGCCCTCTATCTGGCTGATGCTTTCCCCGCCAAGGTCGGGCCAGCCGTCGGCGAGCCCGGCCGCGGCGCATTCTTGACCTGGCTAGCGTTCTATGCCGGGGTGATCGAGCCGGCTATCGCCGCAAAATGGCATGGCCGCACCGAGACCGACGCCCTGGCCGCCACCGAATACGCCAGCGTCGAGCGCCGCGTGCTGCAGGCGCTGGAGGCCGGCCCCTATGTGCTGGGCGACCAATTCAGCGCTGCGGACGTGCTGGTCGCCAGCATGTTCTTTTTCAGCCGCGAGCTGTCGCCCAAGGGGCCGGCGGTCGACGCCTATCTCGCGCGCATCGTCTCACGCCCGGCCTACCAGCGGGCCCAAACCAAGGACGCGCCGTGATGGCCGAGATCATCAACCTGAACCGCGCCCGCAAGGCCCGCGCCAAGGCCGAGGCCGGCGCCAAGGCCGAGACCAACCGGGCCAAGTTCGGCCGCACCAAGGCCGAGAAGGATCGCGACAAGGCCGAGGCCGCCCGCCTCGCCAAGCTCCTGGACGACACCAAGCGCGAGACGTGAGCCCTTAGAGCAGCTCCACCGCTACGGCGGTCGCCTCTCCGCCGCCGATGCAGAGGCTGGCCAGGCCCTTCCTGCCGCCACGGGCCTGGAGGGCGGCCAACAGCGTAGCCAGGATGCGCGCGCCCGAGGCGCCGATCGGGTGGCCGAGGGCGCAGGCGCCGCCGTTCACATTGACCTTCTCGTGCGGCAGGGCCAGCTCCTGCATGGCGATCATCGCGACCACGGCGAAGGCCTCGTTGACCTCGAACAGGTCCACCTCGTCCACCGACCAGCCGGCGCGCTTCAGCGCCTTCTGCATCGCCGGGACCGGGGCGGTGGTGAAGAGGCCGGGCTCATGCGCGTGCGCGGCGTGGGCGGCGATACGGGCCACAGGGCTCAGGCCCAGGCGCTCGGCCACCGAGGCGCGGGTCAGCACCAGGGCCGCGGCCCCATCGGAAATCGAGGAGGAATTGGCCGCGGTGATCGCCCCATCCTTGGCGAAGGCCGGCTTCAGCGTCGGGATCTTTGCCGGATCGGCCTTCAGCGGCTGTTCGTCCTGACCAACGGTCTCGGTTCCCTTGCGGCCCTTGACCTCGACCGCGACGATCTCGCGGGAAAAGGCGCCGCTCTCCGTCGCCTTGCGGGCGCGGGCCAGGCTCTCGATGGCATAGGCGTCCATGGCCTCGCGGGTGAACTGGTAGTGGCGGGCGCTGTCCTCGGCGAAGGCGCCCATGAGCTTGCCGGGGGTATAGGCGTCCTCCAGCCCATCCAGGTACATGCTGTCGCTGACCACGTCGTGGCCGATGCGGGCGCCGCCGCGGTGCTTAGCCAACAGGTAGGGCGCGTTGGACATGCTCTCCATGCCGCCAGCGATGACCACATCGATGCTTCCGGCCGCGAGCGCATCGTGGGCCAGGATGGCCGCCTGCATGCCAGAGCCGCACATCTTGTTGACCGTGGTCGCCTCGACCGACAGGGGCAGACCTGCGCCCAGGGCCGCCTGACGCGCCGGGGCCTGGCCGAGGCCGGCCGGCAGGACGCAGCCCATCAGGATCTGTTCCACCGTCTCGGGCGAGACGCCGGCCCTCTCCACCGCCGCCTTGACCGCCGCTGCGCCAAGCTCGGTCGCCTTGACCGCGCCCAGGCTCCCCTGGAAGCCGCCCATAGGGGTGCGGGCATAGGAGGCGATGACGACGGGATCGGCGGCTTGGGCGGGCATGGAACGCTCCATCAAGGGCTTTCGCGCTGCGTTAGCAGAGAATTCTCAGGTGGGAAGGCGCCGCCGCAACGGCAATGCGGCTTGTCATCCGTCCACGGCTCAAGCACTTTCCCTCCCATGGGCCGCACCGCCGACTATTCGCACCAGGTCTGTTCCGTCGCCGCGACGCTGGAGGTCGTGGGCGATCCCTGGACCCTGCTCATCCTGCGCGACGCCTTCGCCGGGGTCCGCCGCTTCGAGCAGTGGCAGGAGAACCTGGGCGTGGCCCGCAACGTCCTGGCCGCGCGGCTGAAGAGCCTGGTCGGCCACGGGGTGCTGGAGCGGCGACCCTACAGCGAGCACCCCCCGCGCTGCGAATATGTGCTGACGCCCAAGGGCCGCGACCTCTGGGGCGTCTTGGTCACCATGGGCGCCTGGGGCGATCGCCACGTCTATGGCGACCGCGGCGGGCCGGTGCACTACGTGCACAAGGGCTGCGGCGAGGCCTTCGTCCCTGCCATCGTCTGCCAGGCCTGCGGGGAACCGGCGAGCGCCGGCGACCTGGCGCGGGCTGACGGGCACACCTGCGCCACGGTGGGCGAGGTGCTGGGCGGGGCGAAGGAGCCGGCCGGGGCGGAGTGAGGGCCCCGCTTGTGGGACAGTTTGACGAAGCGGACGGCGCCCGTCAGTCGAGCTTCCATTCCTCATTCAGGTAGCCGGCCTCTCGCGACCATTCCCTCATGGCCTGAGATATCTCGTCCGCCGATGAAAAGCGCCGACTGGCGGGCCAGAGCGCGTCCCCTGGAGACTCCCCCCAGACGAGGTGGACAATAGCGAACCCGCCGCCAGACATCGCGACGACGATGTCATCGTTTGCGTCATTTCTGCCGACGACACGGATCCCCTTTTCCCAAAGCGCATGTAGCGGCGTGACTTCGAACTCCAGACGCCGCTGCAAGCTCGTCGCTTCCGTACCGGCCGACAGCTCCCTCCACGGCTGAATGAATTCGATTTCCATCTCTGCAACCTACTCCGCCGAGTGGCCCTCATGAAGGCGTCGCAAATCAATCACCGCTAGGGCCGCCCGCCTCCGGCGTCAGCCGGTTGCTGTCCAGCTCAATCCCGCCGCACCGCCAGCCAGGTCGCCAGGTCCCAGGCGTTGCGGATCGCCACCATCAGCGCAGCCAGGAGCCCAAGCGACAGGCCAAAGGCGGCGTGGGCATAGCCCAACAGGCAGGCCACGCTGGCCGCGGCCAGGGCGGCGAAGGTCGCCGCGGGGCCGAAGCCGTACCACCAGAAGTCCGACCAGTGACTGGTGTTCTCCAGCCGCGCCATCTTCACGGCGACCGCGGCGGTGTAGATGAAGCCCCAGGCCGACCAGGCGGTCATGACCAGCCCCGGCGCCGTGCCCTCCTCCCGCGGAACCAGGGCCAGGGCGCTGACGGCCAGGACCGAAGCCAGGTGAAACACGGTGGGGCTGGTGAACAGGCGCGCGCCGTTGTTGGTGGCCGCCGTCTGACGGCCCGCGGTCAGCGTGACGACGATGAACAACAGCCCGGTCAGGGTCGCGGCCGCCTCCGCCGTCACCTGATAGAAGCCCTGCCAGCCGTCGAACGCCATCATTGCGCGCGCTGGGTCTCGGCGATGAAGCCGCCGCCAAGGACGCGGGATGGCTCGGCCGGGTCGTAGAGCACGCAGGCCTGGCCCCGGGCGACGCCCTCTTCCGGATTGTCGAACACCACCGCCGGCTCGCCGGCCTCGACCGCCAGGCGGCCGAGCACCGGCTCGCGCGTCGAGCGAACGCGGGCGAGCACCGGCTGGCCTTCCGTCGCCGCGGCCGCCAGGCTAGGCTGGTCGCCAAGCCAATTGGTATCCTTCATGGAGAGGGCGCGGGTCAGTAGGGCCTCGCGCGGGCCGACGATCACCTGGCGCGCGTCGGCGTCGATCTTCACCACGAACAGGGGATCGCCCACGGCGACGTTCAGACCGCGGCGCTGGCCCACGGTATAGCGGGTCACGCCCTCGTGCCGACCGAGCACGCGGCCGTCCAGGTGCACGATCTCGCCCGGCTCGGCCCCGTGCGGGCGCAGGCGGTCGATGACGGTGGTGTATTTGCCCTCCGGCACGAAGCAGATGTCCTGGCTGTCCGGCTTGTCGGCGACCGAAAGGCCGAGCTCGGCCGCCACCCGCCGCACCGCCGGCTTTTCCAGCCCGCCGAGCGGGAAACGCACGAAATCGAGCTGCTCGGCCGTGGTGGCGAACAGGAAATAGGACTGGTCGCGGGCCGGATCGACCGCCCGATGCAGCTGCGCCCGGCCAGTGGCGGCTTCGCGGCGCACATAGTGGCCGGTGGCCATGGCCTCGGCGCCCAGGTCGCGGGCGGTCTGCAGAAGGTCGTGGAACTTGACCGTCTGGTTGCAGCGCACGCAGGGGATCGGGGTCTCGCCGCGCAGATAGGCGTCGGCGAACTCCTCGATCACCGCCTCGCGGAAACGGCTCTCATAGTCGAGCACATAGTGCGGCATGCCGATGGTCTCGGCCGCCATGCGGGCGTCGTAGATGTCTTGGCCGGCGCAGCAGGCGCCCTTCTTCTGGATCGCGGCTCCGTGGTCGTAGAGCTGCAGGGTGACGCCGACAGTGTCGTAGCCGGCGCGCTTCAAAAGAGCAGCGGTGACGGTGGAATCGACCCCACCCGACATGGCCACCACCACGCGCGCGCCCTGTGGCAGGCCGACCGCGCGGGCGGCCGCCTCCACGGCGTCGGGTTCGGCAAGGTCTAGCGGCATCGAAACGGCGTCCTGGCGATCGGGAGCCGCCTATTTAGCGATTGGACCCGCCGATTGCGATAGGCGGCCGCTAGTGCACCGGTAGGAGCGTGACCAGCGAGTCCGACTGCAGCGAGGCGATCACCTTGGCCGAGGCCTGCAGGGCCAGCTGGGCCTGCTGCAGGTTGGTCGAGGCCTTGGCCATGTCGGCGTCGGTGATGTTGCCGATCAGGCTCTGCATGGTGGTGCTCTGGTCGGTCAGGTCGGTCTGGGTGTTGGTCACTTCGGTCTGCAACAGCCCGTTCTGAGCCTGAACCGTGGTCACGCCCTGGGCCGCGGACTGGAAGGTGGACAGGGTGCTTTGCAGGAAGCTGGTCTGGGCGGTGGTCAGGGGCGAGGTGAACGGCCCATTGGTCTGGACGTAGCTCTCGATCGACTGGAAGGCGTTGTAGGCCGCCGTGCCGACATTGCTAGCCAGGAAACCGGTCTGGATGGTGCTGTTCTGAGAGATCTGGTTTGAGGCCACGTACTGGTCGTTGTTGAACAGGCTGCCGACCGAGGGCGCGCTGGTCAGGCTGGCGAGCGAGGTGGCGCTGGTGGCGGGGCTGTTCACCTGGCCGCCGGAGAAGATGTACTGGCCGTTGAAGGTCGTGTTCAGCCCTGCGACCACGCCCTGGAAGGCCGTCTCCAGCGACTGCATGATGTTGGAGCCGGAGCCGGTGGCGAGCGCGCTGGAGATGGCGCTGCTGGCGTCGTTCATCGAGTTGGATATCTGGGTGAAGGCCGTGTCCTGGCTGGTCAGCTTGGCCGAGATGGCGTTGCCCTGGTCGAGAAAGCTCTGGGTCTGGGCCTGGACCGTCTGCATGGCGGTCAGGGTCTGGGCCTGGGAGCCGAAGCCCTGCAGGTCGGTGGCGACCTTGCCGCTGGCGACCTGGTTCGCCGCCGAGACCTGGTTCGACTGGGCGGTCATCAGGTTGCCGACGAGTGAGCTGTAGAGCGTGGCCGTGGAGACGCGATCCATAGTCTAGAGTCCTATCACTGGATGTTCATCAGAGCCGTAAACATGTCCGAGGTCGCGGTGATGAGCCGCGCGGACGCGCTGTAGGCCTGCTGATAGGTGGTCAGGTTCACCAGTTCCTGGTCGAGATTGACGCCCTCGATCGACTGCTGGCGCGACTGGGCCTCGGTCTGCACGGCCTGGGCGTTGGTCTGGGCGGTGCTGGCGGCGGAGGCCTGGTTACCGAGGGCGCCGGCGAGCTGGGCGGCGTACTGGCTGACGGTGGTGGTGGCCGCGCCCATGCCGCCGGCGGCGCCGAAGCTCAGCTGGATGCTGCCCGCGTTGGCCAGGGCCAAGGCGCCGCTGGTGTCGCCGGCGCTGAGCGCGGCGGTTCCGGCCGCGGCGCTGAGGTTCAGGTGGGCGAAAGAGATGTTGGTCGGGTTGGCGGCGATGTCGGAGCGCACCGAGAAGCTGGCCGTGCGCTGGGCCCGCTGGGCGGCGCCCAGGCCGAAGATCTGGCTGAGCGAGGAGCCGCTGGCGCCCCATTGGGTGTTGTCGCTGACCACCGACACCGATGCGGCGCCGGGGGTGTTGGAGGTGAAGCTGAGCTGGCCGTTGGCGTCCAGGCTGAATTGGCCGTAGAGCCCGACCCCGCCGGTGGTCTGATTCATGGTGTCGAGCACGTTCTGAATCGTGCCGCCGGCCGGAATGGTCACCGGCACGTCCATGATCTGGCCGCCGCTGCCGTTACTCAGGCGCAGGGTGATCACCCCGCCGGCGTTGAAGCCGTTGGCGTCGGCCGGCTGCAGGCCGGTGTTGTAGTTGGTCGGGATCGAGGAATTGATCAGGTTGTTCAGCCCGAAATACTGGCTGAAGCCCTCGCCGCCCTTGTTCGACGGGGTGGTCGGGTCGTCGGCGATGGCGATGCCGTTGCTGGAGGAAGCGGCGCTGATCGTCAGGCCGTTGTTGACCACATTGACCGTCGCCGCGCCGCCGAGCGCGCTGTTGAGCTGGGCGGCGAAGTTGGACGGCGTGAAGGCGGTCGCCACCCCGCCCACGGTGATGGTGCCGGCGGTGAAGTCGATGCTGGCCTGGGTCTGGATCACGCCCGAGGAATTGACCACGGCGATGTTGGTCGTGCCGGTGAAACCGCTGAGCGCGGTCTGGATGTCGGTGCCGACATTGGAGCCGGTCAGGGTATTGGGCGCGGGCACCGAGGTCGAGGCGTTGTGCGCCGCGTTGAGGGCGTTGACCGTCTGGGTGACGAACTCGCTGACCTGGTCCTGCACCGCCGGCAGGGTGCTGTTGCGCAGGGTCAGGAGGCCCTGGATCTCGCCGCTCTGCACCTGCAGGGAGACCGGCGCGACGCCGGTTCCGGGCTGGGTGATTGAGACCTGGGTCGCGCCGCTGGTCGCCGGCGTATAGGAGAGCGTGGCGGCCCCCGCCTGGCTGACCAGGATCTGGCCGCTGGAAGTCGAAAGCCCCACGCCGCCGGTGGAGGTGCGGGCGATCTTGACGTCCATCAGCGAGGACAGCTGGTTCAGAAGGTTGTTCTGGGCGTTCTGCGCGTCGGTGGGATCGGCGCCCTCCGATGTGGACTGGACGATCGAATTGTTCAGCTGGCTGATCTGGCCCAGCAGCTGGTTCACCTGGGTGACGTCCGAGCCGATCTGGTTGTCGGCCTGCGACGACAGCTGATTCAGCGAGCTGGCCACCGACTGCGCCTGGTTGAGGAAGCTGGTCACCTGGTTGACGGCTGCGGTGGACGAGACGGTGCTGGGCGTGTTGGCGGCGGCGGAGAAGGCGCTGAACACCGAGTTGAGCTGGTTGAAGAAACCGGTGCTGGCCCCGGGATCGCCCAGGAAGGACTGCGCCTGGCTGAGGAAGGTCGACGTGATCGACGCATCGCCCAGGTCGGCCGAAGCCCGGTTGCTGGCGTTGTCCAGATAGATGTTGGTCGCCAGCGAGATGCCGGCGCTGTTGACGCCGTCGCCCACCCCCGCCACCGACACCGGCTCGGGATTGATGACCTTGCGGACATAGCCGGGCGTGTTGACGTTGGTGATGTTGTCCGAGACGGTGTTGATGCCCGTCTGGGCGACATAGAGGCCTTGGGTCGCGATCTGGGTGATCGAGTTCAGGGTCGACATAGTCTCAGCGCCTCCACCCGGCAATCATGGGCGCGCAAGCGGGCAAGATTTGCCCAGCAAAGCGGCCTTCAGACGCGGCGGCAAAATATAACGCATTGAATTTCAAGGCATTCCCTTCCAGGCGCCCGGCGGTTCGCAAAAATGGTCGCAAGAGCCGGGCCAAGCCTCGAGGCGGTGATCGGCGCGGGTGATCAGAACCCGCCCTACCCGGATGGTCTTGCCTAGGATCGCTCGGCAGTTTTCGCCGGGCCGGCGGCTCGGGACGGGCGCCCAGCCAAAATAATTTTCTATATTTTTCAGATGGATAGATACGAATTTACCATTTGGCCTGGGGATTGCTTTGAAGGGTCCGAACCTTGCCGCGCAGTAGGCGCCCCACCCAAGAAGGTCCGCGTCCGCTTCATGTCCGCCACCGCCGTCCTGGCCCAGCTCAGCGCCTCGCCCACCGCCGCCAACAGCGGCGCGTCGGGCCTGTTCGCCGATCTTACGGGCGCGCCGGGCGCAGGCGGCGCAGCCAGCGCTTTCGATCAGGCCCTGGCCAGCCTCCTGGGCGCGAGCGACGCCACCGTGGCCGCCCCGGTTTCGACGGCGCAGCCCCAAAGCGCTTTCGCCGGGAATGCTCTCACAGGGAGCGCTCTTGCCGGAAACACGCTCGCTGGGAGCGCGCTCGCTGGGAACACGCTTGCTGGGAACACGCTTGCTGGCGCAGTCCAGGGCGCGAGCCAGGGCGATGCCGGCCAGGACGAGACCAGCGCCCAGGTCGGCTCTACCCCGCTACAGAGCCTCGCCAACACCATTTCATTGACGGCGCTGACCCAGGCCGCTTCTGCGCCGGCCAGCGCAACGGCCCAGGCGCCCCAAGCCGCCGCCAGCACCCCGACGCCGGCGCCCGTCACCGTGGCCGCGACCCTGCTGGCCGCCGCGCCGGCCGCCCAGCCCGCCAGGACGGACGCTGCAACCGGCCAGACCACGACCAGCGGCAAGCCAGTCAAGGCCGCCAAGGCCCCGGACGCTGATCCGTCCGCAGCTCAGGCTGCTATGCCCACTACCGCGCCGCTCGCGACCACGCCGGCGCCGAGCATTGTTCCAATCGCCACCACGCCGACGGCGGCGACGGCCGCGACGGTCGTGACCACCGACACTCAGTCAGCGCCCGCGATCTCGGCCACGGCCGCCGCTTCCGCCGCAGCACTGACTGCACCCGTCAACCTGGCGGCCGCCCCCCTCGCGCCCCTGGCTGCCGAAACGAACGACGAAGCCGGCAGCGAACCCGTCGCCACGGCGTCGATCGCGACCATCGCCACAGCAGCGGCGCCGGCCGGCCCGACCCAAGCCGCGCCGACCCAGACCGCTCCGACCCAGACCGCTCCGACCCAAACTGCTCAGACCCAAACTGCTCCGGCGACGACCATCGCGCCGGTCAATGTGGCTCAGGCCACGGCCACGCCGAACGCCGGCGATCAGAACTCGGCTTCACCGTCGGCCGCCCAGGCCAACTCGGCCGTCCAGGCCAACTCGTCCGCCGCCCCGGCCAGCCAGACCGCGACTGCATCCAACCCGGCCCAGCCGGCCTCGGCGCAGGCGTCCGCATCCGTCGCCCAGGCCGTCGTCGCGGCTGTCGCCTCCGCCGCGCCGCAGCCGGCCGACGCCGCGGCGCCCGCCGTCACGCAATCCGCCATCGCTCCGACCGACGCCGTTTCTCCGTCGCTGGCACAGGCGACCGCCTCCGCCGCATCGTCGGCCCCGGCCGCCGTCGCCAGCCAACCCCTGCCAGCCGACCTCGGCGCCCTGGTCTCGCTGACGGCCCAGACCGTCTCCCCTGCGCCGGCCCGGCCGCAGCAAGCGACGGCTTCGACGACAGCGCGCACGAGCGCCACCCCCACGAACAGCGGGGCGCGCGCTTCGGCCCAGCCCGCCGCCACGTCCGCCAGCCCGCTGAGCACGGTGCTGCAGGCCCAGGCCAGCGCCAGCGATTCACAAGCCGCCCAGCCCGCGGCCCCGGCCGCCGAGGCCGCACCCCAGGCCACGACCCAAACCGCCGCCACGCCTGCCCAAGCGCAGGCGCCAACCGCGCAGACGGCGGCGAACACACAGGCCAACACCGCCAGCCCGGCGGCCCAAACCGCCCAGCCGCAGCCGGAAGTCGCCACCGCCACGAGCCGGCCCGCGGCCACCGTCCAGGCCGCAGAGCCTCGCGCCGCTTCGGCCCAGCCGGCCGAAGCCAAGGCCCCCCCGGCGCCCGCCGCCGCCGCCGATCCGCAGGCCCCGACCGCGGTGCCCCAGGCCCTGGCCAGCGCCACGCCCACGACCCAAGCCCCGGCCAATAGCGCCGCCGGCCAGGGCGCGGCCATCGTCAGCCAGATCGCCGACCAGGTCGTGCGCAAGGTCGACGGCAAGTCGACCAGCTTCGACATCGCCCTGAACCCGGCCGGGCTCGGCCAGGTCAATGTCAAGGTGGCGATCGACGCCAACGGCCAGATCAGCGCCCAGCTCTCCTTCGCCAACCCCCACGCCGCCGCCGAGGCCCAGAGCCGCGCCGGCGACCTGCAGAACGCCCTGCAGCAGGCCGGCTTCAACCTGGCCCAGGGGGGCCTCAGCTTCGGCTCGGACGGAACCGGCGCCGGCTTCGCCGGCCAGAACAGCCAGTTCCAGGGCGGGGGCTCGAACGCCCCGGCCGCTCAAGCCGCCAACGACACCACAGAAGCCCAGACGGCCGCCGCGACCCAGAGCCTGATCCAGGGCTCGGGCGCCGCGACCTCGGGCGTCGACATCAAGATCTAGGACCGGACACTCGATGACCACCGCGATCAACAACAGCGCCGCCGCGACGACCCAGGGGGCGGCCAACAACGCCGACATCAATTCCGGCCTGAACTCGCTGGCGAGCAACTACCAGACCTTCCTGACCCTGCTGACCACCCAACTGAAGAACCAGGACCCCCTGTCGCCGCTGGACACCAACCAGTTCACCCAGCAGCTGACCCAGATGACCGGGGTCGAGCAGCAGCTCCTGTCCAACCAGCTCTTGCAACAGCTGGTCACCGCCAACCAGTCCAGCGGCCTCAGCGACGCGGTCGGCCTGATCGGCAAGACCGCCACCGCCTCTTCCGGCTCGGGAACCCTGACCAGCGGCCAGGTCAGCTGGCCCTACACCCTCTCCTCCCCCGCGGCGTCGGGCACGGTCAGCGTGCTCAACAGCGGCGGCACGGTGGTGTGGACCGGCCCGCTGAGCGCGCTCAACGCCGGCGCCAACACCTTCACGTGGAACGGCAAGGACACCAACGGGACCCAGGAGGCGAACGGCTCGACCTTCACCATCAAGATCACCGCCACTGACACCTCGGGCCAGCCGGTCAAGGTCACCGGCGGCCTCTCCGGCCAGGTCACCGCGGCCCAGCAGGTCAATGGCGTCACCATGGTCACCATCAACGGCGTGCAAGTGCCGCTCAGCACCGTCACGGGGGTCAGCAACACGACCACCGGAAGCTAGTCAGTTCGAACCCAGCCCCATCAACCAATGCCTGGGGCGGCGCCGCAAAGCCGGCCTTCCCCCGCCCCAGCAGAACCACCAAGCAAGGAACCCACATCATGAGCCTCACCAGCGCCATGTTGGCCGGCGTCACCGGCCTCTCCGTCAACTCCTCGGACCTGTCGGCCATCTCCGACAACATCGCCAACGTCAACACCGTCGGCTACAAGCGCAACGGCGTGAACTTCGAGGACCTGGTCACCCAGTCCGACAACACCGGCACCTACACCGCCGGTGGGGTCTCCTCGGTGAACCAGCAATATGTCAGCGCCCAGGGCGCGATCCAGCAGACCGCCTCGCCGACCGACCTGGCCATCACCGGCCAGGGCATGTTCGTCACCACCCAGACGCCCACCACCATCGGCGCCACCACTGCGGTGCTGTTCACCCGCGCAGGGTCGTTCACGCCGGACTCCGAGGGCTATCTGCGCAACTCAGCCGGTCTCTACCTGCAGGCCTATCCGGCCAACGCCCAGGGTGTGATCCAGAGCCAGAGCTCGAGCCTCAGCTCGCTGCAGCCGATCAACGTCGACTCGATCGGCGGGGCGGTGTCGGCCTCGACCAAGGCCGGGGTCAACGCCAACATGAACGCGGCCCAGGCCGTCTCGACCCAGGCCCAGGACGCCGCCCTGGTCACCGCCGGCACTGCTACGGCGGCCCAGACCGCGGCCGCCTACAACGCGGCCAGCAACAGCATGACCGCCTATGATGCGACCACAGGGACCGGCGTGCAGCCGGACTTCAGCATCCAGGTGCCGATCTCGGACTCCGAGGGCGGTCAGCACAACATCCAGATCGACCTTCTGAAGAGCTCGACCGCCAACACTTGGTACGCCGAGATCCAGTCGGTGCCGACCAGCGATATCCCGGCCGTGGGCGCCAATCCGCAAGGCCAGATCGCTGCTGGCACAGTCACCTTCAACTCCGACGGCAGCCTCGCCAGCGTCAACCTGACCGACAGCTCGGGCAATCCGGTCTCGGGCGGCCTGACTCCGACCCTCAATATCCCCTGGGCCGCCTCTCTGGGCGTCACTTCGCCCCAGCCGCTCAGCATCAGCCTCAGCCCTGGCGTGGCCACCAGCGGCCTGACCCAGTATTCCGGCTCCTCGGCCGTGCAGTCGATCAGCACCGACGGCACCCCGTTCGGCCAGCTGAGCTCGGTGGCCATCAACTCCACCGGCGACATCACCGCCACCTTCTCCAACGGCACCAACCGCGTGATCGGCCAGGTGGCGCTGGCGACCTTCCCTAACGTGGACGGCCTGACCTCGGTCAGCGGCGACGCCTACGTCTCCTCGACCACCAGCGGCGCCTACAGCCTGAAGACCCCAGGCACTGGCGGGGCCGGCACGATCTCGTCCTCGGCGCTGGAGTCTTCCACAGTCGACCTGTCGGCCGAGTTCGCAAACATGATCATTACTCAGCGAGCCTACTCGGCCTCGTCAAAGATCATCACCACAGCGGATCAGATGACTCAGGATTTGCTGCAGATCATCAGGTAATAGCTCTTCTTAACACTCGTGAATAGTGAATTAACGAGGTGAGAACCATTAAATGAAACCTGGCGCCATGGACCTTAGTCGAATTTTTACTATCGCGATTAAGCGGCCGTTATGCCCGCTTCGCTATGGTCCTGGCCTACGGTGATGGTGAGAAGGGCGTAAAGCCATGTTGCAACAGCAACGCCTAAACGGCAGAGGCGAGAAGTACGTGATCGGTCCGACGGGCGCCCCGTTGACCCTCGCGGACCTCCCGCCGCAAGACACCCAACGCTGGGTCATTCGGCGCAAGGCCGAGGTCGTGGCGGCGGTTCACGGCGGCCTGCTCACGCTGGATGAGGCGTGCGAGCGGTATTCGCTGACCAACGAGGAATTCCTCGGCTGGCAGAAATCGATCGAACGCCACGGCCTGGCCGGTCTGCGCACCACGCGGATCCAGCAGTACCGTTAAGCTTCGTATCGCGATGGCTACCTGCGGCCGCGCCCTCGTGGGGGGTGCGGCCGTTTGTACACCTGGCCGGCCCCGCGGGTTAAAGGCCCGTTTACCATGCACTGGGTAAATCCTGCCTAGCCAGCGGCGCCTTGCGTCCGAGGCGATCGGAAGGACGACTGCGTGGATCAGCTGCTGGGGTTCCTGCAAAGGTTCGGAATTGGCCGCCTGGCGGCCATTGTCGGCGTCGCCGCGGGCGTCGCCGCGGCCTTGTTCGCGCTGGTGTTCAACGCCGGCAGCGAGCCCAAGGCCCTGCTCTATTCCAACCTGGACCTCAAGGAAGCCTCCTCGATCACCCAGGCCCTCGACCAGTCGGGAATCAAATACGAGGCCAAGGGCGACGGCTCGACTATCATGGTCCCCCGCGACAAAGTGGCCTCCACCCGCCTGATGCTGTCGGGCAAGGGCCTGCCGACCTCGGGCTCGGTCGGTTATGAGATCTTCGACAACGCCTCGGCCCTCGGCCAGACCGACTTCGTGCAGAACCTGAACCGCCAGCGCGCCCTGGAAGGCGAGCTGGCCCGCACCATCCGCTCGCTGGACGGCGTCACGTTCGCCCGCGTGCAGCTGGTCCTGCCCAAGCACCAGCTGTTCGAGGAAGAGGCCGGCGAACCCAGCGCCTCGGTGGTGATCGGCGTGGCTGGCCGCCAGCCGGCCACTGACCAGGTGCGGGCGCTGCAGAACCTGGTGGCCGGCGCGGTGCCGAACCTGAAGCCCGAGCGCGTCACCATCGTTGACCAGAACTCCAAGCTTCTGGGCGGCGGCGAAGGCGCCTCTGCGGCCGACGCCCTGGCCGACGACCAGCGCACCGCGACCGAAGAAAAGATCAAGAAACGCATCCGCGAGCTGGTCGAGGGCGTGGTCGGCCCCGGCAAGGCGCGCGTCCAGGTCACCGCCGATCTGGACCTGAACCAGGTCACCACCCAGGAAGAAAAGTTCGATCCGGACGGCCAGGTGGTGCGCTCGACCCAGACCACCGAAGAGTCCAGCAAGCAGAATCAGGCCGACGGCAACGGCCAGGCCACCGCCACGGCCAATGTCCCCGGCACCCCGGGCGCCAATCCGGGCTCGACGACCAGCGGCTCCTCCAGCGGCCAGAACCAGGAAACCACCAACTACGAGATCTCCAAGACCACCAAGACCACCGTCGAGCAGCCGGGCACGGTCAAGAAGCTGTCGATCGCGGTGGCCGTGGATGGGGTCACCGCCCCGGGGGTCAAGGGCAAGCCGGGGGCCTACACCCCCCGCACGGCCCAGGAGATGGAGCGCATCGACCAGCTGGTGAAGTCGGCCGTGGGCTTCGACGCCAGCCGCGGCGACAATGTCAGCGTGATCAACGTGCAGTTCCAGCACGACGACGCGGCCGCCGGCGCCGGCGGGGCGGTCTCGGCCAACAAGCTGACCGACTTCGACAAGAACGACCTGATGCGCGCCGGCGAGCTGGTGATCGGCGCCGCGGTGGCTCTGGCGATCATCTTCTTTGTCGCCCGGCCGCTGCTGTCCGCCACCGGCGGCGGCGGTGCGCCCATGGGCGGCCGCCTCGCCTTCGCCGGCGCGGGCACGGGCCACGTCCCGGTGAGCCAGATCTCTGTCGACCCCAACACCGGCGAGGCCCTGGCCCTGCCCCCGCCCAGCGACATCGACCAGCGGATCGACATCGCCAAGATCGAGGGCCAGGTGCGCGCCTCCTCGGTCAAGAGCGTGGCCGACTTCGTCGACAAGCATCCCGAGGAATCGGTTTCGATCCTGCGTAACTGGCTGCACGACGCATGAGCCCTCCCCGCGGCAAGGCCATAAACGACGCCTCCAAGCTGTCCGGCCCGGAAAAGGCGGCGGTGGTGCTGCTCGCCCTCGGCGAAGAGCATTCCGTGATCTGGGAAGCCCTGGACGACGAGGAGATCAAGGAAGTCTCCCAGGCCATGGCCAGCCTGGGCACGGTCAGCGCCAAGGTGGTCGAGGACCTGCTGGTCGAGTTCGTCTCGGGCATGAGCTCGACCGGCGCCATCATGGGCAGCTTCGAGCAGACCCAGCGCCTGCTCAATTCGTTCCTGCCGCCCGAGAAGGTCGACTCCCTGATGGAGGAGATCCGGGGCCCGGCCGGCCGCACCATGTGGGACAAGCTCGCCAACGTGAACGAGGCGGTGCTGGCCAACTACCTGAAGAACGAATACCCGCAGACCGTCGCGGTGGTTCTGTCCAAGATCAAGTCCGAGCACGCCGCCCGGGTCCTGGCCGCCCTGCCGGAAGACTTCGCCCTGGAATGCGTCACCCGCATGCTGCGCATGGAGCCGGTCCAGCGCGAGATCCTGGACAAGATCGAGCAGACGCTTCGGACCGAGTTCATGTCGAACCTGGCGCGCACCTCCAAGCGCGACAGCCACGAAATGATGGCGGACATCTTCAACAACTTCGACCGCCAGACCGAGGGCCGCTTCATCGCCGCCCTGGAGGAGCGCAATCGCGAGTCGGCCGAACGCATCCGCGCCCTGATGTTCGTGTTCGAGGACCTGAACAAGCTGGACCCCGGCGGGGTGCAGACCCTGCTCCGCGCGGTCGAGAAGGACCAGCTGGCCCTGGCGCTGAAGGGCGCCTCGGACTCCTTGCGCGAGATGTTCTTCTCCAACATGAGCGAGCGGGCCTCGAAGATCATGCGCGAGGACATGGAGAGCATGGGCCCGGTGCGCCTGCGCGACGTCGACGCCGCCCAGATGGCCATGGTCCAGGTCGCCAAGGACCTGGCCGCCAAGGGCGAGATCATGCTGGCCGGCTCCGGCGGCGACGACGAGCTGATCTATTGAGGCGCATGGCATGACATCGACGCCTCACCGCAAGTTCACCTTCGACACCGTGTTCAACGACGCGGGCGGCATCGCCTCGGCCCCGCCGCCGATGAAGCACGTCTTCCTGCCCGACGAGGTCGAGGCGATCCGTCGCGAGGCCTACGCCTCCGGCGAGCGCTCGGCCCTGGTCGTGGCCGAACAGGCCCAGGCCCAGGCCCTGCAGCAGATCGCCGCCGCCGCCCAGGCCGCCCTGCACGCCCTGGCCCATGTGGCGCACGAGCACCGCGTCGGCAGCGCCGAGTTGGCCCTGGCCACCGCCCGGGTGATCGCGGGCGCCGCCCTGGAGCAGTTCCCGGAAGCTCCGGCCGCGGCTGCGTTCGAGTCGTTGGCGCACGAGATCGAGGCCGCGCCGCGCCTTCTGGTTCGCGCCGCGCCGGAGCAGATGGAGCGCATCCAGACCGCCCTGGACCGCATCGCCGACAACATGGGCTTCCCTGGCCAGATCGTGGCCAAGGCCCAGCCCGGCATGGCCCCGGCCGCCTTCGTCCTCGACTGGGGCGACGGCAAGGCCAGTTTCGATCCCCTGGAGGCCGGCGAGCGTGTCGCCGCCGCCCTGCACAGCGCGCTGGCCGCCGAAGGCCTGCACGCCGAACCCCTTATTCCTCTGAGCGAGGCCTGAAATGTCGGATCCCAACAGCCCTGGCGGCGAACTGACCCTGCAGCAGTTCGACCCCAACGCCCCGCTGGCCACCGAAGCGGTGGTCGACGGCTACGACAAGAGCGCCTCGGACCTTGCGCCCGTATTCGACGTGCCGGTGAACATCTCGGCCGTCCTGGGCCGCGCCAGCCTGTCGGTCGCCCAGCTGCTGCAGCTGGCCCAGGGCAGCGTGCTGGAGCTGGACCGTAAGATTGGCGAGGCGATCGACATCTATGTGAACAACCGCCTGGTCGCGCGGGGGGAGGTGGTCGTCGTCGACGAGCGCCTGGGCGTGACCATGACGGAAATCATCAAGGACGGTGACGCCGCGGTCTGACCAGCGGCGATAAGGGAGATTATCCATGCGGCTTCTGGTCGTAGGACGACTGAACGGACAGCTCGCCACCGCCGTGAAGATGGCGATGTCGGCCGGCGCGAAGGTCTCGCACGTCGAGACCTGCGAGGCGGCGACGCACGCCCTGCGCGCCGGCCAGGGCGCCGACCTGATGATGGTCGACTACGAGCTGGACATCGCCGGCCTGATCGCCGCCAACGAGGCCGAGCGGATCCGGGTCCCGGTGGTCGCCTGCGGCGTCGCCGCCGACCCGCAGCGCGCCGCCGCCGCGATTCGGGCCGGGGCCAAGGAGTTCATCCCCCTGCCGCCCGACGCCGAGCTGATCGCCGCGGTGCTGTCGGCCGTTTCGGAAGACGACCGGCCGATGGTCACCCGTGACGCCTCCATGCAGGCGGTGGTGGCCCTGGCCGATCAGGTCGCCGGTTCCGACGCCTCGATCCTGATCACCGGGGAGAGCGGCGTTGGTAAGGAGGTGATGGCCCGACACCTGCACCAGAAGTCCCGCCGCGCCTCCAAGCCGTTCATCAGCGTCAACTGCGCCGCCATCCCCGACAACCTCCTGGAAAGCGAGCTGTTCGGCCACGAGAAGGGCGCCTTCACCGGCGCCGTCGCCCGGCGGATCGGCAAGTTCGAGGAGGCCGACGGCGGCACGCTGCTGCTGGACGAAATCTCCGAGATGGACGCGCGCCTGCAGGCCAAGCTGCTGCGTGCGCTGCAGGAGCGGGTGATCGACCGGGTCGGCGGAAACAAGCCGGTCAAGGTCGACATCCGCGTGCTGGCCACCTCCAACCGCGACCTGGCCCAGGCGGTCAAGGACGGGACCTTCCGCGAGGACCTGCTCTATCGCCTGAACGTGGTCAACCTGCGCCTGCCGCCCCTGCGCGAGCGGCCGGGCGACATCATCGCGCTCGCCGAACACTTCATCAAAAAGTACGCCGCCGCCAACGCCATGCCCGAGCGTCCGCTGTCGGCCGTGGCGCGCCAGCGCCTGATCGGCCATCGCTGGCCGGGCAACGTGCGCGAGCTGGAAAACGCCATGCACCGGGCCGTACTGCTGTCTTCGGGCCCGGAGATCGAGGAGTTCGCCATCCGCCTGCCGGACGGCCAGCCCCTGGCCCCGGCCGCGCCGGACGCCGAGACCGCCCGTTCGGCCTCGATCGCCGCCTCGGCGGCGGCGGCCCGCGGCTTCGTCGGCCAGACCGTCGCCGCGGTCGAGCAGCAGCTGATCATCGACACCCTGACTCACTGCTTCGGCAATCGGACCCACGCAGCGACGATCCTCGGCATCTCGATCCGCACCCTGCGCAACAAGCTGAAGGAATATTCCGAGGCCGGCGTGCAGGTCCCGGCCCCGCAAGGCCCGGGCGCCAATGCGGCCTGAGGCGGCGATGCTCAGCAGACGCGGCTTGTTGATCGCCTCCGCAGCCACGGCGGCGGCTGGGCTCGCCTCGCCTTTGCGCGCCGATCCTGCGGCCGACTTCGCCTCAATCGAGAAGGCCGCCGGCGGTCGCCTGGGCCTCTGCGCCATGACTGCAGACCGCAGCAAGGGTGTCGACTGGCGTTCAGGAGAGCGCTTCTTGATGTGCAGCACCTTCAAGGCCCTGGCGGTCTCGGCGGTGCTGGCGCGGGTCGATCGCGGCCAGGAGCATCTGGACCGCGTGATTCCCTATGGGCAGGCCGACCTGCAGGAATACGCGCCCGTAACCAAGGCCAATCTGACCAAGGGCGGGATGGCGCTGGGCGACCTCTGCGCCGCCGCGGTCGAACTCAGCGACAACACCGCCGCCAACCTGATCATCGCCGCCCTTGGTGGTCCCAGCGGCGTCACCGGCTATGTTCGCAGCCTGGGCGACAACACCACGCGTCTGGACCGCAACGAGCCGACCCTGAACCGCCCCGGCCCGCCGGGCGATGAGCACGACACCACCACCCCTCAATCCATGGTCGGCCTCTGGCGCCAGCTTGTGCTGGGAGACGCCCTCTCCTCAGCCTCACGCGACCGCCTGAACGGCTGGCTGGAGGCCTGCCAAACCGGCGCCGAGCGCATCAAGTCGGTGACTCCCAAGGGCTGGAAGATCGGCCACAAGACCGGCTGGGGCCAGAACACCCTGGGCGATGTCGCCGTGCTGACGCCCCCCAACGGCCCCCAGATCCTGATCGCCGCCTATTTCGAGCAGCCGGATGCGTTGTCGCACCCCCACGACGAAGCCATCGCCGAGGCCGCCCGAATCGCGCTGCGCTTCCTGACTTCAAACGCTTGAGGCCCCTCGCTTGACCGATCTCGGCCTGCCCCTGCCCGCCGGCAAAGCCCCCTCCGCCAAGGAGATGTGGGGCTGGGTGGCGCGTGGCGAGGTGGGCCTGGCCGTCGGCGTCGTCGGCATCATCGTGCTGCTGATCCTGCCGGTCCCGGCCTTCCTCCTGGACCTGCTGCTCGCCCTCTCCATCACCAGCGCCGTCCTCATCCTGATGACCTCGCTGATGATCAAGAAGCCGGTGGAGTTCACCGCATTCCCGACCGTGCTTCTGGTCACCACCCTGTTCCGCCTGGGCCTCGACATCGCCTCGACGCGGCTGATCCTCGGCCACGGCCACGAGGGCGACGAGGGCGCCGGCCACATCATCCGCGCGTTCGGCCAGCTGATGATGCAGGGCAACTACGTCATCGGGGTGATCGTCTTCGCCATCCTGGTGATCGTGAACTTCGTGGTCATCACCAAGGGCTCGGGGCGGATCGCCGAGGTGGCGGCCCGCTTCACCCTGGACGCCATGCCCGGCAAGCAGATGGCGATCGACGCCGACCTGTCCGCGGGCCTGATCGACCAGGACGGCGCCAAGGCCCGGCGCAAGGAGCTGGAGCTGGAATCGACCTTCTTCGGGTCGATGGACGGCGCCAGCAAGTTCGTGCGCGGCGACGCCATCGCCGGACTGATCATCGTCGCCATCAACATCGTCGGCGGCATCCTGATCGGGGTGGTGCAGCACAAGATCCCGATCGGCCAGGCCGCCTCGACCTACACCATCATGACCATCGGCGAGGGCCTCGTCAGCCAGATCCCCGCCCTGATCATCTCCATCGCCGCCGGCTTCCTGGTGTCCAAGGCCGGGGTCGAAGGCGCCGCCGACAAGGCGCTGATGAAGCAGCTGGGCATGAACCCGGTCTCGCTGGGCATGGTCTCGGCCGCCGCCGGGGTCATCGCCCTGGTGCCCGGCATGCCGATCCTGCCCTTCGCCGCCATCTCCATCGGCGCCGGCAGCCTGTCCTGGCGGGCGTCGCAGAAGGCCAAGGAGCCGCCCCAGGTCGAGGCCGCGGCCGCCGCCCCGGCTGAGCCGGCGGAGGAGCCGATCGCCACCGCCCTCGTGATCGACGACGTCAAGATCGAGCTGGGCTACAGCCTTTTGGCCCTGATCAACGACCTGGAAGGCCGCCGGCTTACCGACCAGATCAAGGCCCTGCGCCGCACCCTGGCCACCGAATACGGCTTCGTCATGCCGCCGGTGCGCATCCTGGACAACATGCGCCTACCGACCAACGGCTACGCCATCCGCATCAAGGAGATGGAGGCCGGAACCGGCGAGGTGCGCCTGCAGCACCTGATGGCCATGGACCCGCGCGGCGGCCAGGTGGATCTGCCCGGCGAGCACGTGCGCGAGCCCGCCTTCGGCCTCCCGGCCACCTGGATCGTCGACAGCCTGCGCGACGAGGCCACCTTCCGTGGCTACACCATCGTCGATCCGGCCACGGTGCTGACCACGCACCTGACCGAGATCCTGAAGGAGAACATGGCCGACCTGCTCTCCTACGCCGAGGTCCAGAAGCTGCTGAAGGACCTGCCGGGCGAGCAGAAGAAGCTGGTCGAGGACCTGATCCCTTCGGTCTGCACCGCCACCACCGTCCAGCGCGTGCTGCAGGCCCTGCTGAAAGAGCGGGTCTCGATCCGCGACCTCGGCGCCATCCTCGAAGGCCTGGCCGAGGCTGCGCCGCACACCACCTCGATCACCAACCTGGTGGAGGCCGTGCGCACCCGCCTCGCCCGGCAACTGTGCTGGGCCAATCGCGGCGAGGACGGCGCCCTGCCGATCGTCACCCTGTCGGGCGAATGGGAGATGGCCTTCGCCGAAGCCCTGATCGGCCCGGGCGAGGAAAAGCAGCTGGCCCTGGCGCCGTCGCGCCTGCAGGAGTTCATCCGCGCCGTGCGCGAGACGTTCGAACGCGCCGCTTTGGCGGGCGATGCGGCGGTGCTTTTGACCAGCCCGCAGGTGCGCCCCTATGTCCGCTCGATCATCGAGCGCTTCCGCGGCCAGACCGTGGTGATGAGCCAGAACGAGGTCCATCCCAAGGCCCGGCTCAAGACCGTCGGCATGGTCTGACGTTGCAGCCGCGCCCCGCCCCTGCTAGCTGGGGCTCTCCAAAGGTGAGGAATTGGACGGCATGAGCCCGGCGGGCGGTAAGCGCAGGACATCGGGCGGGCTGTTCTGGGACCTGCTCACCTTCGATCAGCTGATCTCCGGCTCGATCATTCACCTGATCTATTGGGCAGGATTGGGCGTGATCGCCCTGATGGGCTTCTTCGTCATCGGCGCCTCGGCGGGCCTGGCCCTGCACAACGACGGCCTGGCCGGCTGGCTCCTGGCCATCCCGGCCCTGATCGGCGGCATCCTCGCGGTCCTGGCTTTAGGGCTGCTCTGGCGAGCGAGCTGCGAATTCTACGTCGCGGTGCTGCGCATCAGCGACGACCTGCGCGCGCTCAGAGCCAATGACGACGCGGTGACCCAGGCGACGCTGCAGAAGAACCAGCCCCCGCGGTAAACCGGGTTTTCGCTACGGATGCTGCGCTGTCGCCGCGGCGCAGCGGCTCAGCACGTCGCGATGCAGGTCTTCCGTCAGGTTCGACAGTGCGTGGTTGAAGGCGCCCCGAATTTCCGCCTCACCGCCGATCCAGTTGATGCTGGTCATCGACCCCCTGTAGACCGATGTGTCCTCGGGCCCTCCATCGCGTTTCCAGCGCACCCGCAGAACCACATTGGCCGTCTTGGCCATGTTCTGCGAACCCAGGTAGGCCTTGACGAGATCCACATCGAGGACGAGGTCGGCGGTCGGGTCGGCGTCGCCGGCGATACTGAGGTGCGGGTCTGCAGCCAAGGCCCCGAGACCGGAGCGCACCCATGTCGCGGAATCGGTGACATGGACGGCACGGTTCAGCATCTCGCCCATCGTGCCCGGATCGCCACGGAGGTCCCGCACCTCACCAAAGCGAACCAGGCAGGCGGCGGGCGGCGGCGGGCTTTTAGTCGGAGCGGCCTTAGAGACCGGGCCGCTGTCCGGCGAAAACCCTGACGGATCAGACATCGCTGCGCCTGGGAGCATGGCGCTCGCCAGCACGAGCCCCAGTGCAACGGCGGCCCTTGGCATCCGCCGGCTCAGTGAACGGACTTGGCGGTATAGACCAGCGTGCCGTCGCCGTGGCGCACCAACTGGCCTGCCTCTTCATTGGCGATAATCTGGCCGTCGGAGCCATCATTCGCAGCCGGGCCGGTCTTGCCGGTCTCCTGGTCCTGCAGGTCGGCCTGGACGAGATCGGCGATCCTGACGGCCGCTTCCTTCAAAGCCTTGCGCATGGCTTCGCCTCCGTTCGCCGACCAGCCGGCGATATTGGCGTTACGGTCGCCGGAAGCGCCGGGAACCCGCGCCTGATACATGAACGCGTTGCGGTAGAGCGCATTCGCCGGATCGGACTTCAGGCCTGTTTCCGCCTTTCCTGCCTGGAGCGCCTTCAACGCGTCGCTGTTGGGGTAGAGCGCGGCATTGGTCACCACATAGAGCTGAGCCCCGTCGGTCGACAGATGGTAGTCGGTGACGACGATCAGGACGGCGCCGTCTTTGGAGCCAGTGATCGCCCCGTCGATGTTGGCCGGAAGGACATCTTTCATTATGCGCGCATCGTCGACATGCATCCAGCCGACCTGCGAGACCGATCGCTTCAGCTCGGCTCGGAAGGTGTCATCGAAATTGAAGTCGAGGATTGCATTGCGCAGCGGCTTGACCGCCTCTTCGGCATGACCCTGACGCACGCTGTCCACCGTCGCTGCGACCGAGACGGCGACGAGCACGCCGACCAGTCCGAAGCCTGCGCCGGCGTTCGCATTCGCCGGCGGGACATAGACGTAGATTTCGCTCTGCTTGATCGGCGCGACGATTTCGGTGGAGGGGATGGCGGCCTGGGCCTTCGCCCCGATCGGCACGTGCTGCGGCGTGACCGTGGCGCAGGCGCCGAGCGCAAGAACAGACGACAGCGCAGCAGCGCTGGCAAAACCGAAACGCATAATCCCCCTGGGTTGATCGTCCGCGCGAACGGCGTCCGCGCCCATAGACGTCGAATTGCAAGCTAGACAGTAAGCGGAGCCCCTACAACCCTAAAGGCTGGGCGCAAGCGTGTGACCGCCTACGTTGGCTGGCCAGCGAACCCCGCCGCCAGGGCGTCGAACACAGGCTTCCTGCGGCCAGCGTCGTCGAAGGCCAACGGCGCGTCCCAGGGCGGGTGGCGATTTTCCTTCGGCGAGCGCAGCCAGGACTGGCCGTCCTTTAGCCCCCAGAGGGTGAAAGCGAACCGCTGGTTAGCCGCCAAGGTGGAGAACGCCTCGGCCGCTTCTTCGGCCAGGCGGAGCTGGGCCTCGGCCAAACCAGCACGCGAGCGCCAGGCGGGGCCGGCCCGGTTCAGCGAGATATCGAGTTCCGAGACGTGGATCGGCAGGCCGAAGTCGGCGAGGTCGCCCAGGGTTCGGCGCAGCGCTCCCGGCTCGAGCCCGGCGTCGATATGGGTCTGGGTGCCCACCCCGCCCACCGGCGCCCCGGCCTGCAGCAGCTTCTCTACCAGGCGCACGAAGCTGGCTCGCTTCTTCGGCAGGCTTTCCAGGTTGTAGTCGTTGATGAACAGCACCGCGGTGGGATCGGCCTCGTGGGCGTGATCGAAGGCGCGGCGGATGTAGTCGATCTGGCCGAGGTTGCGGCTCCAGAGGCAAGCGCGCAGGCCGTTTCCGTCCTCGGCCACCGCTTCGTTGACGACGTCCCAGCCGACCGCCTGGCCGGCATAGCGCCCGGCGACCGCCAGGATGTAGTTGCGGTAGGCGTCGGCGAAGGCCTTTGGCTTGCCGTCCAGCCGGCGGAAGGCCACGGGGTTCTGCGCGTACCAGACGAGGTTGTGGCCGAACAGGCGAAGGCCGTGCTCGTGCGCGAAGCCCGCTATGGCGTCGGGGGCGTCGAAGCGGAAGGTCCCGTCATCCTGGAGAATGTACTCCATCTTCATCTCCCACTCCGGCGTGAGCTGGGAGAAATGGCGGGCGATCAGGGCGGCGTCGGCGGGATCGGCCAGGCGTTCAGCGGTGACCGCGCAGCCAACCGGGAAGCGGGCGAAGCTCTTCAGCGGCCGGTCCGGCGCATGGGGCGGCGGAGCGGCATGGCCTTCAGGCGCGCAGGCGGCCAGGGGCAGGGCGGCGAGGCCGCCGAGAAGCGTGCGGCGGACCGGCCGGCGGATCACCGCGCCGCGGCTCGAAGGCCCATTTCGTCCAGGGCGGCGGTCTCGCGCTTGGCCAGCTCCTTGGCCGCCGACAGGCGGGCCATCTCGGCCACGTGCTCGAACTTCTTCAGGCGCTCGAAAGCCTCGTTGAGCGCGTCGCGGGCGCCGGCCTCTTCCTCGGCGATCACCCGGATCTGGGTCTCGATGTCGACCCGGCGGTGCTTGGCCCCTTCGAGGAAACCCTGCAGGCTCCAGAACACGTCGAGCCCGCCCATCTGGGCCTGCTCCTTTTCCGATTCGATCTCGGCCTCGAGCACCGACAGCTTCATCTCGGCCAGGCTCTTACGGTGGACCACCTCGCCCAGGCGCTTCTGCAGCGTCTCCACCTCGTGGTTGGAGATGCGGATCAGGGACTCACGCCAACTCATTACGCATCACCATGCAGGATCGCCGCGAGGCGGTTGAAACTTTCGTCGAGGCTGGTGGCCTCGTCCTTGTCCTGGCTGAGGAAGGACTCCAGCGCCGGGTTCAGGCCGATGGCGCGGTCGACCTGCGGGTCAGAGCCGCCGCGATAGGCGCCGATGCGGATCAGCTCTTCCATGTTGGCGTAGGCGGCCAGGGTCTGGCGCGCGCCGGTGACCAGCTGGCGCTCGTGCGGCAAAAGGCAGCCCGGCATGGTGCGGCTGATCGACTTCAGGACGTTGATGGCCGGGAAGCGGCCCCGCTCGGCGATCGCCCGCTCCATGACGATGTGGCCATCCAGGATGCCGCGCACGGCGTCGGCGATCGGCTCGTTGTGGTCGTCGCCGTCCACCAGCACAGTGAAGAGGCCGGTGATCGAGCCCGCCTGGGTGCCGTCCGGGCGGATCGGGCCGGGGCCGGCGCGCTCCAGAAGCTTGGGCAGCTCGGTGAAGACGGTCGGGGTATAGCCCTTGGTGGTCGGCGGCTCGCCGGCGGCCAGACCGATCTCGCGCTGGGCCATGGCGAAGCGCGTCACGCTGTCCATCAGGCACAGGACCTCCTGGTCCTGGTCGCGCAGATATTCGGCGATGGCCAGGGTCATGTAGGCGGCCTGGCGCCGCTTCAAAGCCGGCTCGTCCGAGGTGGCCACGACGACGATGGCGCGCTTCAGCCCCTCCTCGCCCAGGGTCTCCTCGATGAACTCGCGCACCTCGCGGCCCCGTTCGCCGATCAGGCCGACGACCACCGCGTCACAGGCGGCCTCGCGCGCGAGCATGGAGAGCAAGACTGATTTGCCGACGCCGGAGCCGGCGAAGACGCCCAGGCGCTGGCCGCGGCAGCAGGTGGTGAAGACGTTCATGGCCCGCACGCCCAGGTCCAGGCGCTCGCCCACCCGGCCGCGGGCATGGGCCGGCGGCGGCGGCGCGCGCAGAGGATAAGGGACCGGCCCCTGCTGCAGCGGGCCTTTGCCGTCGATGGGATTGCCAAAGGCGTCGATGATGCGGCCGCGCCAGGCAAGGGTCGGGCGCACGCTGGCGCCGTCGGGGGAAATGCGGATCTCGGCGCCCGGCGCCACGCCCTCGACCGGCCCGAAGGGCATGAGCAGCGCACGGGTGTCGCGGAAGCCGACAACCTCGGCGGCCAGCGGCAAGGCGCCGCGGCGTTCGATCTCTGCGCGAGCCCCCACGGCCAGCCGCGTCAAACCGCCACGCGCTTCGATCAGCAGGCCATTCACGGCGGCGACTCGACCCGACACGATCAGCGGATCGATCCGTTCCACAGCCGCCAGAAGGTTGCGCAAAGCTTGACTCTCCAAGGAAAACGAGTCCGTGGAGAATTTTGTCGCAAGGGCCTTAAGCAGGTGTGAATCCGTCCGGAAGACGTGCAAAAATGTAAGGAATCCAGGCCTGAAAATAGTTAACGGCGGCGCTTGCGAGGCGTTTACAAATCACCCTAGATTCGTTTTCGAACCGTTCACGATTAACCAAGCTTAAAGGTCCTGTAGCCCACACTTCGCGATGTGCTTCAGGTCGAGGCTATGACATTTCCGCTATCTAGAGCCGCCCGCCGGGCGGGGAGGGGCTGATGCGCGTATTGTTGATTGAAGATGACAGCGCGACCGCGCAGAGCATCGAACTCATGCTCAAGTCCGAGGGATTCAACGTCTATACGACGGACCTTGGCGAAGAGGGCGTCGATCTCGGCAAGATCTACGATTACGACTTGATCCTGCTGGACCTGAACCTGCCCGATATGAGCGGCATGGATGTTCTGCGCACCCTGCGCGTCGGCAAGATCAATACGCCGATCATGATCCTGTCCGGCTCCTCGGAGATTGACACCAAGGTCCGCACCTTCTCGGGCGGCGCCGACGACTACATGACCAAGCCGTTCCACAAGGACGAACTGGTCGCCCGCATTCACGCCGTGGTCCGCCGCTCCAAGGGCCACGCCCAGTCGGTGATCCGCACCGGCGACATCACCGTCAACCTCGACGCCAAGACGGTCGAAGTGAACGGCAGCCGCGTGCATCTGACCGGCAAGGAATATCAGATGCTGGAGCTGCTCTCCCTGCGTAAGGGCACCACCCTGACCAAGGAGATGTTCCTGAACCATCTTTATGGCGGCATGGACGAGCCCGAACTGAAGATCATCGACGTCTTCATCTGCAAGCTGCGCAAGAAGCTGGCGTCCGCCACCCACGGCAAGCATCACATCGAGACCGTCTGGGGCCGCGGTTACGTGCTGCGCGACCCGCACGAGATGGGCCAGATCTCGGCCGCCTGATCCGGTCGACTCTTCGAGACAGAAACGCCCGCCGGCTTCCACCGGCGGGCGTTTTGCTTTGGGTGAAATGCGGCCCGGATCGCTCCGGGCCGCGGATCGCTCAGTACTTGACCTTCAGCGTCACGCCGAAGAACCGCGGCGGGCTGGGGAAATAATAGTAGTTGTTCAGCGCCGGAATGTTCGCCGGAATCGGGCTCAGGGTCTGGATCACCCCATCGTAGGCCGCCTGCTTGTAGAACTGGTTGAACAGGTTGGTGGCCCAGAGGCTGACCTTGATGTGGTTGTCGGGCGTCGTGACGCTGACGCTGGCGTCCACCAGGGCGTAGGCCTTCTGTAGCTTGGTCGGGTCCTCGTCCGAGCCGATCTGGTAGTCGGAGGTGTATTTCAGGTCCAGCGTGGCCTCGCCTTTCAGGCCGTTGAACACTTCGTGCTGATAGTCGGCGCCGACGACGCCGGACCAGAACGGAGCGTAGCTGAGCCGATTGCCGGGCAGGAGGTAGAGGTTGCTGCCTGGCGCCTGGAGCGTGGTCTTGTTCTTGGTGCTGTTGGGATAGAAGGTGTCGGCCCAGGTCAGGCCGAAATTGATCTTCAGATCGTGGGAAGCCGCCCACAGCCCTTCCAGCTCCACCCCCTCGGCGGTGGCCTCGGGAATGGTGAACTCGACGAACTGGGTTCCGGTGAAGGCGTTCAGCTGGTGGTCCGTGTAGGTCTGGTAGAACACCGCACCGTTCAGCACCAGCCGCCGGTCGAACCACATGCTCTTCACGCCGACCTCATAGGCGTCGACCCACTCGCCCGGGAAGGACGTGTCGGACTGGGGCGCCAGAGAGGTGTTGGGAGCGGTCGCCCCGGTGAGCGGCTTGGTCACCTCCGCCAGATTGAAACCGCCGACCAGGTTGCCGCGGGAATAGGACGCATAGGCCATGTCGTCCCGGTTAAACTGGTACTGCAGCTTGGCGGTGCCGGTAAGGGCGGTCTCGCTGAGCGACTGGTGGGTGGTCAAGCCGTCAAAGGCCGGGTTGATCAGGCAGGGCGTGCCGAAGGCCGATTTGGGCATGTTGACGTATTGCGAAAGCGGAACCGGCGTGTCGCCATGGGTCAGGAACAGCACCGTCGCGCACGCATTCGCCGCGTCCTTGGCCGTGTAGGACGACGTCAGGTTCTTGTGCTCCCAGGTGTAGCGCAGGCCGCCGATCAGCGAGAGCTTGTCGGTGATCTTGAACTTTTCCTGGGTGTAGATCGCCTCGCCTTCTTCGGTCTGGTGGTAACGGTCGATCGAACCTTCGCCGGCGGGGAAGAAGGCGGCGGGCAACGGCGACAGGGCCGCCACGTAGGGTCCGAGTTGCGTGCCGAACTGGGTGGAAACGCCGTTGTCCAGCACCTCGTGCGAGTAGAAGGCGCCGACCTGCCAATCCAGGCGCTCGGTCGAGCCGCGATATTGCAGCTCCTCGGAGAACTGCCGGAAGCGGGTGAAATTGTACTTCGGCGAGGTGAAGAGGAAGTCGGCCAGCGTGCCGTCGGTATCGCCTCCCCCAGCGTCCTTGTTGTCGCGATAAGCGGTGATCGAGGTCAGCTTGGCCCCGTCGAACCAAGGCGTCGTCCAACCGGCAGTCGCCGAGACGCCCTGGTCGATGATGTGTTCTTCGTCGGTGCGGTTCAGATAGGCGGTGTTGTTCTTCGAGCTGACCGGGTTCGGTATCGCGCCCGGGAAAATGCTGTTGATGATGAACGCCGGTCCGGGCGTGCCGCCGAAACCCTGGCCGTTCAGATAGTCCACGCCGACGCAGCAGTGGTCGTCGCGCTTGGAGTAGTCAGCGATGAAGTTGATGTCGAAATTGTTGTTCGGCTGCCAGAGGAGCTGTCCCCTGGTGGTCCACATGTGCTCGTCGTCCTGCTTGGGGATGTTGCCCCCCGGCGCCTGCTTGACGTCGACATAGCCGTCCCGCTCGCGCGCGCCGACATAGAGCCGGCCCGCCAGCACGTCGCCGACCAGGGGGCCGGTCACGGTGATCGAGCCGCCATAGCCATTGTAGTTCTGCGCGGTGAATTCGCCGACCATGCCGGGCTTGAACGACGGGCGCAGGGTGGTGATCTGCACCACGCCGGCGATGGTGTTCTTGCCGAACAGGGTCCCTTGCGGCCCTTTGAGGATTTCGATGTCGGACAGCTCGCCCAGGTCGTTGAACGAGACGCCGTTGCGGGGACGATAGACGCCGTCGATATAGAGACCGACCGACTGCTCCAGGCCCGGGTTGTCGGCCACGTTGCCGACACCGCGGATGCGGATGATAGTCGTCGACTCGCCCTGGTTGGTGTTGACGCTGAGGCCGGGGGTCAGAACCACCAGGTCGTTGACCGACTTCACCTGGGCCGATTCCAGTTTCTGAGCGTTGAGCACGGTGACCACAACCGGCACGTCCTGCAGGCGCTGCTCGCGCTTCTGTGCGGTGACGACGATGTCGCCGATGCTGGGCGGTTGAGCCGCGGCGGGCTGGGCGGAGGCTTGATTTGATTGGGCCATTACCTGGCCGGCGGACGCTAGAACAACGCCCGCAGCGGCGGTAAGCAGCAATAATTTTCGATTGCGCATGACTTCGGCTCCCTCGTTCTTTTTTCTTCCAGCCGGCCGCCAAGCGGTCCGGTGGTGACTTTCGGGTCGGTCTATTGGCCCCGCATATTCGCGTCGGCGCACTAATCAATGATCAGGCGAGGCGCTTCGTCGAGCGAAATTTGTGTCGCCCCCGCAATTCCAGCGGGCGCCTGATGCATGCGCGCATCAGGCTGCCCAGGGACGCGGGCGTGAGCCTGGTCACAGCACCGGTCACAGCTCATGTCTTGGCGCCTCTGATTTGGGCGCCTGTGACGCGGCAATACTTCGAATCTGTTATGGGAGGTTTGGCCTTGATACCCAGATTGAGCCCTGGACAAGCAATAAGGTCCGCTATACAGCGCGTCGTCTCGTCGCTCCCTGGGGGAAAGGGCTGGACATGCGACGATGGCGCGATCAGATAGAAGGCATATTAGGAGACCGCCCGGATGAAAGAACACGATAAAGAATCCACGCCCAACCGGCTCGACGTCGCCCTGGGGCTGCGCATCCGTCAGCGGCGCAAGTCGCTGGGCGTTTCACAAACGGCGCTGGCCGATGCGATCGGCCTGACCTTCCAGCAGATCCAGAAATACGAGCGCGGCTTCAACCGCGTAAGCTTTTCCAGGCTGGTGGACATCGCCCATGCTCTGGACTGCCGCGTGGTCGACCTGATCGGCGACCTGGACGACGCCAGCATCCCGAGCCCCCTGTTCCGTCAGAACACGGCGCACCTGCGCGAGAGCGGCGCGCCGGAACTCCTGGCGGCCTACTCGGCGGCCCCGCCGGCCCTGCGCCGTGTGATCCTCAAGCTGGTGCTCGAGATCGCCAAGGATCAGCAGGCCCGTCAGAGCGACGAAGACTTGGCGGGCGAAGACGAACGTATCGCCAGCTAAGACTAGAGCTGGAACAGATTCGATAGGAGCCGCGCGGCGCTCGAGACGATCGAACCCGCCGGCTTCCGGACGCCCGGGCCGGCCGACCAGGGTGCAGGGCCGGTCCTGACTTTCGAAAGCGGAGCGGTCGCTGTCAGGGCCGCCCCCGGCTTCTGGCGGTGCGCTCGGCTATGCCACCACATGCAGGCGTCGGCGGCGTTTTCGCGCCCCCTCCCGCTCGCCCCCCTCAAATGCCGTGCAACGCCGGGCCGCACCGCTAGATCAACCCGGGTCCACTGAGGGAGATCGACGAGTGCGCGCGCCCCTGCGCCCGCGCTTTTTTCGCCGGGGGCGCCGGCGCGATCTTCAGGCCTACAAAAAACGCCGCGATCGGGTAGCGGCGTGTGGCCTGCTCCGCGTCACCCACGCCCTCTAGCGAACGTTTGTTTAAGTGCTTCCGCAGACAGCCGAAATAGGCTTTCCGGATCGGCATTCCGGACCTTCGAAAACGCCGCAAACCCATGGCGGCAAAGGTGCAACACTGTCCTGGAGAGTGAATCGGGGCAGTTGACAGACGCAGAGACGCCGTAACTTATCACTGTTTCAAGGCGATCCGCGGGCCAGGGCAATAAGAGCTGCGCGGCGAGCCTTGGGAAACACCGTGGAAGCGACGCCCTGGTCGGCCGGCCAAAGAGCTGTCTGGGCGTTAGGGAGGGAACAACCGAATGAATCGCACGCTACAATTGCGTCACTGGCTGGTGCTCGGCGCTTCGAGCGCGGCCCTGTTGGCCGGCGCTCCGGCCTTGGCCCAGACGGGCGGCGCAGCCGCTTCCACTCCGAGCTCGACGGTGGGCGAAATCGTCGTCACCGCGCAGCGCAAGTCGGAATCGCTGCAGAGCGTTCCCCTGGCGGTGTCCGCCTTCACCCAGGACAGCCTGAAGACCCAGCGCCTCGATGGCGGCCAGAACCTGGAACTGTCGATTCCGAACGTGAACTATTCGCGCGGCAACTTCGGCGGCTACAACTTCCAGATCCGCGGCATCGGCACCAAGTCGGTCTCCCCGACCGGCGACCCGGGGGTCAGCTTCTCGGTCAACGAACTGACCGTCGCCGCCAACCATCTGGGCGACACCGACTTCTACGACGTGGACCGCGTCGAAGTCCTCCGCGGCCCGGTCGGCACGCTGTACGGCCGTAACGCCACCGGCGGCGCGGTGAACGTGGTCTATTCCCAGCCGACCGACCTGTTCGGCGCCAGCATCACCGGCGACTTCGGCAATTTCGACAGCAAGAAGGTCACCGGCTTCGTCAACCTGCCGTTCGGCGACAGCTTCGCCGTGCGGGTCGCGGGCTTCTACCTCGACCGCGGCGGCTTCGGCACCAACCAATATACCGGCGACAAGGTCGACGACCGTCACCTGGGTTCGGGCCGCATCACCCTGCAATGGCACCCGAACGACAAGTTCAAGAGCACCTTCACCTACGAGCACTTCGCCGAGGACGACCACAGGAACCGCGTCGGCAAGCAGCTCTGCACCAAGGACCCGGGCAATGCCGCGCTGGCGTCGCTCTCCGGCCCGGTGGCCGGCTTCAACCAGGGCCTGCTCGGCCAGGGCTGCTTGGCTGACGGCCTCTACGGCCCTGGCTCCTACGGCACGCTGAACAGCGCCTCGACCCTTGGCGGCATCCTTTCCGGCCTGATCGGTCTGACCAGCGGCGACGTTTACGCCAACAACCCGATGCAGAATCATAACCTGCACGACATCAACTCGTCGGTCGATCCGATCTACAAGGCCGAAGAGAACCTGTTCATCTGGAAGAACACCTACAATATCACCGACGACCTGGCCCTGACCTCATTGACGGGCTTCAACCGTAACTGGGGCGTCTCGGTCGAGGACTACAATCGCCTCGTCCCGACCACGCCGTTCAACACAACGGGCCCGTTTGCTGCGCTGTTCCCGGGAGGCTTCGTCCAGGATCCGCAGGTCGGTACGTCCAACTATTTCAGAACCTATGACTACGGCCAGGTCGCCTCTAGGGAAATCAGCGAAGAAATCCGCTTGAGTTCTTCCTTCAAGGGCCCGCTGAATTTCTCGATCGGCGGCCAGTACGCCGACGACTCGACCTACAAGGACGACTATGACGTGATGAGCAACGGCCTGACGGCCTTTGCAATCGCCAACAATGCCTTGTTGGGGAATGTCGGGGTGCCAGCCGGCACGGCCTGTACGCCCGCGACCGTAAATGCATTTGGCAACTGCCACATTATCCCCATCGACGGCGCCGCGACGCCTGCGTCTGGCCAGGGCCACAACTACTATGATGCTCGGTTCACGGTCGGCCTGAAGTCCTATTCGGGCTTCGGCGAGGTTTATTATCAGATCACGCCGGACATTAAGCTGACCGGCGGCATCCGTTACACGAACGACCACAAGACCAATGTCTACTATCCTATCGAACTGCTGTCGGCCACCGGCGCCCCTGGCTTCGGCTCGAACCTGACCCACCAGGCCGCCACCTTCACTGCGGTCACCGGGCGCTTCAACGTCGAGTGGACACCGCATCTCGACTTCACTAACCGGACCATCGTCTACGCGCAGTATGCCCGCGGCTATCAGGGCGGCGGCTTCAACACGCCCTGCGCAGCGGTGTCGGGCTGTTCGGTGGGCGCCACCTTTGCGCCGGTCTACGTGGACGCCTTCGAGGTCGGCACCAAGAATACGGCGCTCAATGGCCGCCTGACCGCCAACCTGACCGGCTTCTACTATATCGAAGACGGCTATCAGGTCTCGACGATCGTCAACAAGTCTTCGGTCAACACCAACATCAACGCCAAACTCTATGGCGTCGAGTTCGAAGGCGCGTTCCAGCCGATCAAGGACCTCACCTTCACCACCAATGTCGGTTACCTGCACACCGAGATCACCAGCGGCGAAGAGCTCGATCAGTACAACCTGACGAACGGCAACCCGGCCCTGCAACTGGTTAAGGCTTCGGACGGCTCGAATTGCGTCGCCACGACCCAAGGCATCGCCACTTTGATGGGCGCCGAGGGCGCGGGCTTGGCTCCCTCCAACGCGCTGCTCGGCGTATGTAGTGGTGCGTTTGCCGGCAGCGGGCTCGGCTCGCTGCTGTATGACAGCACTGTGCCGAACCTCGCTTACGGATCGGGCATCACCACCGCCAATGGGACGCCGGTGATCGATCCGGCCACCAATAAGCAGGCCAGAGTGCCGCTCGGCGTCAACCAAAGCCTGGTCGGCCGGCAACTGCCGAACTCGCCGGAGTTCACCTTCAGCTTCGGCGCCAACTACACGGTCCACCTGGAGAACTGGAAGATCACGGCCCACGCCGACTACTACTGGCAGGATTCGAGCTACGCCCGGATCTTCAACGACAAGGCCGACTATCTGCGCTCGTGGGATAACGCCAACGCGACGTTGAACTTCGACCGCAGCGACTGGGGCCTGACCGTTCAGCTCTACGTCAAGAACATCTTCGACAAGTCGCCGATCACCGACGCCTACCTGACCGATGCGTCGTCCGGCCTGTTCCAGAACGTGTTCACCCTTGATCCGCGCACCTACGGCATCGCGCTGACCAAGAAGTTCGATTAATCCGGCTTCCGGCGCCGCAAGAAGCGCCGGACTGGATCATCGGGGCGGCGGGGGGACCTGCCGCCCTTTTCTTTTGAAGGAAGGACGGGCTACGCCGTCTTCTCCGCCACCAAGCCCAGTTCGGCGATCATGGCCTCGCGGATCTCGAACTTCCTGATCTTGCCAGTGACGGTCATGGGCAGGGCGTCGACGAAGCGGACATAGCGCGGGACCTTGTAGTGGGCGATCTGGCCCCGGCAGAAGGCGATCACCTCCTCGGCCTCGCACGCCTCGCCGGCCCTCAGCCGCACCCAGGCGCACAGCTCCTCGCCATAGCGGGGGTCAGGCACGCCGACCACCGCCACCTCTTCGATCTTGGGATGGCGGAACAGGAACTCCTCGATCTCGCGCGGATAGACGTTCTCGCCGCCGCGGATGACCATGTCCTTGATCCGCCCGACGATGTTGCCGTAGCCGGCCTCGTCAATCACGGCTAGGTCGCCGGTGTGCATCCAGCCGTAGCCGTCGATGGCTTCGGCGGTCTTTTCCGGCTCGTCCCAATAGCCGAGCATCACCGAATAGCCGCGGGTGCAGAGCTCGCCCGGCTGGCCACGCGGCACGGTCTCACCATCCGGCCCCACGACCTTGCACTCGACATGCGGCTGCACGCGGCCAACGGTTGAGACCCGGCGCTCCAGCGGATCGGCGCCCGAGCTCTGGAAACTGACCGGGCTGGTCTCGGTCATGCCATAGGCGATGGTCACGTCGCGCATATGCATGCGGCTGGTCACCTGCTTCATCACCTCCACCGGACAGGGCGAGCCGGCCATGCAGCCGGTGCGCAGGGAGGAGAGGTCGAAACGCTCGAACTCGGGATGGGCCAGTTCGGCGATGAACATGGTCGGCACGCCATAGAGGCCGGTGCAACGCTCGGCCTCCACGGCCGCCAGCACCGCTCCGGCCTCGAAACCCTCGGAGGGATAGACCATGGCCGCCCCATGGGTCAGGCAGCCCAGATTGCCCATCACCATGCCGAAGCAGTGATAGAGCGGCACGGGGATGCACAGGCGGTCGCCCTCCCTCAGCCCGATCGCCTCGCCCACGAAGAAGCCGTTGTTGAGGATGTTGCGGTGCGACAGGGTCGCGCCCTTGGGCAGGCCGGTGGTGCCGCTGGTGAACTGGATGTTGATCGGATCGTTGCAGTCGAGCTCGGCTCCGATCCGCCCGAGCGCCGCGCGTTCGCCCGCGCCGCCCAGGCCGCTGACCTCGGCGAAAACCAGCCAGCCAGGGCGCGGGGCGCCGCCGATCTTGATCAATCGCTCCAGGGCCACGATGCCAGGCGCCGCCGCCTCGGCCATGGCCACATAGTCGCTGGTCTTGAAGCGCTCGGCGGCAACGAGCACCCGCACCCCAACCTTGGCCAGGGTGTATTCCAGCTCGCTGATCCGATAGGCGGGGTTGATGGTCACCAGGATCAGCCCAGCCTTGGCCGCAGCGAACTGGGTCAGGGCCCATTCGGCGTTGTTCGGCGACCAGATGCCCACCCGGTCGCCTGGAACCAGGCCCAGGGCCAGGAAGCCTGCCGCCAGGGCCTCGGCCCGATCGCGCAATTCGGCGTAGGTCCAGCGCACGCCCTGGTGAACCGAGATCAGGCCCTCGATATCGCCCCAGCGCCGCGCGGCTTCGTCAAGAGCCTGGCCGATCGTGTCTTCGCGCAGAGGCGGCGTGCTTGCGCCCCGGACATGGCTCAGGCTGGCGTCAACCGACATCGTGATCCTCCCTGCCCCGCATTTAAGGCCGCCAAACGACGGCTCGCCAGGGTTTCCGCTGCGGCCCGGCATGGGCAGGCCCCTTGGCCCATGACAGACTTCGCCCTGAGGAGCCGCCTTACAAATCCTCCTCATCCTGAGGTGCTCGTCGCGCAGCGGCGAGCCTCGAAGGACGCACGGAGCCGCCACTGCGTCCTTCGAGGCCCGCTGCGCGGGCGCCTCAGGATGAGGAGCTACATAGAGGCCGCCGATAAATAGGAGGACGCCATGACCCCAGACGACCTGATGTTCAAACCTGGCCTGATGAAGGGCCAGCGGATCCTGATCACCGGCGGCGGCACCGGCCTCGGCAAGGTGATGGCCGAAGCCTGCCTGATGCTGGGGGCCGAGGTCTATATCTGCGGCCGCCGCGGCGGGGTGCTGGAAGAGACGGCGAAGGAACTGACCGGCGCCCACGGCGGCAAGGTGGTCCCGCTCGCCTGCGACATCCGCGTGCCCGAGGCGATCAGCGAGACCCTGGATACGGTCTGGGCCGATGGCGGGGCCTTGACCGGCCTGGTCAACAACGCCGCCGGGAACTTCATCAGCCGCACCGAGGACCTGAGCCCCCGGGGCTTTGACGCCATCGCCAACATCGTCTTCCGCGGCTCGTTCTTCATGACCCTGGACTGTGGCAAGCGCTGGTTGGCCGAGGGGGCCAAGGGCTCGGTGCTGTCGATCCTGACCACATGGGTCTGGCACGGCTCGCCCTTCACCGTGCCCTCGGCCATGTCCAAGGCCGGGTTGAACGTGATGACCCAGTCCCTGGCGGTGGAATGGGGCAATCGCGGCATTCGCCTCAACGCCATCGCCCCGGGCCCCTTCCCCACCGAAGGCGCCTGGGCGAGGCTGAACCCCGGCGGCTCGCGCAGCGGCGACAGCACCAACCCCATGGGCCGGGTGGGCGAGATGCCGGAACTGGCCAACCTCGCCGTCTACCTGCTCGACCCCGGCTCGGCCTATGTCAACGGCCAGACCATCGCCATCGACGGCGGCGCCCACCTGGCCACCGGCGGCGGATTTTCTGGCCTGAAGTCCTGGACCGACGAGCAGTGGGCGGCGGCGCGAGATTCGATCCGCTCGTCCAATGAGCGCGACCGGGCCAAGCGGACGGTATAGGGCGACGCTGGGTCGCAGTCGCCGGGCGGCCGGTTAACCGCATCGCAAACGGAACAGGCCATATGTCGGCCGGGCATGGGTTTGCACAGACGACATATTCTCGGCCTCGGGCTGGCGACGGCAGGCGTCGGGGCGGCCGGCTACGGCGGCCTGGCTCTGGGCGACTGGCTGGCGGGGCCGGACCTCGTGGCGCCTGCGGCCGACGGTCCGGACGCCGCCGAAGCCGACCTCGCCCCCAGCGCGCCGCCCGCCAAGGGCGAAGTGCGCCGGGCCTACATGCACAATTTCTACACCGGCGAGGTGCTGGACGCGGTCTATTACGAGAACGGCCGCTATGTCCCGGACGCGCTCTCCGCCGCCAACCACCTGCTGCGTGACTGGCGCACGGGCCAGCAGCACTTCATCCACCCTCGCCTGTTCGACCTCCTGCACAACCTGAGGACCCGCCTGGACACCCGGCGGCCGTTCCAGATTCTGTCCGGCTATCGCTCGCCCAGAACAAACGCCATGCTGCGCCGGCACAGCGAACAGGTCGCCTCCCAGAGCCAGCACCTCTTGGGGCGGGCGCTCGACATCAATGTCGAGGGCGTCCACCTCGCTCACCTGCACAAGGCGGCCCTGAGCCTGAGGGCCGGCGGGGTGGGCTACTATCCGGATAACGGCTTCGTCCACGTGGACGTGGGCCGGGTCCGGCAGTGGACCGATCTCTAAGGCTCAGCCCGCCAGAGCCTTCTCCACCGGCCCATCGCGCACGATGGGCGAGAACCAGCCGGGATAGCGGGGCGCGATGGCGCTGACCTGGTCGAGTTCGGCCACATCCTGATCGGTCAGCCTGATCGCGGCCGCGGCCAGGTTGGCGGCCAGTTGCTGGCTGCTGCTGGCCCCGACCAGCACCGAGGACACCGCCGGTCGGGTCATCAGCCAGGCCAGGGCGATCGCCGCCGGCGTGGCGCCCTGGCGCTCCGCCACGGCCTTCAGCACCTCGACGATGCGGTAGCCCTGCTCGCGGTCGAAGGGGATCATGTCGAATCCCGACAGGCGTCCGCCGCCGCCCGAGGGATCCTCGCGGGTATATTTGCCCGACAGGAAGCCACCGGCCAGGGGGCTCCAGACGATCAGGCCGCAGCCGGCCTGCTCCGCCCACGGAACCACCTCCGCCTCCAGGTCGCGGCCCACCAGGGAATAGTACATCTCGGCCGCACGGAACGGCTCGTAGCCGCGCTGCTGCTGGATGCCCCGCGCCGTCGCCGCCATCCAGGCCGGCCAGTTGGAGAAGCCCGCATAGCGGACCTTGCCCTGGCGCACGAGGGCGTCGAAGGCCTCGAGGGTCTCCTCCAGCGGCGTGTGCGGGTCGACCCGGTGGGCCAGATAGACATCGATATAGTCCGTGCCCAGCCGCTTCAGGCTGGCCTCGGCCGCCTCCACGATGCGCCGGCGCGACAGGCCGGCCTGCAGCAAGCCCGGCCCCATGCGATTGCCGACCTTGGTCGAGATCACCACGTCCTGCCGGCGCGCGCCCAGAGCCTTGCCGAGCATGGTTTCGGAGTCGCCCGAGGAATAGACGTCGGCGCTGTTGAAGTGATTGACTCCCGCGTCGATCGCCTCGGCTGTCAGACGGTCCGCGCCGGCCTGGTCCAGCTTGTAGATCGCCGCCATCATGGGCCGGTCGCGCGCGGCGCCGAAGGTCATCGACCCCAAGGCCAGCTTGGAGACGACAAGCCCTGTCTCGCCGAGGCGTGCATACTGCATGTCCGTTTCCCTCTGAGGCGCGTCCTTGGAACTGCACAGCCTGTCTGACGCATCTGGGGCGATTTCACGGCCCCAGGCAACCCCTGAGAGAATAAGAGATGCTTTAGCGTGACGCGCGTCTCTGTCCCCGCGCGACTATCCTTGACTCAGCCACGCCCTCGATAGGGTTGGACACCCTGATCCGGCAGCCATAGGCCCTGGGGCGGCGGACCCGACTGCCAGAACACGTCGATCGGAATCCCGCCGCGCGGATACCAGTAGCCGCCGATGCGCAGCCAGTGCGGCTGGGCCACCTCGACGATCTTGCGGCCAATGGCGACGGTGCAGTCCTCGTGGAAGGCGCCGTGGTTGCGGAACGAGCCTAGATACAGCTTCAGCGACTTGGACTCGATCAGCCAGTCCTTGGGCGCGTAGTCGATCACCAGCTGGGCGAAGTCGGGTTGACCGGTCACCGGGCACAGCGAGGTGAACTCAGGCGCGGTGAAGCGGGCGAGGTAGAGCACGTCGGCCTGCGGATTGGGGACGCGCTCCAAGACCGCCTGGTCGGGGCTGTCGAAGCCGCGAACCTCGCGGCCGAGTTGGGTCAGGGTCTGTTCGCTCATGCGGCTAGCCTAACGCACAGCGCGGCGGACGCGACAAGCCGCTTGCGCGCCCTTAAGATGACGAAAGGCGATCCAGGGAAGGGAAAGCAGGGATGAGCGGGGATTTCGACGGGCTGATCGTGGCCATCACGGGCGCCTCCACCGGGCTTGGCCGCGCCATCGCGGTCGAGGTCGCCGAGCGCGGGGCCAAGGCGGTGGTGGTCAACTATGCCAGGAGCGCCGCAGAGGCCGAGGAGACCGCCGACCGGGTGCGTGCGCACGGCGCCGAGGCGGTGCTGGTTCAGGCCGACGTAGCCGACGACGCCGACTGCCGGCGGATCGCCGAGGCGGCGGCGGGCTTTGGCCGCATCGACGCCCTGTTCAACAATGCGGGCGTCACCAAGTTCGCCCAGAACCACGCCGACCTGGACGCCGTGTCGGGCGAGGATTTCCTGCGCCTCTATCAGGTCAATGTGGTCGGCGCCTTTCAGATGATCCGGGCGGCGCGCGCGCTCCTGGAGGCCGGCGAGCGGCCGGGGGCGGTGGTCAATACGAGCTCGATTGCGGGCGTCACCGGCATCGGCTCTTCGGTGCCCTACGCCGCCTCAAAGGGCGCCCTGACCACCATGACCCTGTCGCTGGCCCGGGCGCTGGCGCCGAAGATCCGCGTCAACGCCATCTGCCCCGGCTTCATCGACACGCCCTGGTTCGGCCGCGGCCTGGATGAAGCCGGCCTGGAGCGGCTGCGCCAGGGCGTGGCCGCTTCGGTCCCGCTGAAGGTGGCCTCGACCGCCGAGGACATCGCCGCCTCCGCTGTGTTCCTCGCCTCGCCCCACTCGCGGCACATCACCGGAGAGACCCTGATCGTCGATGCCGGCACGCACCTGGGCTATGCGCCGCTGAGGGCGCGGTAGGAAGGCTTGCGCGTGTAACGCGACCACAGGTACTGGGCTGTTGCGCCTGCAAGGTCGGGGCGGGGGAAAATGCACATACACAAGCCGAAGGTTCCGCACGGCGTGCGCGAGTTCCTGGCCGAGATCAGCGTGATCGTGGTCGGCATTGTTATAGCCCTGGGCGGCGAGCAGGTGGTGGAATGGATGCACTGGCGCGAGGTGGTGGGTCAGACGCGAGAGGCCCTGGACCACGAGTTGGCCGGGGACCTGGGCATCATCCAGTCGCGGATCGACCAGGCGCCCTGCATGGCCCGGCGGGTCTCCGAGCTGAAGACGGCGTTCCAACTGCACGCCAAGGGCCAGCCGCTGCAGTTGAAGGGGCCGATCGGGCAGCCCCAGTTTCCCCGCATCCACACCTCGGTCTGGGAGACCGCGATCGCCGACCAGAGCGCCTCGCACATGCCGCTGGACGTCAAGCTGCGCTACGCCAGCTTGTATGATTCCTTGTACTGGTTCCGGGATCGGTCGAACGAGGAGTCCGAGGCCTGGAGCCATCTCAGCCAGTTCGACGACCAGGACGTCATGACCGAGCAGGACTGGGCGGCGCTGCGCCAGTGGAAAGCGCGGGCGGCGGCCGTGTCGGCGAAGCTGGATCCCAATATCCTGCCGGTCGCCCAGAACGGGGGCCCCGGGACAACGCAGCGCCCCTTCTTCGGCCAGGCCGCGGATCTCGGCGTGAAGCCTACGGCTTACCACTTCCAGGCCGGCATACAGGCGACGCGCGACGCGTTCTGCCGTCCGATGCTGTGAGGCGAGGCCAACCGCACCTAATCGGCTGCCTTCCCAAAAGCCGTCATCCCGGACGGAGGGAGCGGAGCGACCGAAGATCCGGGATCCAGCAGACCCTGCCTCGACACTGCAAAACATGCAGCTTCGAGATCGCGTCTGCTGGATCCCGGCCCTCCGCGCTCTTGCGAGCGCTGCGGCCGGGATGACGAGCGTTGGGTCCCCTACAGCGTGAACGGCGCCACGATGTCGAAGGCGATCGTGGTCTGGTGGCTCTTGGTCCCGTTGTCGTAGGCGAAGCCGTGCGTCAGCAGTTCGTCGTAGCGCAGCTCGGGCCGGAAGGTCAGGCCGTCGATCATCTTGGGCAGGCCGGCGGGCTTGTAGTTGATGCCCACGGTGAATTCGAAGAAGGTCGCGTTGCTGGCCGACAGGAAGACCGGGCTGGAGGGGCCGTAGCCGCCCTCGAAGTTGATGAAGTCGAACTTGCCCGGGAAGCCCGCGGTGTAGAAGTTCTTGTCGTCGCGCCAGATTTCCGCGCGGCCGCCCAGGGTGACGGTCGAGCTGATCGGATAGGTCAGATATTCGGTGACGCCGCCGCCACTGGCCTTCAGCAGGTCGTCATAGATGTAGTTGACGTCGGTGGTCGAAGTCAGCTTGTCGTTGACCTTCCAGGTGATCACCGCATCGTTCAGATAGCGCATCTTGTTGGTGCCGGTGACCTTGCCCGAGGCGTCATAGGCATAGTCTTCGGCGCCGATCTGGGTGGTGGCCAGGACGGTGACGTTCTTGAAGTTCAGGCCGAACCCGCCGTGGAAGTGGACCTTGCCGTCGTTGCCGCCGCCGCCGGTCCCCAGGAAGGTGTTCACGCCGCTGTCGAGGCCGGCATAGACGTCCAAGAGCGGGCTGACGTGGGTCTCGGTCATCACCCCCGTGTACTTCAGCGGGATGCCGAAGTTGAACAGGTAGGACTTGGAGTAGAAGAAGTTGCCGGTGGGGTCCATCACCTCGACCCCTTCCAGGGTCGGCAGGATGCCGGCGTGCAGCTCCATGCCGCCCGCGGTCAGCCAGGGGGCGTGGGCGTCGACGTGGGCCTCGACGATGTCGAACTGGTTGCGGCTGTTGATCGAGCGATTGAACTCGCCGATCAGCTGGGTGTAGCGCGAGTCCGAGCCATAGGCGGCCTGGACCTTGAAGCCGACGTCCAGGGTCTTGCTGCTGGTGTCGACATCGCGCTCGACGTTCAGGGCCACTGAGTTCAGCAGGAACTGGTTGGCGCGGTCGGTGAACAGCTGGCCGTAGTTGAGGCCGTTGCTGGGGCTGTCCGGATTGCTGGTGAGGCCGAATTCGACGTGGCCGCTCCACTTGATGGTGCTGGCCCAGCTGGCCGGCGGCGCGGCGGCCGCGGCTGGGGCGGCGGGCGCCGCTGCCGGCTGATCGTCGGCCCAGGCGGCGCCGGCGGCCATGATCAGGGCCAAGGCGCTTGCGGCTCCCAAAGCTTTCTTCTGCAACGTCATCAGATCTATCCCCTGTTTGTTGGCGTCCGCCGCCCCGGCCGCAGGCTTCGGCCTTCATGGAGCAAACGAGCGCAGTCGAACGCGTTCGCGGCGCAGTTGCCGTGAGCGCGGGCACTATCGGCGAGGCGGGCGTAAAGGCTCCATCATCGCCGGGGCCGAGACGCATAAAAGCAGCATGGGGACCGCCATCCCTGCCCTGGCGACTCGACCGTTTACGCGGCGCAGGCGCGCGGGCCTTTCGGGCCGCGCGCTGAAGGCGTGGTCGATCGGCTGGCGGGCCGGGCCAACTTCGCCTTCGAGCGAGGCGAACCTACCTGCGCGCCCCGGCTTGACCGTCGCCGGATCGCCCGCCGGGGGACGAATGGGGAGCATCTGGCGCAGGTTTGCTCGCTCTGTTCGCGTCGGCGCCCAAATAATGCACAGCGCCGCGACATTGACGCGGCGGCGGTCGTCCGCCGCCGCGATGGGCCGCCGGCAGGAGCCGGACGAGGCTTCGCCCGGGCTCGGATTCCATACCGAATTTTTTGTTTTGCTGGATCGGCGTTGCGCGACACCAGCTGGCGCGGGATAGTGGCGAAGTGGCCGACAGACCGAGGCTTTGAACGCCCGGCGCGGCCTCGGCCAGAATCCAGAGGCGGCCCGACAGAGGCCGCGAGACAGGCAAGAACCGGGAGGCGCATCATGGCCTGGGATTTCGAAACCGACCCAGAATTCCAGAAGAAGCTGGACTGGATCGAGGACTTCATGCGCGACGAGGTCGAACCGGTCTCTCACCTGGGCATGGCGGTCTATGGCCCCGAGGGACGCGAACGGTTCATCAAGCCGCTGCAGGCCGAGGTGAAGGAACAGGGCCTGTGGGCCTGTCACCTGGGGCCGGAGCTTGGCGGCCAGGGCTATGGCCAGGTCAAGCTGGCGCTGATGAACGAGAAGCTGGGGCGCAACAGCCTGGCGCCGTCCATATTCGGCTGCCAGGCGCCCGACACCGGCAACGCCGAGATCATCGCCCACTACGGCACCCCCGAGCAGAAGGAGAAGTGGCTTAAGCCGCTGCTGGACGGCGAGATCCGCTCGGCCTTCTCCATGAGCGAACCCACCGGCGGGTCCGACCCCCTCACCTTCCGCACCACCGCGGTGCTGGAAGGCGACGAATGGGTGATCGACGGCGAGAAGTGGTTCTCCACCAACGCGCGCTGGTCGACCATCCTGATCGTCTATGCGGTCACCGACCCCGACGCGGCCGACCCTTATCGGCGCATGTCGATGTTCATCGTGCCCACCAAGACGCCGGGCGTGGAGATCCTGCGCAACGTGGGGGTCGGCCGCGACGAGGGCTCGGAGGGCTATGTCAAATACAACAATGTCCGGGTGCCCTATGACGCCCTCCTGGGCGAACGGGGCTCGGCCTTCGCCGTCAGCCAGACGCGCCTGGGCGGCGGGCGGGTGCACCACGCCATGCGCACGGTGGGCGCCTGCAAGCATGCCCTGGACCTGATGTGCCAGCGGGCGGTCTCGCGCACCACCCGCGACGGCAAGCTCTCGGACTACCAGATGGTGCAGGAGCAGATCGCCGACAGCTGGATCCAGCTGGAGCAGTTCCGCCTTCTGGTCATGCGCACCGCCTGGCTGATCGACAAGCACAAGGACTACAAGAAGGTCCGGAAGGACATCGCGGCCATCAAGGTGGCCATGCCCAAGGTCTATCACGACATCGCCGCCAAGGCCTTGCACATCCATGGCGCGCTCGGGGTCTCCAACGAGATGCCGTTCATGGGCATGGTCACTTCGTCCTTCGTGATGGGCATAGCCGACGGGCCGACCGAGGTGCACAAGGTCACCGTCGCCAAGCAGATCCTGAGGGACTACCACCCCACCAACGACCTGTTCCCAGCCTATCATATGCCCCGCCAGCGCGAGGCGGCGCGGGAGCGGTTCGCCGAGGACCTGAAGGCGGTCGAGGCGGCGTGGAAGGCCCGGCGCAAGGCGGATGCGGAGGCCGAGGCATGACCCGGCGAACCCTATTGCGCCGGGGGCGATAACGTCCCTATGAGTCAGGGGATGTTCGGAAAGGTCATTGCGTGACGTCAAAACCTGGGCCAGGGCCGCTGATCGTCGGCATCGGCGGCACCACCCGGCGCGAATCCAGCAGCGAGCGGACCCTGGCCAAAACGCTGGAGGCGGCGGAGCGGCTGGGCGCACGCACGCGCCTGTTCGGGGGCTCGGTCCTGACCAAGATTCCGATCTATGACCCCACCACCGCCGACAGCTCGCCCGAGCTACAGGAGCTCTTGGAGGGCGTGCGCCAGGCCGACGGGGTGATCATCGCCACCCCCGGCTATCACGGCTCGGTCTCCGGCGTGGTCAAGAACGCGCTCGACGCGCTCGATGGCCTGCGCGGCGACGTGCGCCCCTATTTCGACGGCCGGGCGGTGGGCTGCATCGTCACCGCCGACGGCTGGCAGGCGGCGGGCACCACGCTCTCTTCGCTGCGCACTATCATCCACGCCCTGCGCGGCTGGCCGACGCCCCTGGGCGTCGCCCTGAACCCCTCGGCCAATCCGCTGTTCGATGCGGAGGGCGAGCTGTGCAATCCTCGCGACGCCCAGATGCTGGCCATGCTGGCGGGCCAGGTGGTGGAGTTCGCCCGCATGAAACAGGCCCTGGCCGAGCACGCCACGCACTTGCCGCGGCCGATCTAAAGCAGGGACTTTCTGCCGCCTCACAAATCTTCCTCATCCTGAGGCGCCCGGCGCAAAGCGTCGGGCCTCGAAGGACGCAGCGGCGGCTCCGTGCGTCCTTCGAGGCCCGCTACGCGGGCGCCTCAGGATGAGGAGCTATGGCCCCTACTTCGTAAATACCCCCGTCAGCAGGGGCTTGGCGTAGAGGTCTGCGATCGCCTCCTGGGTCACGCCGGGGGCGAAGTCGCGCAGGTCGGCGGCGGCGTTGAGGGTCGCGCCCAGCATCTGGGCGGCGATCATCGGGTCGACCGGGCGGATCACGCCCTCGGCTATGCCGTCCGAGATCAGGGCGGCGAAGCGGTCGGCCAGGCGATAGGACTGCTCGACCATGCGATGGCGGATCTGCTCCGGCAGGGCGCTGAGGGCCGAGGTGCGCAGCAGCGGCCCCTCCTCCGACAGCTGGTGCTCGACCAGGGTGCGGGCGACCGCCGACAGCTTGTCCCAGGCGTTGCCGGGCCCGTTCAGGGCCGCGGTCTGGGCCTTGCGCACCATGGCGAAGCTGCGCTCGAAACAGGCCACCACCAGGTCGTCCTTGGCCTCGTTGTGATGATAGAACGAGCCCTTGGTGACATTCAGCTCGGCCGAGATCTGTTCCACCGACACCCCGCGATAGCCGTAGCGGTTGATCAGCCGCGTCGCCGCCAGGAAGAAGGCGTCAGGCGAGCGGGCGTTGCTGTCGATAGCGCCCGGCCCCCAGCCCTCCAGCCGCCGCGGCGCCCAGGCCTGGCCCTTGGCCATCAGCCCGCCGAGCAGGATGTCGAGCATCCGCTCGAGAACCCGCGGATAGTCGTCGAAGTCGTAGCGGAAGATCCAGGCGCGCAGCCAGAAGATCTGCTCCATCAAAAGATAGGTCCGCGCCGTCGCCCGCCGGACGCTCATCCATCCGAGTTCCGGCGACAGGAACAGACTGCGCACCTTGCGGAACAGCTCGCCATAGGCGGCCAGGGCACGTTCGCGCTGGGGCTCGGTCAGGGCGCGGATATCGCTGAGGCCGGCCAGCGGCGGCTCCACCCCCTGACGGATACGCAGATCCTGCTCCAGGCATGCGCCCAGGAAGGCGCGCAGGCGGGCCGGCGGATCGCCTTCCGCTAGGGCGCGGCTGATCAGGGCGTCGAAGCGCTGGATGGCGTCCTGGAAGCAGGCCTCGGCCAGGTCTTCCTTCTTTTTGAAATAGTAGGTCACGCTGGTGGTGATCAGGCCGACGCTGGCGGCGACGTCGGCCAGGGTCATGCCCTTGACCCCGCGATGATTGATGATGTCGGCGGCCGCGGCCACGATCGCCGCGCGCTTGCGCCGATACCGGTCGGTCTCGAATGTCGCGGGCGCGCCTGCCCCGTTCCCGTCCATCGTCTGATTCCAGCCCCTAGGTTCACACTCTAGGTTACGGATCGATGACAGGAAAGCTTCAGACCGAGTGCGCCTCGGCCGGCTGCGCGGCCGCGTCCATGTGGAGGTGCGACGGGTCGATCATCCGCGCCCGGCGCCAGCCGCCGAAGCGGTAGTAGAGCGCCGCCAGGGTGGCCGAACAGATGGTGCCCAAGGGAAAGCTCCACCAGATGGCTTCCGCGCCCCAGCGGGGAATCAGAGCCAGGGCGAAGGGCACCCGCACCACCCACATTGAGACGGCCAGCACGCCCAGCGGCGCCCAGACCGCCCCGGTGGAGCGGACGATGCCGAACAGGGTGAAGGTAATGCTGAACAGGGTCCAGGCCCACAGCACCACGTAGTCGATATGCCGGGCGATCGGGATGGCGGCGGAATGCGGCGGCAGGAACAGGCCCAGGACCAGATCCCCCAGGCCATAGACCGCGACCACCACCGTCCCCGTGATGGCGAAGCCGATCATCACGCCCTTGACCGCGATCTGGGCGACGCGATCCCAACGCTGCGCCCCGACGTTCTGGGCCGCCATGGAGGAGACCGCGGCGCTGAGCGCCATGGCCGGCATCTGGATGTAGCTCCAGACCTGGGAGGCGGCGCCGTAGGCGGCGGTAGTCATAGAGCCGTAGCGGTTGACCAGGCTGATCATCATCATCGCCGCCACGCCGAGCACGATCATCTGCACGCCCATCGGCACGCCTTTGACCACCAGGGCCTTGAGGATCTCGAACTCGGGCTTCAACAGGCGCAACTCGTCGGCGCGCAGCAAAAGGTGGCTGTTGCGCCGATAGAGAAAGACCAGCATGACCAGGAGGCTGATCCCCTGGGCGATCAGGGTCGCGGTGGCCGAGCCGGCTATGCCGAGCCGCGGGAACGGCCCTATGCCCCGGATCAGCAGGGGGTTCAGGCTGGAGTCCAGCAGCACCGTCAGGATCATGAAATAGAACGGCGTGGTGGAATCGCCGCCGCCGCGCTGGGCCATCTGCATGTAGTAGAAAAAGTAGATGAACGGCATGGCCGAGAACATCACCCGAAGATAGGCGATTGCGTCGGCGCGGGCGTCGAGCGGGGTCTTCATCGCGTCCAGGATGTGCGGGGCGGCGATGCCGCCGAACACTGCCAGCGCCACCGGCAACAGCACGAAGAAGCCGGTCGCCGTGCCTACCACCCGCTTGACCATCCGCATGTCGTGTGCGCCGAAGGCCTGACCGATCATGATGTTGGCGGCCATGCTGACGCCGAAAGCCGCGCCCATCAGCAGCTGTATGATCAGGTTGGCGTTGGAGATGGCGGTGACCGCCTGCACGCCCAGGGAATGGCTGATCCAGAACGCATTGATGGTGACGTTCAGGTTCTGCAGGGCGTTGCCGCCCAGCACCGGCAGGGCGAACAGGAACAGGGTCTTGCCGATCGGCCCCTGGGTCAGGTCGCGGCGCGGGGATGACCGGCGGGCGGCGTCCGGCCGCGAGGCTATGGGGCTGGAATCGGGCATGGCGGGTGTGCGCCCTAGATAGGCCCTGCCCTTCCCGATTGAAACCGGGCGCTGCGAACAAACGTGACGGCGCCCCTCACACGCCCGCCTCGGCCCGATGCTCGACGACTTCCTCGGCCAGGAGCGCGGCTTCGCGCAACTGGCTGAGGTTGTGTTCGTGGGTCGCGCGGTCGATACGATAGAAGACCAGCACCGCGATCGAGGCGGCGGTCAAGATCGCATGAGCCGGCAGGTAGAGCAGAGCCAGATGGCGCATCAGGCTCTCCGGCACAGTGCCCTGGGCGGCGTGAGCCGGAAAATGCACGGCGGTGACCATCATCCCGGCCAGGAAGGCGCCGATGCCGGTGGTGAACTTGGACAGAAGGCCGTTGGTGGCGAAGAGCAGGCCCTCCGAGCGCTGGCCGGTCTTGACCGCCACATCCTCGACCACGTCGGCGACCATCGACGAGACGATGACGAAGCCCAGGATCACCAGGGTGCCGGCGATCACCGCGTCCAGGATCAGGATCGGCATCAGCCAGGGTGAGCCGTTGGCCGGCATCAGGCCCATCAGCTTCCGGGTCATCGGCGTCAGGGCGGCGACCAGATAGACCGAGAAGGTGGTGATCATGGCCGGCTTCTTGCCGAACCGCTTGGAGAGGATCGGGGCCAGGATCACCGACAGGAACGAGCCGACATAGGTGACCACCACCAGGAAGGCGATCTGGCCCGGCGAGAGGCCCCAGAGGTGAGTGTAGAAGTAGTTGTTCAGCCCCTGCATCATCCCGCCGCTGATCCCCGAGAGCAGGCCCGAGATCATGAGGGCGAGCAGCGAGGGGTTGGTCAGGGTCTGGCGGATCTCACCGAAGGTCTGGGCGAGCGTGGGCTTGCGGACCGGCGGCAGGTGCAGATGGCGAATCCGCCCGTGGGTGCCCAGGCTGGAGACCAGGATGGCGGCGCCGATGCCGAGGCCGCCGATCAGGCCGAACTGCTCGTAGCCATGACGGTTCAAGAGGCCCAGGGGATGGGTCGCGTCATTGCGCAGCAGGACCGCGTTCAGGATCACCGTCATCACCACCCCGCCGATCACCAGGAACAGGAAGCGGAAGGCCACCAGGGTGGTGCGGGCGTCGTAGTCGGGGGCCAGCTCGGGCGCCAGGGCGTTGGAGGGGATGTCGTAGAGGCTGCCGGCGATCCGGACTACCACCAGCAGCGCCAGCGTGAAAGCCACCAGGGCCGGGCCAGCCAGACCCTGCGGCGCGTTCCACAGGAAGTAGAAGGCCAGAGCGCCCAGCGGGGCCGAGGCGTAGAGGAACGGGTGCCGCCGGCCCCAGCGCGAGCGCACATTGTCCGACCACTGGCCGACCAGGGGATCGACCACCGCATCGACGATCAGCGAGACCATGATCGCCAGGCCGACGATATAGGCCGGAACCCGCAGGACCTGGTTCAGATAGTACTGCAGCACCGCCCCGGAGAGCCCGGCATAGGCGACGCCGGTGGCGATCGCCCCAGAACCGTAGGCCAGGGTGGTGGCGAAGCCCGGAGACGATGGGGCGAGTGGTTGGCGGGCGTGCATGGGCGTCTATGAGAGGGTGCGGATGTGCTCGATCTCCTCGCCGATCTCGGCCGCCGCGGCGGCCTGGGCGAGGCGAACGAGATTGGCCTCGTGGCCAGCCCGGTCGATCTTGTAGAGGGCCAAGAAGCCCAGGGCGATGGCGTAGAGGCCGACATAGGACGGCACATAGATCAGGGTCAGGCGCTCCAGCACGCCCGGCGGTAGGTGGCCGGGCTTGGCGTGGGCGGGAAAATGGGCCGCGGCCAGGATCAGTCCGGACAGCATCAGGCCAAAGCCCGTCACCGCCTTCTGCACGAAGCTGTTGGCGGCGAAGAACAGGCCCTCGGACCGCCGGCCGGTCCTGACCTCGCTGTCCTCGACCACATCGGCGATCATGGAGGAGATCAGGATCGCGGCGCCGATGGCGAAGCTGGCGGCGATGGCCACGGCCAGCATCAGCGACGGCAGCAGGAGCGGCGTGTGATTGGCGGGGAAATGGCCGAGCATGCGCAAGGTGATCGGGGTGACCCCCGCGGCAATACCCAGCACCAGGAGCAGCATGGCCGCCGCCTTCTTGCCCATGCGCCGAGAGGCCAACGGCGCCAGCATGGTCGCCATCAGCGCCCCGGCCAGCACGGTCGAGGTCACGATCAGGATCTGGGCGGCGCTGAGCTCCCAGAGGTAGGTGTTGAAATAGAGGGCCAGGGCGAAGTTCAGCCCCTGGCCCATGGCGGCGAACAGGCCCACCAGCACCATCATCAGGAACGAGCGGTGCGAGAGGGTGGCGAACATCTCGCGCAGCAACCCACTCAGGGAACGTGGCGCGTGGGCCGGCGGCTGACGCAGCCAGGGGATGCGCTTGTGCGTGCCGGCGGCCGAGATCAGGATAGCGGCCAGCATCAGGACCGCCGCTGTCATCCCGTAGCGCAGATAGCCGTCGGGATTGAGCTGGCCGACCGGGTACTTCGCCGTCGGCCGCAGGAACACGGCATAGGCCAGGAACACCATGCCAAGGCCGCCGAACCAGCCGAAGAAGTAGCGATAGCCCAGGATCGAGGTGCGCTCGTCATAGTCCTGGGTCAGTTCGGCCGAGAGGGCCGAGCTGGGGATCTCGTAGAAGGTGATGAAGGTGCGCACCACCACCGCGACCACTAGGAGGTAGGCGAACAGGAGGCCGCGCGAGGTATGCGGCGGGTTCCAGACCAGCACGTAAGAAATCGCCACCGGCACAGCGGAGAAATACATGAACGGGTGCCGCCGGCCCCAGCGCGAGCGCCAGTGATCGGACATCTGGCCGATCACCGGGTCCATGAAGGCGTCGATCAGCAGGGCGATGAAGATCGCCTCGCCCACCCAGTCGGCGGGCAGGCCCACGAGCTGGTTGTAGAACAGCAGGACGAAGGTCTGGAACCCGTTGTCCTTGATGCCGTAGGCGATCGAGCCGAAGCCGTAGAAGATCTTGGTCGCCCGGGTGACCGGCGGGGCGGCGGCGGGCGCAGCCGCAACTCGGGCCGTGTCTCGCACGCCGTTCAGCCCTCGGCCATCTGCGGACGCGCGTACAAAACCGGGCAGAACCTCATCGCCGCTCCCTCGCCCTGCACACCAGGGTCTGACCGCTGCGCCTTCTCCTTGTGTCCAGAAAAGTGCGCCTCGCCAGTCTGGAGCGAAACCGCCGGCGATGGCAAGCCGCCCCGAACCGGTTCGAAGCTGCGGTTTGTTAAATCGGCGTAATGACAAAAGACCCCGCCCTTTGTAGGACGGGGTCTTGATCATGCCAGGGCGCGTGCGCCCGATCCTTGTCCTAGAACCGGTATTGCAGCTCCAGGCCGTAGGTCCGCGGGAAGATCAGGCCGTGGTACATGTTGTAGCCGATGCGCTGCAGGTTGGCGCTCACCCCGCTCACTGGTGCATAGATCGCGGTCGGGCCGTTGGAGCCCGAGCTGCCGTAGGCCACGGTGTCGAACGCATTCTTCACGTAGCCGATCACCGTGTACTTCTTGTGCGCGTCGTTCCACAGCAGGCGGAAGTCGGTCACGTCATAGGACGGGATGCGATATTCGCTGCCGTTGAGCACCGAAGACGTTTCCTGGTCCTGCCACACGTTCGAAACCGAGGCGGTCAGCGAACCCGGGTCGAAATCCCAGGTGTAGTTGACGTTCAGCGCGATCTTGTTCTTCGGCGATTGCGGCAGCTCATCTCCCTTCAGGGTCTGAACCTGCTGCATGGCCGAAGAAATGATGCCAGGAAGCGCGGCGCCCGAATATTTCGGGATCGACAGCACCGGCTTGGCCAGCGGATCGGTGGCGCCCGGGTCGGCCGGGTCGACGACGCAGGCCGAGCCATAGACGTTGGTCACGAACTGGGCCGGGTTGCAGCCCTGGGTGATCTCGGCGTTCAGGTAGCTGTAGCTCAGCACCACTTGCAGCGCGTGGGTCGGGTGCCAGGTGCTTTCGAACTCGAAGCCGTAGGCGCGGGCGTTCAGGTTCAGGAAGTCGTTGGCGCTGACGAAGGTCGACTGGTTCAGCTCAGTGAAGTTCACCTGCAGACCGTGATAGTTGTTGTAGAACAACGACGCATCCAGGGTCAGCTGGTGGGCGATCGTGGTCTTGTAGCCGATTTCATAGGCGTCGACATATTCCGGATTGGCTTCGATCTTGTCGGCGTCGGTGCCGAACAGGAAGCCGCCCGACTTGTAGCCGCGGCTGTAGCTGGCATAGGCCAGGTCGCGCGACGTCGGAGTCCATTCGATCCGGGCCGTGCCCGTCATGGCGTTCCAGGTTCCAGCCTTATGCTGGCTCTCGTTGACCAGAGCGTAGGCGGCGTCGCCCAGCAGGCTGTCCGGGTTGAACAAGGCGTAGCGCACAGTCTCGTCGCCGGACTTGTGGTCGTAGTTGTAGCGGACCCCGCCGGTGACCTTGATGGTGTCGGTCACCTTGTAGTCGACCTGACCGAACGTGCCGAAGGCGTCGCTGGTCAGGTGCGCCAGGTAGTGGACGAAATCGTGGCTGGGGTTGGCGATCAGGCAGGCCGCATTGCCGGTGCAGGGGTTGCCTGGGGTGATGTACGAAAACGGCACGAGTACAGCCAGTTCGGCTTGCTGGGGCGCGGCCTCGTGGACCTCCTGGTTGTAGCCTTCGTGGTATTGATACAGACCACCGATCCACTGCAGCTTGCCGCCCGAGGGCGACGAGAGGTCGAGTTCGTTGCTGTAGTAGTTCTTCTTTTCTTCGAAATTGGTGGTCTGGATCGGCGAGATCGGCGTGCCGGTCACCGGCGAGGCGAAATCGGCGGTGCGGCCGGTGTAGTCCAGGTCGCCGCCGGTGTCGAAGTCGTAGTTCTGGAAGCCGCCGATATACTTCAGGTCGGCCCAGCCGAGATCCCACTTGATGTTGGCGCTGATCAGGTTGTTGCCGTGCAGCGAGCCGTGGCCGCGGGTGTTCTGATTGATCTTGTAGTTGTCGGCCACGCCCGGATTGGCCACGTTGTAGCCATAGGCCGGGTTGGGCATCAGGCTGGAGACCGGGCCGAAGAAGGTGCCGGTGTCGTAGGCCGAGGTCTGGTTCGCCAGACGGTCGCCCACGGCGAAGGTGTCGTCCCAGACCGCCTTCTGGTAGCGGATGGTGGCGGTGATGTTGGAGCCGATGTCCGCGCCCAGGGCGGCGTAGTAGTAGGTCTGGCCCTTGGCCGCGCCGTTGTTGCCGCCGCCGATATTCTTCAGATAGCCATCGGTCTCGTCGAGGTGGGATTCACCGACCATGAAGCGCAGGCCATCGCGGATCGGGCCGGAGACGTAGCCTTCTTCGCGCGTCTCGCCGTAGTTGCCCACTTCGGCGCGCACTTCGCCCTGGAAGATGTCGGTCGGGCCGCGGGTGGTGATGTTGATGGCGCCGCCCATCGAGTTGCGGCCGAACAGGGTGCCCTGCGGGCCGCGCAGCACTTCGGTCTGTTCGACGAACAGCGGGGTCTCGAAAAGGGGCGCGGAACTGGCCGAATAGAAGCCGTCCTCGTACTGCGCCACACCCGGATCGTTGCCGATGTAGTAGGTCTGGCGGCCCGAACCGCGGATCGAGACGCGGTCGAGGTTGGTGTAGTTCATGCCCGGGGTGAAGTTGGCGTAGTCCTGGATGCCGGTCACGCCCATCACGTCGCGGGTCTTGGCGGTGTAAGCGGTCACCGCCACCGGCACGTTCTGCAGCGTTTCGCTGCGCTTCTGGGCGGTGACGACGATCTCGCCTACCGAATTGTTGTCGGCGGCAGGGGCCGCGGCCGACACTGGCGCAGCGGCGGCCGGGGCCGTCTGGGCCACGGCGAGGCCGGAGAAGGCGGAAAGGGCGGCGACGGCGCCGCCGAGCATCAGCAAGCGTTTGGACATGACATCTCCCCTCGCCCGCGGAGAGGCTACGCGGGCGCTTTCGAATAGCTGGTTTGTTAGACACCGCTGCGCCGGGTGGGAGCCGGATGCGAGAGACAACAGCAGGGTCAGGGCTTCAGTGACCCCAGAAACGCCATCCGTCAACCCAACTCAGGAGAACGGCGTTCAGGAATCGGCGGTCTTGATGAATCCGTGTAATCTAAAGGGTTATAGAGGGCAGGATCGCCCGTGCGCCGATAAAGGCGGCAACCGTTAAGATAGAGTGTATCTGGCGCGGCGCCGCTCCCGCGGGACATTTTCACACACCCGAAGCACACGCTGAGATCGCAGCCTCAGCCAGCTTCACCGCAGGCGGTCACCGCCGATTCGAGTGTTCGGCATGTCTTCACGCCGCCGATCGGCGGATCGGCCATTGACGCCGGCCGCTCCGCTGGGGCCTATAACAAGCGTTTGAATATTGAACCCGGGCCGCCGCCCCGGGACGAAGCCATTTCAGAGGGAACCCCATGGCCGCCATCAACGCCGTGACCGATCTGTCCGTTGAAGACGGGATCGCCGTCCTGACCCTGAACTCCCCGCCGGTGAACGCGCTGAGCGCCGGCGTGCGCGACGGCCTGGCGCTGGGCGTCGGCCAGGCCCTGGCCGATCCGGCGGTCAAGGCGGTGGTGCTGATCTGCGAAGGGCGCACCTTCATCGCCGGCGCCGACATCACCGAATTCGGCGGTGCGCAGAAGGGGGCCAGCCTGTTCGAGGTGCAGACCGCCATCGAGGATTGCTCGAAGCCGGTGATCGCCGCCATCCATGGCACCGCCCTGGGAGGCGGACTCGAAGTCGCCCTCACCTGCCACTATCGGGTGGCTGTCCCCTCCGCCAAGTGCGGCCTGCCAGAGGTGAACCTCGGCCTTCTGCCCGGCGCCGGCGGCACCCAGCGCCTGCCGCGCATCGTCGGCGCGCAAAAGGCCATGGAGATGATGACCAGCGGCCAGCACGTCCCGGCCAAGCAGTGCCTGGCCATGGGCCTGGTCGACGAGCTGGTGGAGGAAGGCAAGCTGCGTGACGGCGCCCTCGCCTTCGCCCGCAAGATCGTCGCCGAGGGCCGGCCGCTGAAGCGTGTGCGCGATCTCAATGACAAGGTGGAGGCCGACCGAGCCCATCCGGAAGTGTTCGACGCCTTCCGCAAGGCCAACGCTCGCAAGTTCCGCGGCTTCCTGGCCCCCGAATACAACATCCGCTGCATCGAGGCGGCGGTGAACCTGCCCTTCGACGAGGGGCTGCAGGTCGAACGCAAGCTGTTCATGGAGCTGATGAGCGGCTACCAGTCCGCGGCCCAGCGCTATTCCTTCTTCGCCGAACGCCAGGCGGCCAAGATCCCCGACGTGCCGGACGACACGCCGCTGATCCCGGTGGAGACCGTCGGCGTGCTGGGCGCCGGCACCATGGGCGGCGGCATCGCCATGAACTTCGCCAACGCCGGCATTCCGGTGACCATCGTCGAGGTCAAGCAGGACGCGCTGGACCGGGGCCTGTCCACGATCCGCAAGAACTACGAGCGCACCGCCCAGCGCGGCGGCCTGACCGCCGAACAGGTCGAACAGCGCATGAGCCTGATCAAGGGCTCGCTGGACATGAATGACTTCGCCACCGTCGACCTGGTGGTCGAAGCGGTGTTCGAGCGCATGGACATCAAGAAGGACATCTTCACCAAGCTGGACGCCATCTGCAAGGACGGCGCGATCCTGGCCACAAACACCTCGGCCCTGAACATCGACGAAATCGCCTCGGTGACCAAGCGGCCCGAGGCGGTGATCGGCCTGCACTTCTTCTCGCCAGCCAATGTGATGAAGCTGCTCGAGATCGTCCGCGCCGACCACACCTCAAAGCCGGTGATCGCCACCTCGATGAAGCTGGCCAAGAAGATCGGCAAGATCGCGGCCCTCGTGGGCGTCTGCCCCGGCTTCGTCGGCAACCGCATCCTGGCCCAGCGCCAGCGTGAAGCGAACAAGCTGGTGCTGGAAGGCGCCATGCCCTGGGACGTCGACCGCGTGCTCTACGACTTCGGCTTCCCCATGGGCCCCTTCGCCATGAGTGACCTCGCGGGCCTGGACATCGGCTGGGTGAAGGAAAAGTCCAAGGGCGAGACCCTGCGCGACGTGCTCTGCGAGATGGATCGCCGCGGCCAGAAGACCGGCGCCGGCTTCTACGACTATGACGAAAACCGCAACGCCAAGCCCTCGCCGGTCACCGAAAAGATCATCAAGGACTTCATCGAGAAGTCCGGCGCCAATCCGCGCCAGATCAGCGACGAGGAGATCCTGGAGCGCTGCATCTATCCGATGATCAACGAGGGGGCCAAGATCCTCGAGGAAGGCAAGGCGATCCGCGCCTCGGACATCGATGTGGTCTGGCAGAACGGCTACGGCTGGCCCGTCTATCGCGGCGGCCCCATGTGGTGGGGCGACCATATCGGCCTGGACAAGGTGCTGGCCAAGATGAAGGAGTTCGAGGCCAAGATGGGCGAGCAGTTCAAGCCCTCGCCCCTTCTGGAAAGGCTGGTCGCCGAGGGCAAGAAATTCTCGGACCTGAAGGCCTGAGGCCTCACTCAAGACAAAACGAACATAAGCTCAGGAGAACCCATCATGCGTGAGGCTGTCATCGTCTCCACCGCCCGCACCCCGATCGGCAAGGCCTATCGCGGTGCCTTCAACAACACCTCGGGCGCCGAGCTCGGCTCGATCGCCCTGGCCGCCGCGGTGAAGCGCGCCGGGATCGACCCGGGCGAGGTCGACGACGTGGCCATGGGTTGCGCCCTGCAGCAGGGCACGACGGGCGCCAACATCGCCCGCTCGGCCGCGCTGCGCGCCGGCTTCCCCAACACGGTGTCGGGCATGACCATCGACCGGCAGTGCTCGTCAGGCCTGATGGCTATCGCCACCGCGGCCAAGTACATCGTCAACGACGGCGCCCCGATCGCCATCGGCGCCGGCATCGAATCGATCTCGCTGGTGCAGAACGACAAGATCAACCGCTATCGGGCGGGCGACGAGTGGCTGCGCGAGCACGTGCCGGAACTCGGCACCTCGATGATTGAGACAGCCGAGATCGTCGCCGAGCGCTACGGGATCAGCCGCGAAGCACAGGACGAATACGCCCTGCAATCGCAGCAGCGCACCGGCCAGGCCCAGGCCGAGGGCCGCTTCGAGGCCGAGATCGTCCCCACCACCACCACCATGCTGGTGACCAACAAGGAGACCGGCGAAACCAGCGAAAAGGTCGTCACCCTGAAGCTGGACGAGGGCAATCGCCCACAGACCGTGCTCGCCGACCTGCAGAAGCTGAGCCCCGTGTTTAAGGGCGGCCGGTATGTGCAGGAGGGCAAGTTCGTCACCGCCGGTAACGCCTCGCAGCTGTCCGACGGCGCCGCCGCTGTGGTGCTCATGGAACGCAAGGAAGCCGAGCGCCGGGGCCTGACCCCTCTGGGCGCCTATCGCGGCATGGCCGTGGCCGGCTGCGGCCCTGAAGAGATGGGCATCGGCCCGGTGTTCGCCATTCCGAAGCTCCTGGAGCGCAACGGCCTCAAGATCGACGACATCGACCTTTGGGAGCTGAACGAGGCCTTCGCCAGCCAGCTCCTCTATTGCCGCGACAAGCTGGGCATCCCCAACGACCGGTTGAACGTCTCCGGCGGTTCGATCTCGATCGGCCACCCCTACGGCATGACCGGCGCCCGCTGCACCGGCCACCTGATGCACGAGGGCAAGCGCCGCAAGGCCAAGTACGGCGTCGTCACCATGTGCGTCGGTGGCGGCATGGGCGCGGCGGGCCTGTTCGAGATCTTCTGATCCACAACCGCAGATAAGTGGCGCAAGACAGAGCCCTTCCCGCCCGCGCGGGAAGGGCTTTTGCTTTTACCAAATCTTGAAGCCGGGCCGCTAAAGCTCGGTTATCGGAGCTATCCCTCAATCGATTGTCGGGGCCGACAAGGACAACCTTGGATGCGTGGCGAGCGGACCGTCCAGAACAGCCAGAACCGGACCATCCGCAGCCTCGATCACCTGCAGAATTCGGGGTCGACCGCGCGGGTGCTGAACCTGCGGGACGTCACCTTGCGCATGGCCGGCGATCCTGACTTCATGACCCGGCCGCTGTTCAAGAACCCGGACCTGAACCGCGCCATCATCGTCAAGCACCGGCTGCGTTCGAACGAGACCGAAGAATTTTCCCTGCCGCGGGCGACGGCGACCAAGATCCTGCTGCCGATCGACATCAACGACCTGAAGATGGGCGCGCGCTACCTGTTCATCGGCCAGAAGGGCTTCGACGAACTGCTCTCGGAATCCTTCGGCATCAAGATCAGCTTCGACAGCAACGACTACCGCACGCTGCGCCTGATCGACGAAACGCCGTCGCTGGATCCGTTCCTGCTGCGCGAGCAGCTAAGGCGCAACGGCCTGGAGCCGGCGCGCTGCTATTTCGACCTGTCTCCCGCCGACACCCGCCGCATGCTGGCCTTCGCCCAACAGGAGATCGAGCCCCTCGTGCGGGTTTCGATGGGTTCCGACCCCGGCTCGGCCAATAGCGCCCGCAAGTTGGCGCACAAGATCCTGGCCAACGCCTCGGACGCCGAGCTGGACCCGCTGCGCCGGACCATGCAGCTGGACCACAACCAGTATCAGGAAGGCATCTTCTGCTGGAAAGCCTTCCTCTATTACAAGTGGCGGCTGATGGACCTGCTGCCCCAGGTGGCCGAAATTTCCAAGCAGATCGACAAGATCCGCCCGCGCGGGGTGATCGACCAGGACACGCGCGAACTGTTGACGTCCTCGCGAGAGACTATTCGAAATGCGTTCGTCACCGCGCTCAAGCGCGTGCGTGACACCCTGGCGGTCTATGACCAAGCCTATCAGGGCCTGACCCAGCGGCGCGATCCTATCGCCTTCCGCAACTTCCTGCTCAACGCACCGTCCCTGTTCACCGAGCTGGGCGACCGGCTGGGCGCGGTGGATCACGTGATCAGTTTCTGGCGGTTCCGTTTCCCGGAGAACAAGCCGGTGATGATCACCGGCGACGAGTTGGCCGACATCTTCACCGATTTCGAATACAGCCTGAACTTCCAGGACACCTCGACCTTCCTGGCGGCCTGAGGATCATTTGTCCATCAAGTCCGCCACCCGCTTGGAGTCCGCCTCGGTCGCCGGGTTGTAGACCAGCAGGCTGAGATCCGGGCGGCCATCGACGGCGAAAGCCGAGAGTTCGAAATCCAGCGGACCCAGCACCGGGTGGCGGATGTGCTTGACGGCGTCGCGGTGGAAGGCGGGGACATCGCCGTCGCGCCACATGACCTGGAACTCCGGGCTGAGCCGGCTGAGCTCTTCCACCAGCGGCGCCACCTCAGCCACCGCGCCCGCACGGGCCGCATCCAGCCGGAAGGCGCCCAGCACCAGCCGCGCCATGCTGTCCCAGTCGTAGTGCACGGTGCGAGCGCGCGGGTCGAGGAAGATGAAACGCAGCATGTTGCGCTGTTCTGGTGGCAGCGCGCCGTAGTCCATCAGCATCACGGTGGACGCCCGATTCCAGGCGACCACGTCCCACGTGGCGGTGCGGATCAGGGCGGGGCATGGGTCCAGGGCGTCAAGTACACGCTGCAGCCGCGGCGTGACCCCCTCGTTCCTTCGGTAGTGCGCCTCCGGCGGCCGGCCGAGGCCCAGCAGGAACAGGTGCTCCCGCTCCATGTCCGTCAGCATCAGGGCGCGGGCGATCCGCTCCAGGACATCGGCCGAGGGCGCCCCGCCCCGCCCCTGCTCCAGCCAGGTGTACCAGGTCGGGCTGATATTGGCCCGTTGGGCCACCTCCTCGCGGCGAAGGCCGGGCGTGCGCCGCCGTCCGGCGGAAAAGCCCAGGGCCGCGGGGTCGAGCCTGCCGCGGCGGTCCTTCAGATAGGGCCCGAGCCTGTTCTCGGAGATGGAAAGCTCGCTCATTCGGTTAGCCATTTTAATATGATAAGATCACAACTTTACCAGAATAGGCGGCTGGCTGAGATTTGTCTCCCACAGGATCTGGAGATTTGGCCATGCGCGTGTTTCTGACCGGCGCGACGGGGTTCATCGGCTCGACCGTCATCGAGGAGTTGCACGCGGCCGGACACCAGGTGGTGGGCCTGGCGCGCAGCGACATCGCGGCGGCGGCCCTGAAGGAGCGGGGCGTCGAAGTCTGGCGCGGCGACGTCGCCGATCCGGCGGGCCTGGCGGAAGCGGCAAGGGGGGCCGATGGCGTGATCCACTGCGCCTTCGGCCACGACTTCTCGAACTACCTGGAGGCCGGTGAGGCCGACCTGCGCGCTGTTTCGGCCATGGCGCAAGCCCTGGCCGGCTCCGGCAAGCCCCTTGTCGTCACCTCAGGCCTCACGGCGGCGACGCCCGGGCGAGCATCCACCGAGGCCGACCCGGCGCAGACGGAGGGCATGGGGGCTGTCCGTGGCCGCCCTGAAGCGCTGGCTCTGGAGGCGAGCCAGAGTGGGGTGCGCTCGATGGTCGTGCGCCTTGCCCCCTCGGTGCATGACCGGGGTCAGCAGGGACTGGTCTCGCAGTTGATCGAAACGGCGCGGCGCACGGGCGTGTCCGCCTATGTGGGCGACGGCGGCGAGCGCTGGCCGGCTGTGCATCGGCGCGATGCGGCGCGGCTGTTCCGGCTCGCCCTGGAGCGCGGCCAGCCTGGCCAGCGGTTACACGCTGTCGGCGAGGAAGGCGTGAGCCTGCGGGCCATCGCCGAGGTCGTCGGCGAGCGCCTGGGCCTACCGACCCGCAGCGTCGATTTCGATGACGCCTTCAACCACTTCGGCTGGGTTGCTGCGGCAGTGGCCAACGATATCCGCGCCTCGAGCGTCCTCACGCAGGAAAGCCTCGGGTGGCGGCCGATGGAGCCTGGTCTGCTCGAAGGGCTCAGAGGACTCTATCTGCCCTGATACCGACCCCGGCCACGCCGGCCGGGGCCGGCTGGATCAGTGTGGGTCCGGCACCACGTGAGCATCCCCGTTCGGGGGTACGACAACCGTGCTTCCCGCGGGCGGGTTCACGACGACGGTCTTTTCCTCGGTGCCGCAGGCAGCCAGCAGCCCACAGGCCGCAAGCGCGCAGAGAATGGTCAAACGCATGGGTCTCTCCTCAAGGCCCCGCCCGCCGGGTCAACTCGCGAGGCGCACGCTCGTTCCGCCCTTAGGGGTGATCACGCCTCGGCCGCCCCTGCGGCGGCGCGTGGCCCTGGCCGTGAACGGGGTGGAACCCCTGGGCGGTGTCGCGCCGGAAGTGGCGCTCCCGGTCGCGGTGGTAGTGGCCGCCGCGGTCGGCATAGTAGAAGTAGCCGTCGCCGGCCCAGTAGCCGTCGTAGAAGGGGCCGTAATAGTCGTCGTAGTAGCCGTCGTAGCCGACCGCGACAGGACCGCCGACATAGGCGACCCCATAGCCTTCGTCCGCGCAGGCGGCCAGAAGCGCCGCGCCGGCGAGGACGGGAAGCAAAACCTTGAAGTAGCGCATGTCGAACTTCCTTTCGCGGCCTTTGCCGCCGATCGGTTCACCACCCAGCGGATACCGCTTTCAACGTCCAGCGAAGGCCGAAGCTCCGTCCGAGGAGGCAGGAGAAAGTGGCCGAAAGGGCCAAGGTTAAAATTTTTTTGACAGGCATTGGCGCCGAATCCGAAAGTCATGCGTTAACGCTGCTGAACGGGAACCTTGACCGTCGGAATGGTCCGCACGCCGTTTCGGGGGCCCGTCTTAGGCGACGTGGAGATAAAAGGTGATGATCGGAACCAAGAGCCGGCTTTTGCTGGCCGCTGCGATGATGGGCGCGATGGGGCTAGGGGGCTGCGCGACCAAGGATTACGTCAACAAGCAAGTCGGGATGGTGGACACCAAGGTCCAGGCGCATGACACCCGCCTGGCCGCCCAGGACGCCAAACTGGCCAATCACGACAGCCAACTGGCCGGCCTCGACAAGACCAGCCGCGAGGCCCTGGAGCGGGCCGAGGCGGCGGGCAAGCTGGCCGAGGGCAAGTTCCTCTACACGATGGTGCTGCAGGACGACGGGGTGAAATTCCGCGTCAACCAGGCCGCGCTGTCGGATGATGACCAGGCCAAGCTGAACGCGTTCGCCGAAAAGCTGAAGGCGGACAATCACAACGTCTATATCGAGATTCAGGGGCACACCGACGCCAGCGGCGGGAAAGACCTGAACTACCGGCTGGGCGAAGCCCGGGCGGAGGCGGTGCGCCTGTTCCTCAACAAGCAGGGCGTGGCGCTGAATCGGATGAGCACCATTTCCTATGGCTCGGACGACCCGGTGCAGTCGAACAAGACCCGCGCCGGCCGCGCCGCCAACCGGCGAGTGGTGCTGGTGGTGCTGAGCTGATCCATCGGATCTGATCGGCGCGATTTCGAGGCCCCAGGCTCGCGAAAGCGGGTCTCGGGGCCTTTCGTTTTTGAAGCCACAGCCCTCCCCGCGCTGCACTCCATCGTACGGCGGGGTCCCTGCGGCGTTGATTTAGGGCCGCCAGTGGGGATCATCGAGGTTCGAAGGAATCGCCGGGAGCCTTATCGCCCATGCGCCTGATCCGCACCGCAGAGCACCGCGTGATGCCCTGGAAGAACGGCCTCGGCTCGACCACGGAGATCGCGGTATCGCCTGAGCGCGCGCGGCTGGAGGACTTCGACTGGCGCGTCAGCATGGCCAGCGTCACCACCGACGGGCCGTTTTCAGCCTTCGCCGGCGTGGACCGGACGCTGAGCGTGATGGATGGCGCCGGCATTCGGCTGCAAGTCGCCGGGCGGGGCGCCGAGACCCTGTCGCCGGCCAGTCCGCCCTACGCCTTCCCGGGTGACCAGCCCACCGAGGCCTGGCTGATCGACGGCCCGATCACGGACCTCAACGTGATGAGTCGGCGCGGGCGCCTGCGTCACAAGGTGGAGCGGCTGGTGCTGTCGACGCCGCTGGAGCGGCCGGCGCCGGCGGCGGCCACCCTGGTCCTGTGCCGGTGCGGCCTTGTCCGGATCGGCGGCGGCGACGCCGAACTCGGCCCCCTCGACGGCGCGCTCTTCGAGGCCCCCGCGCCGGCGCTCAAACTCACGCCAGTCAAGGCGAGCGAGGTGTTCTGGATCGAGTTCGATCCCGTCTGATCTCAGCGGCCGTCGCCCGCCTTCTCCAGGGCCGCAGCCGTAGCCGGGTCCACGCCCCGGACGACGTGGGGGGTGACCACGATATAGAGATCGGTCTTGGAGCGGTTTGAGTTCTCGGACTTGAACAGCTCGCCGACCAGGGGGATTTCGCCGGCCAGGGGCACCTTGTTGTGGTTGCGCAGGTCGCTTTCCTGGGTCAGGCCGCCGATGACGAAGGTGTCGCCGTCCTTGACCGTGGCCGAGGTCGAGGCCTCGCGCTGGCTGATGGTGGGATAGCCCTGGCTGTAGCCGGTGACGCTGGAGACCTCGGCGAACACGTGCGAGGTGACGAAACCGTCGTCGCTGACCCGTGGCGCGATCTGCAGGGTCACGCCGACATTGACGTACTGCACCTGCTGCTGCACCGCGTTGACGCCCGAGAGGGCGATCGAGGTCAGGATCGGCAAGGCGTCGCCGGTGATGATCTTGGCGGTCGAGCCGCTCTGGGCGGCGATGCGCGGCTTGGAGATGATCCGCCCCTCGCCCTTGGCGATCTGGGCGTAGATCGCAGCCTGGAGGTTTACGTTGACCGCACCCCAGCGGGAGGTGTCGGCGAAGGTGGTGCTGCTCGCGCCATTGCCCTGGCTGAAGGAATAGGCGACCTGGGCGACCTGGTTGTTGGCGTTGTTGAAATTCAGGCCGACGTTGCGCGCTCCGGTTTCGGTCAGCTCGACGAACACCGTTTCCAGCACCACGCTGTTCACCGCCACGTCCAGCTTGGCGATCTGGGCCTTAAGCCTGGCGACCTTGTCGGGCGGCCCCCTCAGGATGATGGCGTTCAGGCGACGGTCGACGCCGATGGTGTCGTCGATCGCCTGGCCGATGGAATCTGTGGCCGCGCCACCGGGATTGATCCCGGCATTGAATGTCGGGGTGGAGATGCCGCCGCCGCCGTAAGAGTTCTGCATGCCGGCCGAGCCGAAGGCCGGCTCCTGGGGCGTGAAATTGTCGTTCGGCTTGACCGCCTGGTTGGCGGTTAGGATGCCCACCACCTCGCTGACGTCGGCGTATTTCAGGGGCACGACTTCGAAGACGTCGTCCGGTGAGCCGTGATCGTGGGCGGCGAGCTTGGTCGGACTGGCGTCGGGCTTGGCCGCGGCGGAGGCCAGACCGGTGATCGAGACCGAAATGGCCCGCCCGGCCAGGCCGGTGGCCGTCAGGTGGATCGGGGCCGATCCGTTGATGGTCAGGGTCAGGATGGTGTCGTTCTGGGCGAAGGTCATCGACTGGACCAGGCCGTGCTTTCCGCCCGGGAAGGTCAGAGCGGGCGCCAGGCGCGTGTCGGCGAAGGCGATCGTCGCCGTGTTGGCGTCGTTGGCGATGATCGAGAACTGGGGGATGAGCTGGTTGAACGAGACGATAACCCGCGACTCGCTGGGCGAGGGTTCGGACGGCGTCACAGCCGTGATCAGGGTCGTTCCGCTGAGGACCGCCTCGGCGCGCGCCCGGGGCGCCAGGCTGGCGCCGGTCATCAGGGTAGCGATCGCCATCAGCGCAGCGAGCAGGTTTCGACGAAGCGTCATCCAGGTCCCTTCAAAAGTCACCGACCGCGCGCAATCAGCGCACGGCCCCCGCGCCCATTCGGTGGCCTGCCATAGCCATGAGCGAAGGAGGTCGGGTTTGTCCATAGGCTTGACCCGCACGTCCGCGGCGCTTGCCGGCGTCGCGGACAACGGTGGGCCGGCGAAATTCGATGAACGCGCCCGAAAATCGCGGTCTTTCGCGCCCATGCCGTTCGCGTCGCTCCGACGGCGCGATCAATGGACGCAGAGACGAAAATCCTTGCACTTCAAAAGCTTGACTGTTCCTTGAGACGACTGTGGCGTCGTGTGATGCCACACGACGCCACAGCTTGCGCTCTGATTGCGACGCCTCGGAAGAAGCGGCTCAGCCCGTGCAGAGCGGACCGGCGTTGGAGGTGAACACCCCCTGGAACGAGAACTTGCCCGCCGTGCCGGTCGACCGGGTGCGGTAGAACCAGTCGTGGAAGGCTAGGTCCTGGAAGTGATAGGTGTAGCCGCCCGCGCCCTTGATGGCGTATTCGGCCACGCCGGTCAGGGGATCGCCGTCTTCCAGGTTGTTCTGGCAGCCTTGGACCTGACCGGTATTGCCCCAGGCTGGCGTCAGATCGTCGGCGTTGCCGCCGGGTACGTTGGCCTGCACGAACGGGTCGTCCATCCACTCGGCCATCTCGTGCGACCAGATCACCACGTCATCGACGTTCTGGAAGATGCCCGAGTCGATGTAGGAGCCGACCGCGTAGGTCTGGGTGCCCTTGCTGTCGCCGAAGGCCGAGTGATAGCCGAGCACGCAACAGCCGCCGCCTTCGGTCTGAACCAAGTTGTAGGTCAGAATGATCGGCAGCTGGGTCGGGCCGGAATACTGGTAGACGATGTTCTCGACCAGGGTGTCGTAGGCGAAGATGTCGATGGCTCCGATGGTCACCGAGCCAGTGGTGTCGCCGCAGACCGCCGGCACGCCGGTAAAGGTCTGCGACTGACCGTCAGGCGCGAACATGTCGACGATGATCGGCTTGGCGATCGCCGGCTTCAGCTGGACGCCATAGTTGGTGTTCTTGACCAGACTCCAGAAGTTGGCGCGCTGGAAGGCGCTGATTAGCTGCGAATTGACCCCGCCGCCGCCGACATGCCAGCCGTTGGAATAGATGTCGTTCGGGGTGAACAGCGGCGAATTGTAGAAGCGCTTGGCCACCGAGACGTTATCGCCGCAGGCCGGCTTGGTCGGATCGAGCACGGTGCCGTCCTCGAAATGCACCCGCGCGATGATCGGCAGATAGGACACTACCGACGGGGTGGCGGTGTTGGCGGGGTTGTAGGGGCTGCTGCCGACCATGGACATGGTGTAGGTGTTCCCGTCCAGCGGCGAGGTGATCTGACCGGTCCAGAAGGGAATGGTCTGGCTGGCCGCCGCCTGCTTGACCAGCACGTCCAGGCTGGCGTGCGGGTGGGGGATGCTGGCGCCGCGCGCATGCCAGGTGTTGACCGGCGCGATGTGGCCCGTCGACTTGCCCAGGTGGAATTTCTCCGGATGCACCAGAGCGCCCGGATCGATCCGTGCTGAGGCCGACACCGCCACGGCCGAAGCCATCGCCACCGCGGCGAAGGCTGTCGCCACTCGCAACACCTTCTGAGCCTTGCCCGACGGGCCTACGCCCCCTGATAGGTAACTTATCATGACTGCAACAACCCTCCCTTGGGAAAACTCCCCGCCCGCGGGTAGCAGGCGACCCCTGAGCATGGCTCCGGTTCGGCTACTCGTATAACGGCGATTTTGGAATGCAAGGGAGCACGGAGCAAAAATTTGCTAGAAATTTGGCCGAAAGAACAGGAAATTCCTTGACGATTAACCCGGAACGCGCCTTCGGCTCACAAAAGCGCCAAGTCTGAACACCGTTGAAATCGTGCAGGCTCGCTTCGACAACCTGTTCTGGGGTGTAAAATTTCTCTCATCTGGAGAATCTCAGCAGAAAAAGACTACATCGAAGGCGTTAACCGCGCCGATCCGAAAGGCGCAGAGGCCGACTTTTTCGTCGGCTTTCCGCAAAATGTCCCAGATCGACACACTTATAAATAGCAATCGTTGCAGGAGCGGGCGCCTCACCAGCGAACGTTGTAATTTCCTGTAACAATCGTCGCGCCGGCCCGGTCCCAGAGCATCACATCGACCGGTCGCGCCTGCGGCGAGCTCGCGGCCGCAGGCCAGTCGGGCGAATAACGGGCATACTGAACCTGCAACGATCCATGCCCCGGCGGCCTCAGCGAAATCGCCATGGCCCGCAGCGGGCCCTGCCAGCTCATGTGCGCCGTCTGCCCGGGTTGCGACAGGATCGGCGACGGCTTGCCGTCGACCTCGACAGGGCCGACCGGCGCATCGGCGCGCAGCACAAGGTCGAGCTGCTCCCCGGGCGCCAGGTCGGCCCTGACCGTCAAGGCGCCGCCGGGCCCGTGCAGGAGCACGAGCGGCGATGGCGAAGACGGCGGCGCGCCCTTGGCAAGCGCGGCCCAGACCGGTTGGCGGAAGGTCGGCAGCGAATGACGCTGGACCAGGCCCCCGTCGGCGGCCAGCACCGCGCGCGCCCAAGGATCCGGCGCAAATGGACTGACGCGGAAGGCCCGGCCTTGATCACGGTCGATCACATAGAGCGGCTCGGCGGCGGCGGGGTGGCGCGGGCTCCACGGGTCTGTGAAGCGCAGCCCAAGCGCCAGGACAAGACCGGACGCGGCAATGCCGAAGCCGGGCGCCAGGCGCCTGAACTTTGGCCCGTCCTCCGGCCAGGCCAGGGGCCAGACCGAAAGGCTTGCAAGCCAGATCGGCGCCGCCGGCAGCTCCGGCACGTCGAGTCCTTGCAGCAGATTGTGCATCAGCTCGCCGGTCCAGGCGATCGAGGCTGCAGCCAGGGCCGCCGTGATCGCCCAGCTGGTCAGGCTGCGCGCGCGGCCCAGGTCCAGCACGACGGCGGCGAGCACTGCGACCAGCAGCGGCCAGGCGACGGTGTGGGCCGTGGTCGGCGCCAGGACCTGCAGGGCGACCGCAGCAGCCAGCGGAACCAGCAACAGGCCAAGCCAGCTCTCCGGGAGCCTCGCCGGGCGGCCAAACACCGCCAGGGCCAGCACCGCCACCAGGCCGCCCTCGATCAGCCCGGCGATATCGCCGCCCAGCACCGAACATGCGACGCCCGCGAGCAGAGCTGCTGCCGCGCCTGTGATGCGAGCTCGCCCCTCGCCGGCGGCGGCCGCCACCGACACCGCCGCTCCAGCGCCAGCCAGGGCCATGGCGACCTCGAAGGCGGCGAAGCGGGCCAGGAGCCCCCGCCCCTCGATCCAACCAAAGCCGAACCCGGTGAGCAGGCGGGTCAGGTGCAGCGCGAGCGCGCACGCCGCCAGGACCAGGAGACTGAGCCCGGCGCCCCGGGCGACCTCGACCCAGCCGATCGGCTCGCGTCTCTGGGCCCGCCAGGCCGCGAACCCCAGCAGCAAGACAATCAGGCCGACCACGACCCAGCCTGCGGCCTGTGGGTAGGAAACCAGCACCAGTCCGAACAGGCTGCCATAGACGGCGTCCGGCTCCCGCCGCGGCAAGGCCTGGGCGAAGGCCATGGCCCGGGCGACGCCCAGAACCTGGTCGCCCATGTGCTGCACTGAGCCCTGGTCGAGAGCCGCAGGGGTCGAACTGGGTGAATGGTAGTCGAACTCGCGGCCGATGAAGGCGAAGTTCAGGCCCGTCGCGCCATGCGCCTTGGCCACCGTAAAATCGGTGTCGTTCGGCAGCTGCTTGTAGAGGAATACAGAGAGCGAGGTGGCGGAGGGCCGGGGCGCTGTCTTGCGGTAAAGGTCGATCGCCCCGCCGTTGCCTTCGCCGGTCTCGAACATGGCGGCGCGGCCACCCCCGCCTCTGGCCTCCATGTTGAGCACGAAGCCGATGCGGCGGGCGAGCGGGCTCTCATCAAAGAAGGCCTGGGCGCCCAGCAGGCCCGCCTCCTCGCCGTCGGTGATCACCAGCATGACGTCGCGCGCCGGGGTCCCGCCGGCCTCGATCGCGCGCACGGTCTCCAGCGCGGTCGCCACCCCGGCCATGTCGTCGGCGGCGCCGGGCGAGCCCGGAACGCTGTCATAGTGGGCCATCAAGGCCAGGGCCGGCAGGCTGCGGTCACGCCCTGGCAGCACGCCGATCACGTTCTCGACGGGGGCCAGGGCGCCGAACGCCTCGCTCCGTCGGGCCTCGTAGCGCTGGCCGATCGCACGCTGAATCCGGGGTGAAAGGCCCAGGGCCGTCATCCGGACGATCAGCCGGTCGCGCACCGCCGCATTGGCCGCCGAGCCGACGGGGTGCGGGACTTGAGCCATGGCCTCGATATCGGCCATCGCCCGGCCGGCGGAAAACACCTGGCCCGATGCGCTGGCCGGAAGCGGCTCGGGGGTCCTGGCGCCGCTGTAGAACAACAAGATTCCGACCGCCAAAGCGGCGGCCAGGGCGACCAGCCTTCCCATGCGAAAACCTCCGGCCCGGCTATCCCGCCGGCGCCGCAAGCCTGTGGCAATTCGAGCAGGTTGAGAACCGCAAAACGGCCGATGGGCCGTAGCGGGACGCCGCTAGAACGGCATCTCCTGAGCCCAGGACTTGCTCGCCTCGGGTTGGCCCGGCTTGGAGCCGCGGGCCGGTCTGGGCGGAACCGCCGCCACCTGAGGGCGCGCGGGCATGGCGCCAAGGATCGGCAGAACAGGCCCAAGTCCACGAGCACGACGGGTAAAGACTACAACCTTCCCGCCATGGTCGCGAGCATGGTCACCGTACCACCATGCCAAGTGTCTGCCTGACCAGCTGTAAACGCTGTCCCCGCCCAGGAAGGCGATATGCTTGCCCCTGAGGCTGATGATGCGGCCGGTTTCCACTTCCAACCAAGCGTAAACCTCGCCGGATCGTCCGTAGAGTGGCTCCATGTGGTCCTGCTTCCTACCAGCGCGCCTTGCGAACTATGGACTATAGCGCTCTAGCGTCATAGCTGCCCGCGCTTGTTGAATAGTTAGTTAATCGTCCTCGGTCTGACCAGCACGAGGCCGAATTAGATTGAACCGAGTCGCAGCGGTCACACCAATCAAGCGCGCCTCGGCAGGAAACGGGCGCGCAGCCAGCGTCGCACGGGGGCATCGACCCGGCGGTCGAGCCAGGTGGCGAACCAGACCAGGAACAGCAGGAAAAGAGCGCCGATCAACAGCGCCCGCCAATCGGCCGGAACCCTGGGGCCATGCTTCAGGGCCACGCGGATCAGGTTCCCGATCGGCTGGTGCACGATATAGACGCCGTAGGAGACCAGGCCCACATGGCTGAACAGCCGGCCAGTCCAGGCGCCGGGCTCGAACCGCGCCGCCGCGATCAGCAGGGCCGGAAAGCCAAACAGCACCACCGCCAGCTCGAACATCGCCGTGGCATGGTTCGACGGCCTCCAGGCCAGAATCGCGGTCAGGGCGGCCATCGCGACCCAGGCCGCCAGCTCCGACTTCTGCTCCCGCTCACCAAAGAAGCGGAACACCAGCACGCCCATGAAGAACGAGAACGTCACCCGCGCCAGGGCGGCCCACTGGTCGGTGGCGTTGAAGCCGACGTCGAGCGAATCGTAGCGCAGCTCGGCCGCGACCACGCCCGCCGCGCCGACGGCGATGATGGCCAGCAGCACGCCGGTCTTCATGAACCTGGCGGCGGCGGCATAGAGGAAATTGGCGACCAACTCGGGCAGAAGGGTCCACACGGGCCCGTCGAGCGACGAGCCGTTGGCCTTGAGCCCCGGGAACAGGGGGATCATGAAGAGGCCGGTCGCGATGGCCTCGGCCAGCCTGACGGGGTTCCACCAGCCGCGCGGGTCGGTGACCACGGCGATGGTCGCCACCGCGACCCCGAGCAGGAGGCCGACCGCGTAGAGCGGATAGAGCCGGATCAGCCGCGTACGGACGAACTCCCAGAAGAAGCCGCCCCGCTCAAGCCTCTGGCCGTAGGCGTGGGCCACCACGAAGCCGCTGACGAGATAGAACAGGTCGACCGCCAGGAAGCTCTCGGGCACCCGGATCGGCCCGAACAGGAAGCCGACATGGCGCATCACCACCAGGAAGGCGCCGACGCCGCGCAGGCCGTCCAGGGTCTGAAACGCCCGGCGCGCCGGAGCCTTGTCCATGCCCTTCTCCCCGCTGGTCCAGCCCCCCTCGCATCGCTGCGAGTCGGTCGAACCCTGTTTTCAGAGGAGGCTAGGCTTCACCTTGACCTGGGGCAATGCGCGGTCAGGCGACGAGGTTCGCGGTCGGGGCCGCCGCCGCGCTGTCCGGGAACACCCGGCTGTCGAGGGTACGGCGATCCAGGCCCAGATGATCGCGCAGCACGCCCTTGAACACCTGGCGCACGTCGAGGGTGGGCGCCAGGTCTCGATTTTCGAACAGGGCGTCAGGCTTCAGGGTTGGCCAGTCGCCGACGATGCCGCCCCGTTTCAAGGCGCCGCCGGCGAGTATCATCGCTCCGGCGGTTCCATGGTCGGTGCCGCCGGTGCCGTTGATGTGCGCCGTGCGGCCGAACTCGGTCGCGGCCACGACCACCGTCCGGCTCCACGCCGGCCCGAGGCCCTCCTGCAGGCCGGCGACCACGTCGTCCAGCACTTGCAGATGGTTGGCCAACTGCCCCTCGGCCGCGCCCTGATTGGCATGGGTGTCAAAGCCGGTCAGTGAGATCACCGCCACCTGCGGGCCGCCCTCGGCGGTGAGGAACCGGGCGGCAGTGACGGCGAAGCCCTTGACGTCGCGCTGTCCGACGGAGAGGCCGCCCAGGGCGTCGGCGGTCGCCTCGGTCTGCATGCCTGAGGCCAACGCCGGCCCCAGCAGCGGGTCGCCCAGATAGAGCTCCTGCAGCGCCTGGGAGACCCGCGTTATGTCCGGCGTCAGCCGGCCGCCCGGCGACCATGACTGGGTCTCGATCGGCCCTTTCAGGATCAGCGGTGACTGGGCGCCGATCGAGAGGGCCTTGATCGGCCGCCCTGGCCCGGAAGCCGCCAGCGCCCGGTTCAGCCAGCCGGTGGCCGAGCCATAGAGGCGGGCGCCGCCGGTTTCCAGGAGGTCCTGGGCCTCGAAATGCGAGCGGATGCGCTCGGGGATAGCCACGGCGGGCGCGATGCGCGCCTGGCCCTGCCCAGCCAGAGCGGCGATGGTCGCGAGCTTGGGATGCAGGCCGAAATCGGCGTCCAGCTTCAGCGCCCTGTCTGCCGGGATCGCGATGGGACCGCGCAAGGCCAGATAGTCGGGATCGCCGAGGGGCGGGGCGACCGACAGGCCGTCCATGGCTCCGCGGCAGACGATCACCACCAGCTTGCGGTCGCCGGCGGGGCTGGCCGCGATCGCGGGGGCTGCCAGGAAGGTGACGCCGACGGCCCCCAGGGCCTTCAGGGCGTCTCTGCGGGAGGAATCGGTCATCGGCGTTGGAACTCCGGCGACATCAGCATCAGGGTCAGGGCTTCCGAGCGCGACTCGGCGCGGGTGATGGCCGTGGCTACGGCGGACGTCAGGCGGACGCCGAGCGCGGCCTGGGCCAGGGTCACAGGCTCGGCCGGGGCATGGGCGTCGGCGAAGCCTGCCGCCCAGGTCAGGCGCTTGACCACTGCGTCGGGCGCCGCCCAATCTGAAGCCTGCTCGGACCAGCCGTTGGGCTGCGGGGCGCTGAACGGCCGCTGGCCGAGCGCAGTCAGGGGCTGCAGCACATCGTGCGGGGCGGCGGCCGGGACGGCGCCGACCGCGCGGTAGCTGGAGACAAGGAATTCGTTCGGCGTCTTGAATTTGCGCGCCGCAGGCTCCCAGGCCTCCGGGGCGGTCACCAGACTGCGGGCGAGCTCGGCCAGGTCACCACGGCTGTCTAGGAAGCTCGTGCGCAGGCGGACCACCAAGGACGGCGGCGGCTCGTCGGCGACGAAATGAACCGCCAGTTTGCGGGCGATGTGATCGGCGGTCGCCGGATGGGCGGCGAGATCGGCAAGGATTCGACGGGCCTCGTCCTCGCCGCCGGCCGGATAGGTGCGGCCCATCACCGTCCGCGCGCCCGGCTCATGCAGCTGGGGCCGAAACAGGAAGCGGCCCTGCCGTTCGGCCGGCTCCCGCTCGCCACCGATGCTCCAGCCGGTCAGGGCGCGGGCGAATTCGGTGACGTCGGCCTGGCTGTAGCCGGCGTCGGCGCCCACCGAGTGCAGTTCCATGATCTCCCGAGCCAGGTTTTCGTTCAGACCCATCTGGCGGCGCTGGCCGGCCAGGCTGTTCGGTCCGGCCGAGCGGGCCTGGTCCAGGTACTCCAGCATCCCGGGATGGCTAGACGAGGCGACCAGAAGATCCTCGAACCGGCCGAACACGTGCGGGCGGATCGCCTCGCGCTCGAACGGGCCGACCAGCACTGCGGACTGCACCTTGACCGCCGAGACGGTGAAGTGGTTGGCCCAGAACAGGGTCCACCGCTCGCGAAACGGCGTCGCGGTTTCCGCGGCCAGCACGGTGCGGGCGAGGATTTCGTCGGCGACACCATCCAGCAGCGGCCTCAACGCCACCTTACGCTCTCGCTGCAACGGGCTCTTCGCGCGTCGCTCGCTGTCCGACATGGCCTGGGGCTCTGACGGCTCGGCAGAAGGAGCCGCCTTGGCTTCGGCCTTGACGTCCTTGACCTCGTCCCGATAGGCGAGCAGGGCCATCAGACGGTCGCGGCTGTCCGGCAGCGCGCCGGCCGGCTGATCGGCGCCGCCGGGACGGATCTGGCCTTCCAGCCAGGCGACGGGATCGGGTCTGGCCGCCGCCAGTTCACCCGGACGCGCGCCCAAGCCAAACCGCGTGACGGCTATGGCGGCGCGCAGATCGTCTGAAACACCGGCGGTCATGCAAGACTTCCCAGCTTCGCGCCCCAGAAGGAACCTAGGCCGCCAAATCGATCATTTTATGTCGCCCCTGCCACGCGCCCTGAAACCTCTGGAACCCCTAGAACCTCAGCCGGGTCGCCAGATACCAGCTGCGCTCGCTCTCCACGCCGGTGGCGCCGAGTTGGACGTTCGAAGCGCCTGAACCGAATTCCAGGTGATGGGGGTTGAACAGATTGTCGCCACGCAGCGAGATTTCGACCGTATCATTGACCGCCCAGGCCAGGCGCGCGTCCGCCTCCACATAGGCCGGCGAAGCGGGCGCCGGCAGGGGCCCGACCCCGCGCACATCGAGGCCGAAATTCACATGATGACCCAGGTTCATCATCGACTGCAGCTGGGCCTGGTATTTGGGATCGTCGCCGGCGATCTCGATCCCGCCTAGGCCGCTGGCGCCGGGTCTGAAGCGCAGGTCCTCGTGCATCCATTCGGCGCCGGCCGAGAGCCTCCACCAGTCCAGCACCTGCCAGGCGGCCCAGGCCTCCACGCCGTAGGTCTCACCCTCCATGCGATTCTCGATGATCGCCGGCAGCACGGTGACCGGAGTCAGCTCGAACGAGCGCAGGTCCTGATAGTCGTTGTAGTAGGCGGACAGCGAAAACGAGAGCCGAGGCGTCGGCTGGGCGCGATAGCCGAGGTCGTAGGCGATCAACTGCTCGCGAATGAAGCGGCCGCCGGTCAGCACCCGGATCGGTCCGGACACCTCATTGAAATCGCGGTCGAGGCGCGAAGGCGCGCGGACAGCCCGCGAGACGGCCGCCCAGACAAGGTTGGCCGGGTCGATCCGCCAGGACAGGCGCAGGGTTGGCAGGGGTTCGACGCTGCTGTAGGCGTCGTCCTCCAGCTTCAGCCCCACCACCAGCTTGACCGCAGGCGTTAGGGTGACGGTGTCCTGGGCGAACAGGTCGCCCTGGTTGAGCGTGCGCTTTTCCGGGTCGAAGAACTGGGTCAGAGGGTTCGACGGATTGCCAGGGACGATGGCGAAGTCGTCGGCCATGGCGCGGAAGCCGGCGCCCCAGACGATCTGCTGGCGAGCCCCGAGGTCGAAATTGTGCTGCGCCTCGAGGTCGTAGGTGCGCAGGGTCTCGGTAAACTCTCCCGGTGTGTGGCGCTGCAGATAGTCGTAATAGGCCTGGACCTGCACCGTGCCCTTGTCGCCTAGCGGCCGGGTCCAGCGGGCAAGCAGGTTATGCCCCGAGACGTGATCGTCGGGATTGCCCTGGGGCTGACCCTCGATTCCGGCATAGACATCGCCCTGCAGCGTCACCTGATCCTGACCCGGCGTCCAGTCGAGGCGGAAGCCGCCCTGGCGGTGGCGCCAGGCGTCGTCGGCGCTGGCGCCGGTCGCCGCGCGGCTGGCGGCGAAGTCCGAGCCGTCGACATAGGCGCGCCAGGCGAGCGAGCCCCCGATCCGCCCGCCATAGCGCAGCGCCGCATGACCGGTGCGGTCGCCGCCGCCGACCTCGACGAAGCCGCCCTGGGTGTCGGCGGCCTTGCGGGTGATGATGTTGATCACCCCGTTGACCGCGTTTGCGCCCCACAGGGTGGCGCCCGGTCCGCTGATCACCTCGATCCGCTCGATATCCTCGGGGACCACGTCCTGGGCGTCCCAATAGACCCCGTTGACGAAGGGCGTATAGACGCTGCGCCCGTCGACAAGCACCAAGAGCTTGTCGGCCGCCGCGCCATTGAAGCCCCTAGCGGTGACGGCGAAGGTCGACGCGTTGACCTGGGCCACTTGAAGGTTGGGCGCCAGGCGCAGAAGATCCGGCAGGCTCGTGGCGCCCGAGCGGACGATGTCTTCGTGGGTGATGACATAGATCGCCGCCGCGGCGTCGCTGAGCGGCTCGTAGGTCTTGGAGACCGATGAGACCTCGATCCTGGCCAGATCCTCGATCGGCATCCTGTCGAGGTCGGCGGCGGAGGGCGGCGCAGTAGCGCAGGCGGCGCCAGCGGACAGACTGGCGCAGAGGCCGGCCAGCGCCGCCTGCCAAAGGCCGATCAGATGGGTCCGGCAGATCGGCTCCGTCGCCCGGACCATCCAACCCTCCCTGTCTCCACTGTGCCAGCCAGCCTATCGCAAGTTCCAGCTATGAGGGAACAGAGATTGTGCGTCGCTTAAAGCGATATTGGTTAACAGGGTCAATCAGATGCGTCGCAGATCGACTCCCGACAGGTTGAGCCGCTGCGGCCGGCCGGCGAGGTCGCCGTCGAAGCGGGCCCGCTCCGGACTCCAGGCGTCGCCCCCGACGCGGTAGGCGCCGTCCCCAAGCCGCGTCATGGCGGTGGTTCCGCCCAGCCAAAGGCCGTCGGGGCGAGCCACGACCTCGGCCTGGCCGGTCCACGGATCGCCGCTGTCATAGACGCCGGCGAGCCGGGTCAGCGCGGGATCGACCGGCGGCGGGGCGGCGACGCCGGGCGCCTGATAGAGCCTTTCGCCCCAGCCGACCGAGCGCGCCACGCCGCCATCGACCTTGACGATCAAGCCGGAGGTCTCGTCGGCCGGCCCGACCGCCGTGAACACGCCGTCGCCGGTCGGCTGCAGGTTACGTGGGGCGCCGTCAGCCACCAGCACCAGGCCGTCGCCGGCCGGACGCAGCTCGATCGCGGCGCCGTCGGCGGCGACGAACCGCCCGGCATATTGCGACGGCTTTTCCACCAGGGTCGCCGACGGGATCGGCGGGGGCGACGGCAAGGGCCGCCCCTCCCGCACCGCCCGCATCAGATCGAGGGCATAGGCTGTGACCTGGCGCGGGCGATAATCATCCTCGGCCCGGGCGTTGACGCTGGCGAAGGCGCCGACCCCGGCGTCCGCGTCCACGTGGATCGACGAGCTGAAACTGGCCATGCCGCCGGTGTGGTGCAGGCAGGGCCGCCCGTCGACCGGGACCACGGCCAGGCCTAGGGCGTACTGCGCCTGGGGCCCGAACTCGGGCGCCTTGATCGCCGGCGTGACGAAGGCGCGGCGCGAGGCGTCCGACAGCAGGGGTTCGCCCTGCCCGCGCCCCGCCCTGATCAGCCAATGCAGATAGATCGCCATCTGACCGGCGTTGGCGGCCACGCATCCCGCGGCGTTGGCGAAGTTCAGCGGCGCGGCCGGCGCCAGCCGGCCGCCGCGGACAAACGGCCGATCGACATAGGCCGGCGAATAGCTGGCGGCGAAATGCGACTGATCGGCGACGCGGATCCGCGCGCGGGTCTCGTTCATGCTGAGCGGATCCAGCACCGCCGCCTTGAGCGCCTGGTGATATGGGACCCCATCCAGTTGCTCGACCAGATGGCCCAGCAACTCGTAGCCGGTGTTGCTGTAGGAGAACTGCGTCCCTGGCTCGAAGCCCTGCCAAAGGGTCTCGCCCCCGCCACGCGGGAAGACCGGCGCGTCGGCGGGCAGGCCGGAGGAATGGGTCAGGACGTGGCGCAGGGTGATGCGGGCATGGTCCGGCAGAGCTGCGCCGGGCAGGAGGCTGTGCAGGTCGGCGTCCAGGCTCAGCCGCCGCTCGTCAACGAGGCGCAAGAGGCGCAGAGCGCAGAACGACTTGCTGATCGAGCCGATCTGGAACAGGTGCTCGGGCCGCACCGGCTGGAGCCGTTCGACATCGGACCAGCCGGCGACGAGCACAGCGGAAAAGCCCTCGGCGTCGGCCAGCGACAGGGTCATCCCAGGCAGGCGATAGGCGGCGAGGTGGCCATCGACATAACGCTTCAGGGCCTCGATCGCCGGGCGGTAGTCGTGGCCGGCGCCCGCCGCCGAAACGGTCGCCGTAGCCGGCGGGGCGGCCTGGCGCGCTTCAGCCGGGTCGACGGCGGCGAACGCGCCTGCGAGCCCGGCGAGCTTGAGCCAGTCTCGGCGATGGACGGTCATGGATGGCGCTCCGGGGGTGAGTCTCGACTTCAGGGTCAGTGATCCCGCCGCGCTGGAGCTTGTCTAGTCCGGCAGGGCGCTGAAGGGCGTGTTCCCGATCGGATAGTCCGCCCATTCCTTGTAGTCGAAGTGCCACCACTCCTCGGCCAGCACCTGGAAGCCCTCGCGCTCCATGGCCCGGCGCAGCAGGTCGCGCGCCCAGCGCTGGCGGCTGGTTCCGCCGGCATAGGCGGCGTAGGAGCGCGGCGACATCTCGTCATAGCGGCCCGGCATCTCGACCGGCCGGCCGGTGGCGAGGTCGTAGAGGGTCAGGTCGACGGCGCAGCCGCGGTTGTGGCGCGAGCCCCTGGCCGGGTCGGCGACGAACATATGGTCTTCGGGCGGGGTGGCGTCCCAGAACATGCGGGTGACGAACCAGGGCCGGTAGGCGTCGTGCACCAGAAGACCCAAGCCCTCGGCCTTCAGCGCCTGCTGCACTCGCCCGAGCGCCTCGGCCGCCGGGCGCTGCAGATAGGCCGCGGGCCGCTCGTAAAGGGGAAAACCCATGAAATTGTCCGAGCCGGCGTAGCGGATGTCGAGCTTGATGGTCGGGTCGAAGCGGGTGATCGGAACCAGGTCCATGGCCCGCTTCGCCGGCGGCTCGGCAGGCGGGGTCGCCCTCAGGGCCGCCGCGCGCAGGGCCGCCGGATCGCCGTGCTCGCCGGCGCGGATCTGGGCTACCACCTCGGCCCCGATGTCGCGGCGCGGCAAGCGGGCGCCGTCCAGGGTGACGCTGCCGCCGTCGGCCTTCAGGCCGCTCGCACTCTCCAGGGGTTGGACATGCAGACCATGGCCGTCAGCATAGAGCCGGCCGCCGGCCTCATAGATTTCTAGAAGGTCCGTCGCCGGACCGTATTCGCCGATCAGCCGCTGCTGAGCGGCGCTCGGCGCTGGCGGTGCGGAGTCGCCCGGGAGCGCCGGCGCAGCGAATGCGGCGAGGATGCTCAGCCCCAGGATCGATCTCAGCGCCATGCCGCCCTCCGCTCGCCTTCGAGGCCAGGCATCAAAGCCGGTCGATGGCGACAGGGAAAGAGCCGACGAGCGCTCAGCCTGCCAAGGCCTGCTGCAGGTCGCGCAGGATGTCGGCCTCGTCCTCCAGCCCCACCGACAGGCGGATCAGACCATCGGAGATGCCGAAGGCATGGCGTTCCTCAGGCGTATAGGTCGAGTGGGTCATGCTGGCCGGATGCTGGATCAGGCTCTCGGCGTCGCCCAGGGAGACGGCGCGGCGCACCAGCTTCAGCCGGTTCATCATGGCCGCTCCGGCCGCAAAACCGCCGGCGAGTTCAAAGGCGATCATGCCGCCGAAGCCGGGCATCTGGCGCCGGGCCAATTCATGCTGGGAAAAGCTCTCCAGGCCCGGATAGGCGACCGTAGCAACCGCCGGATGGGCTTCCAGCATTCGCGCCACCGTCATGGCCGTCTGGCAATGGCGCGCGATACGCAGTTGCAGGGTTTTCAGGCCACGCAGGATCAGGAAGGCGTTGAACGGCGCCATGACCGCGCCGGTCATGTCCTTGATCCCCACCGCGCGCACCTGAGCCATGTCCCCGGCTCGGCCGGCGACCAAGCCGCCGATCAGGTCGCCATGGCCGCCCAGGTACTTGGTCGCCGAATGCACGACGATGTCGGCGCCGAGCGTGACCGGGCGGGTGACCATGGGAGTCGCATAGGTGTTGTCGACCACGGTCAGGGCCCCGGCGGCGCGGGCTATGGCCGAGATGGCGGCGATGTCCACCAGGCGCATGTTGGGGTTGGCCGGGGTCTCGAAATAGACGATCCGGGTCGCCGGCGAGATCGCCGCCTCCAGCGCTGCCGGATCGGTCAGGTCCACATGGGTGATCCTGACCCCGAACCGCGCCAGGCCGTCCCGCATGAAGGCGAAGGTGCAGCCGTAGAGGGTGACGTCGGTGATCACCTCGTCGCCGGGCCGCAGGAAGGTCCACATCACCGCGGTGATCGCGCCCATGCCCGAAGCCGTGGCCAAGCCCGCCTCGGCCTCCTCCAGGACGGCGATGCGGCGCTCCAGAAGGTCCGTCGTCGGATTGGCGATGCGCGAATAGATGTAGCCGGCCGCCTGCCCCGCAAATAGCGCCCCGCCCTGCTCGGCCGTGTCGAAGGCGAAGGTCGAGGTCAGGTGCAACGGCGGGGTCAGCGCCCCCTGCTCGTCCATCGGCTCATAGCCGAAGTGGATGGCGCGGGTGGCGAAGCCGGGCTCGTGGGGCACATCGTCGAAGGGCATTGGGGTCTCCAGGATTGAGGCGATCCTGCGCTGGTTCGCGCCGCAGATGCTTGCGAGTTCTGCCACTCTGGAGATATCTATTGGCAGATCCTGCCAATATGGAGGTCCCATGGACGCCAAGGACCGTCAGATCATCCGCGAGCTGCAGAAGGACGGCCGCCTGACCAACCAGGAGCTGGCCGAGCGGGTGAACCTGTCGCCCTCGCCATGCCTCAGGCGCCTGCGCAATCTGGAGGCGGCCGCGGTGATCACCGGCTATACCGCCCTCGTGGACCAGAAGGCCTATGGCCTGCCGATCACTGTGTTCGTGCGCATCCGCCTGGAGCGGCATTCGGAAGAGACCATCCGCGGCTTCGAGAGCCAGATCGCCCGGCTGGACGAGGTGCTCGACTGCCACCTGCTGGCCGGCGGAGACGACTATCTGCTGCGCGTGATCGTCGCCAGCCTGGAGGCCTATGAGGACTTCATCCGCCGCAGGATCCGGGCCATTCCCGGCATCGCTTCGATCGACACCAGCTTCGCCTACGGGGTGGTCAAGCAGACGCGTGTGTATCCGGCTTGAAGGCTCGATCTCGTTTGACAACGCGCCCGTGGGGCTCTAGCCGGCTTAACAACGATAAGTCATCTGGGAGCGCTCGGACATGCACTACAAGGAGCTCAAGCAGGCCTGGGCCCAGCTGACCGCGCCGGGGGCGCCGTTCGAAATCGCCGAGGTCGAAGTCCGCGGCGTCAAGCTGAGGGCCTACAAGAACGCCCCGCCCAGCGTGCGCGAGTTCTGGCTGTCCACCGCCGCCTTCGGCGAACGCGACTACCTGGTCTATCAGGATGAACGGCTGACCTACGCCCAGGCCCACGCCCAGGTGGCGGCCGTGGCCAACTGGATGCTGCGCCAGGGGGTCAAGCCGGGCGACCGGGTGGCGATCGCCATGCGCAACTACCCGGAATGGCTCTTGATCTACTGGGCCTGCGTCTGCGTCGGCGTGGCGGCCGTGGGCATGAACGCCTGGTGGGTCGCCGACGAGATGGAATACGCCCTGCAGGATTCGGCGCCCAAGATCCTGTTCCTTGACCGTGAGCGCCTGCAGCGCGTGCATGAGCGGCCGGCCATGGCCGAGGGGATCAAGCTGGTCGGGGTGCGGATCGAGGATGCGCCCGCCGGGCTCACGCCCTGGGCTGAGGTCGTCGCCACGGGCGGCCCCCTCCCTGAGGTCAAGGTCGACCCCGACGACGACGCCTGCATCTTCTACACCTCCGGCACCACTGGCCGGCCCAAGGGCGCCCAGCTGACGCACCGCGGCTGCATCAACAACCTGTTCAACCTGGTGTTTTCCGGACAGTCCCAGGCTCTGGCGACGGCATTGGGCACGGGCGTTCCGATCGACCCGAACGCGCCGGCGCCGATCCCCGTGGCCCTTCTGACCACGCCACTGTTCCACGTCACCGCCAACAACTGCGGCGCCTATCTGGTCACCGCCGCCGGCGGCAAGCTGGTCCTGATGTACCGCTGGGACGCCGGCGAGGCCCTGAGGCTGATCGAGAAGGAGAAGGTCAGCGCCATGAGCGGCGTGCCGGTGATGTCGCGCGAACTGCTCACCCACCCGGACTTCGCCAAGACCGACACCTCCACCCTGCTCTCGCTCGGCGGCGGCGGCGCGGCGCTGCAGCCGGACCTGGTGGCCAAGATCGACGAGCAAGTGGCCACCGCCCGGCCCAACACCGGCTACGGCATGACCGAGACCTGCGGCATCATCACTTCGGTCTCGGGCGACCTCTTCGTCGGCAAGCCGGCCAGCTGCGGCCCGGCCATGCCGAACTTCGAGACCCGCATCGTCGGCGACGACGGCCAGGAACTGCCGCAGGGCCAGGTCGGCGAGCTGTGGGTGCGCGGCGCCCCGGTGATCAAGGGCTACATCAATCGCCCGGACGCCACCGCCCAGTCGATCACCGACGGCTGGCTGCATACGGGCGACGTGGCCCGGATCGACGAGGACGGCTTCATCTACATCGTCGACCGCAAAAAGGACATGGTGCTGCGCGGCGGCGAGAACGTCTATTGCGCCGAAGTCGAGGCCTGCGTGCACCACCACCCGGCGGTGGCCGAGTGCTGCGTGTTCGGCGTGCCGGACACGCGCCTGGGCGAGGAGGTGGCCGCCGCCATCGTCCTGCGGCCGGGGCAGGAACTGCACGTCGAGGCGCTGCGCGAGCACTGCGAAGCGCACATCTCCAAGCACAAGATCCCGCGCTACGTCTGGTTCCTCAAGGACCCGATCCCGCGCAACGCAAACGGCAAGTTCCTCAAGCGCGAGCTGCGCGAGACCCTGAAGCTCGACGACGCCCAGGCGGTCCTCGTCTGACGCCGGCTGACCCCCGCCTCACTGGCTGAGGTGGGCGGTGGCCACGGCCTTTTCGAACAACTGGGTCAGGGCTCCAGTGATATCGCCCCCGGTATCGACCTCGAAATAGAGGCCAGCCGATGCGCAGTTCTGGGCGTCGGTGGCGATACTGGGTTGGAACGGCTTGATATTGCTGTTGTAGAAGCTGTTGGTCGGCAGTGGATTGTAGGTCAGATAAAGGAAGGCGATCCGGATGCCTCGGTTCTTGATCGAGCTGCACCAGGTCGACTTGGTGCCCATCGGAGCCATGATCCGGCTGCTGCCCGACCCATAGTCGTCGACGCCGTCGCTGACGATGAACAGCACTTCCTGCGGGGTGTCGCCCTTGTTGCTGGTGCCGGACCCGGGGTTGGGCATGACGGAATTGGCGCTGGACAGACCGGTCTCCAGATAGGAGTCCTCGTCGTTGTTGCAGGTGGTCTTGGTCACGCAGCTCTGATTGTAGACCTGCAGCGCGCTGAGGTTCGCGGCCGAGGTCTGGGCCGTGGTCAGGTTGCTGGTCAGGGCCTGCAAGGTGTTGAAGCTGTAGTCGATCGTATAGATCGCCGCGCGATAGGTGGTGTGGTTCTGGCTGGCCGTGGTCGCCGCCGTGCTCATCAGGCTCTGGACCGCCTGGTTGACCAGGTCGATGCGCAGACTCACGCCCAGGCAACGGGCCAGCGAATAGTTATCCTCGCCGCCGCTCGGGAAGCTCTTGGTCCCATTGGTGCAGGTGACGTTCGACGGGTTGCCAAGATTGTCGCCCGCCGGGTTGACCTCGTGGCAGCCGAAAGCGCATCCGCCCTGCGAAGACGTGTAGGACACCATGGTGCTGATGCCGGTCGTGGAGGACGCGATCTCCATCGAGGGAGATGTGTCGAGCAGCAGGTAGAAGTCGATCTGTGGCGACAGGCTGGAGGTGGCGGTCGACGAGCCCTGGATGGGGATCGAGTTCATGCCGAGGACGCCGCTGAAGATATTGGTCGAATTGGCCGAATAGCTGACCGTGACGGTGCGGTTCAGGCTGGTGCCCGAGGCTTGGTCTGTGGCGGTGACCGAGATGTTGTTGGGGTTGTAGGTCACCTGGCCGATGGTCGACAGCTGGGCTGAGAACATGTTCGAGGCCGCGGTCTGCGCCGCCGTCGAGTTCTGCGCCATCATGTTCGGCGTCACCCCCGCCAGGGCGGCTGCGTCGGCATAGCCGTTGATCTGGTCCTGGCGCCGCTTGGCCATGGTGTAGTCCACACCCATGCCGAGGGCGAACAGCAGCGGGATCATCGCAAAGGCGGTGATGATCGCCACATTGCCGCGCCGGGCCGTAGCCAGGCGGCGGGCGAAGCCGCCGGCGCGGTCGAGAAGTCTGGGCTTTGTGGTCATCAGCCTGTTCGCCTCAGCCGGTATAGGAGATCGAGGTCGACTGCCGCGGCAGCATGTAGATTTGGTCGGTCATCGGGATCGAGCCGATGAAGGCCGAGCCGATCGACGGGGTGTAGGTGTAGGTGGTCTTGACCAGAATATAGCTGGTGCTGGCGGTGACCATGCCGCTGGGCAGGGTGTAGGCGGCGCCGGCGGTCAGGGCCGTGGCCCCATTGTAAGGCACGCTCCAGCTGACCGTGGCGTGGCTGCTGGCGTCGGTGCTGATCTCGGACACCACGATGGCCACCCCGCTGGTGGAATAGGGCGCCATGATCTGGGCCGAGGCCGCCTCGACGCTATTCACGTCGTTATACGACATGGTGGTGTACTGGGCGGTGATATTGGCCAGCTCGACCGTGGTGTCGCTCAGCTTGCGATAGATCGCGACCGCCTGAGACACCTCGAACCCGCCGAGATAGAGCAGCAGGTAAACGGGCATCAAAAGGGCGAATTCGACGGCGGCGACGCCGCGCCGGTCCCTCAAGGCCGCCCACAGTCTGCCGCGCCGGCTCATCCGTAGGGCTCGTTCTTGAACACCGCGGTGCCGACCAAGAGGCGCGAGCCGTTAGACTGGTTGGCCAGGCCCGGCATCAGGGGCGCGGCGATCACTGGCCAGTTGTACATCACCCGCACGATGACGATGTCGCCGGCGTTGCCCGGCGAATATTTCCAGGTGTTGGTGGCCACGCCGGAGGCGTTGTAGGTCAGGCTGAGCGGCGCGGTGGCGATCGCCGAGAAGGTCGATCCCGACTCCACGTCGACCATGATGTTGCTGCAGGTGAAGACCGGCGAGGCGTAACCGCAGACGGCGTTGGTGAACTGGGCCTGGGTCAGGCCCGAGGTCTGGGCCGTTCCGGTCATCAGCTGTCGCGCCGCCTTCAGCGTCACCGACTGCAGGGCCTCGTCATAGGCGAAGATGATCGCCGTCTGCAGCGAGGCCAGGATGATGCCTACCAGCGGGGTGACCAGCATGGCGAACTCGACTGCCGTCGCGCCGCGTTCGGCGCGCCGGAATCGGGAGACCAGCCTGCGTAGGGCCAAGCGCATGAGCGGCCGGGGCGCCTCTTCTTGTCCCGATCGGCTCGCCGCGGCCGCGACAACCCTGCGGGGTTTCAGTCGCCCGATTAATACCCAGGCCCAGTTAACAACCTCTAAGGCGGGCCCGCTGACTGGCTTGGCTATCGCCCAAAGCGGCGCTTTAGCTGGGTATGATCGCCTGTGGATCAGCCGAGCTCGACCGGACGGCCGTGCGGCGTGCGGCGGTAGGCCTCGGCCCAGTCGGCCTTGCGCTGGGCAAGGGCGGCGGCGGGCGCGAGGCCACGGGCCGTGGCCAGCCGCTCCAGCGCCGCCAGCCAGTGCTGGTAGTACCCGGTCCCATCGTCGGGCTGCCCCCGCGCCTCTGCCTCGGCCAGCTCCTGGGACAGGGCCTCGGCCCACTCCGCCCAGGTGAAGGCGCCGGCTTCGTAAAGCCCTACGACCAGGGCGAAGGCCTGAGCCTGCCAGGGCTCGGCGAACACCGGCCCCTCGGCGTCGGACGGCAGACGAAGCGCCTTCAGGGCGACGGCGTCAGGCCGGCTCAAGATAGTCCTCCCAGAGGTCGAGATAGACCGAACCCTTGAAGGCCGCGTCCGCGCCCCACAATTCGCCCGCGTCGAACCGCACCTGATAGAGGGGCTGGGGCTGTTCGCCGTGGCCATGGGCGTTGGCGTCGGGAAAGACGTGCGCCCCGTGGCGGCGCGAGACCTCGCCCAGATGGCCGCGGGCGTAGCGCGGCAAGCGGGTGTGGCCGGTCGGGTTGATGTTGCGCGCCCGCACCCGGTCGCCGGGCGTAAACCGCGGCGCCCTGCCGCTCTCCCGCTCGGTCGGCCCGCCACGGGCGAGGACGCCGGGCACGCGCTCGGCGGTCAGCGGCGGATCCAGCCTGGCGGCGCCGGCCGCCGGCGACCCTCGCTTGAGCTCCTCGCGGGTAACCAGATCCTCCTGCACCATCAGCTCGATCAGGGCGGTGATCCATTTCTCGTAATAGCCGAGGGCGAGATAGGTGGGCCCAGGTATCCGCTCGCGCTGATGCCGCGAGCGGTCGATATTCCACCGTCCCCAGGCGCCGGCCGCCAGGGTCAGGGCCAGGGCCCGCGCTTCCCAGGGTTCATGGAACAGGGGCTCGTCGACCTCGGGCGCAATGGGGCCGAGGCCATGCATGCCACCCATGTCGTGGACGCCGTTCATGCGGGGGACCTGGCCAGGGCCACGCCGATCATGGAATCGCGGCTGACCAGTTCGGCCAGGGCGTCCTCATCCAAACCCTCGCTTCCGACCGGGCGCTCGGGAATGACGAGGTAGCGGATCTCGGCGGTAGAATCCCAGACTCGGATCTCGGTCTCCTCGGGCAGGCTCAGGCCGAACTCGGCCAGCACGCCGCGGGGATCGATCACCGCCCGCGAGCGGTAGGGCGAGGACTTGTACCAGACCGGCGGCAGGCCCAGCACGGCCCAGGGGTAACAGGAGCAAAGGGTGCAGACGACCATGTTGTGCACCGTGGCCGTGTTCTCGACCGCCACCATGTGCTCGCCCTGGCGCCCGCCATAGCCCAGCTCGGCGATGGCCGCTGTGGCGTCGTCGAGCAGCCGTTCGCGATAGGCCGGATCGCTCCAGGCCTTGGCCACCACCCGGGCGCCGTTGCGCGGGCCGACCTTGTGCTGGTAGGTCTCGATGATAGCGTCCAGGGCGGCCGGGTCGACCAGCCCCTTCTCGACCATCAGCGACTCCAGCGCCTTCACGCGCAGGGCCCAGTCCGACGGCGGCTCCTGGCCGCGGTCGTGATCATGATGGTGATGATGATTGTGGCCGTCGTGGTCGTGCATGGTGCTTCTCTATGAGCGTGGCCAGTCGCCGGCAAGCGTCAGGCGAGTTCGACCGCCGCCAGGCCGAGCTCCTCCAGGAACGGCTCGGCATAGAGCACGCGGCCGGTCATGGTCTTCGGGTCGGCCTTGGACAGTTGATAGACCGCCTCGGCGATCACCTTGATCGGCTGCACCCGGTCCTTGGTGTGCTCGTTGATCAGGCCGTGCACCGCCACGCCGGGCGTATCCACCAAGCCCGGCGAGACAACGTTGACGGCGATGCCCTCACTGTGGACCTCCGACGCCAGGCCGGTGGTGAACCGCTCCAGCGCCGCCTTGCACATGCCGTAGACCGTGCCGCCGCGGAACGGGCCGTAAGGTTGCTTGGGATGGATTCCGGCGGGCGAGGAGATGTTGACGATCCAGCCCCGACGCCGCTCGCGCATGGCCGGCAGCACCAATTGCGACAGATGGAAGGGCGCATGCACCTGCACCTCCAGCATCAGGGCGAAACGCTTGTCGGTGAAATCCTCGACCGGCATGAAATATGTGATGGCGGCGTTGTTGATCAGGATGTCGATCGGCCCCAGGGCGGCGACCGCTTCCTGAACCAGCCGCTCGCGCTCGGCCGACTGGGCGAGGTCGGCCTTGATCGCCACGGCCTCGCCGCCGATGTCGCGGATGTGACCGACGGTCTCGGCCAGGGTTCCCGGCAGGCGGCTCTCGCCCTCCTCCGCCGTGCGGGCCGAGACGGCGATGCGGGCGCCTTCCATAGCCAGGCGGGTGGCGATCGCCGCGCCTATGCCGCGGCTGGCGCCGGTGACCAGGGCGGTTCGGCCCTTCAGGGCGCCGTTTGGGTTCACGTGGGCTTGGCTCACGGCGCGCTCCTTTTTTCAGTGAACGCCGATATGTTGAAAGCAGGGCGGCTCCGGGGTCAACTGCCGCCCAAGACGATCGGACAGCCGAAAAGGCGTCGAGGGAGAGACGCGATGGGCGTTCTGGCAGGCAAGGTGGTGCTGGTCACCGGCGGCGGCAACGGCATCGGGCGCGACTGCGCCCTGATCGCCGCTTGCGAGGGGGCCAAGGTGGTGGTCAACGACCTGGGCGGCGGGCTTCACGGCGGCGACGAGTGCTCGACCGGGCCGGCCGAGACCGTGGCCCAGGAGATACGCGCGGCCGGCGGCGAGGCGGTCTCCAACTCGGAGAGCGTCACCTCACTCGCGGCGGCGCAGGGGATGGTGCGCCAAGCGATCGACACCTTCGGCGGGCTGCACGCTGTGATCAATCCGGCCGGCATCCTGCGCGACCACATGTTCCACAAGATGGACCCGGCCGACTGGGACGCGGTGATCGACGTCCACCTGCGCGGCTCGTTCAACGTCTGCCGGGCGGCGATCGAACATTTCCGCGAGCAGCACGACGGGAGTTTCGTGCTGTTCACTTCGACATCGGGCCTGATCGGCAATGTCGGCCAGACCAACTACGCCGCCGCCAAGCTGGGGATCATGGGCCTGTCGCGGGTGCTGGCCATGGAGGGAGCCTCGCGCAACGTGCGCTCCAACATCATCGCGCCGGTGGCCTGGACGCGGATGACCCAGTCGGTGCCGATCAAGGACGAGGCCCAGGCTGAGCGACGCAAGCGCATGGCCGAGACCGTCCGCCCCGATCAGCCGGCCAAGCTGGCGGTGGCCCTGTGCGCCGAGGCGGCGCGGGGCGTCAGCGGTCAGATCTTCGGCGCCCGCGGCGACGATGTGCTGCTCTACAGCCAGCCCCGCCCGATCGCGACCCTGCACAAGGACGAGGGCTGGACGCCGGCGAGCCTCCTGGCCGAGGCCTTCCCGCAGATGAGCGAGCAGTTCTATCCGCTGTCCCAGCCCTGGGCGGCCGCGCCAGCGAAGAAGGGCTGACCCGCAGCCCCATCGCCAGGCGGCATTTCCCGCCTTGAGGGAAGGCGGGCGCCGGTCCAGAGTGCGGCCGTTCCGAAAATCCGGTTGTCCGCCTGGGGGTCGTCGATGGTGGGGTCTGGGGCGCTTTCGATCTACCTGATCAAGCCGACGCGCTATGACGACGACGGTTATCCGGTGCAGTGGTGGCGCTCGATCATCCCGGCCAACTCCCTGGCCTGCGTGACGGCCCTGACGCAGGACAGCCTGGACCGCGGCGTGCTGGGCGATACGCCCGCCCGCCTGATCGTCATCGACGAGATCAACACCATCGTCCGCCCGGACCGTATCGTGCGCGAAATCCGTGAGAGCGGCGGCAAGGCGGTGGTGTTCCTGGTCGGCGTCCAGACCAACCAGTTCCCCCGCGCGGTCGACATCGCCAGGCCGTTGCGGGCGGCGGGGGTCCCAGTGTGCATCGGCGGCTTCCACGTCTCGGGTTGCCTTTCCATGCTGGACGAGATGCCGGTCGAACTGAAGGAGGCGCAGAGCCTCGGGATCAGCTTCTTCGCCGGCGAGGCGGAAGAAGGCCGGCTGGACGAGGTGCTGCTGGACGCGAAGGCAGGCGCGCTGAAGGCGGTCTACAATCATTTGAAATCGACGCCGAATTTGGCCGGCGCGCCGACGCCCTATCTGGCGCCCGAGATCGTGGCCAAGACCATGAGCAACTGCGCCAGCTTCGACCTCGGCCGCGGCTGCCCGTTCGAATGCAGCTTCTGCACCATCATCAACGTCCAGGGCCGCAAGAGCCGCTTCCGCACCGTGGAGGACCTGGAGCGGATCATCCGCGACAACGCCCGCCATGGCATCCGCCGCTACTTCGTCACCGACGACAACTTCGCCCGCAACAAGAACTGGAAGCCGTTCCTGGAGACCCTGGCGCGGATGCGGCGCGAGGAAGGGGTCGACATCCGCCTGATCATGCAGGTCGACACCCTGGCCCACCACACCCCGGGCTTCATCGACGCCTGTGTGGCCGCCGGCCTGGACCAGCTGTTCGTCGGCCTCGAGAACATCAATTCCGACAACCTGCAGGCGGTGAAGAAGCGGCAGAACAGGGTCGAGGAATATCGCGAGATGTTCCTGGCCTGGAAGCAGCACTCCCTCGTCATCATCTGCGGCTACATCATCGGCTTCCCGCACGACACCAAGGCCTCGATCCTGCACGACATCGAGATCCTGAAGCGCGAACTGCCGATCGACATCCTCTATCTGAACTACCTGACGCCCCTGCCGGGCAGCGAGGATCATCGGCGGATGGTCGACGCCGGGACCTGGATGGACGGCGACATGAACAAGTACGACCTGAACCACCGGGTCGCCCACCACCCCGTCATGAGCGACGAGGATTGGGAGAGCGCCTATCGCGAGGCCCACGCCAGCTTCTATTCCTTCGACCACATGCGCACGGTCATACGGCGCATGGCCGCGCTGGGCTCGAACATGAAGCTGATCACCTGCGGCCTGCTCACCGCCTATCGCGAGATCGTGCGGCTGGAGGGCGTGGCCAAGCTGGAGGGCGGCCTGGTCCGCATCAAGGACCGCCGCCAGCGCCGTCCCGGGCGGCCGATCGAAAGCCCGCTGGTCTTCTACCCCAAATACCTGGCCCATCTGGCCAGCACCGGGATCAGCGCCTACGCGACCTGGTTCCGACTGAAGCGGTTCATGCGCAAGACCGTCAAGGACCCAGCCCGGTTCGCCTATGTCGACGCCGCCATCGCTCCGGTAGGTCAGGAAACCCAGCCCCTACACCTGCTGGACGAGACCCGCGGCGCCGACTTCGTGGCCGCGCGCCAGGCGCGCACGGCGATGGTCACCGAGTTGATGATCAAACACAGGAAGCCGGCGGCGCCGGCGGGCGTCGCCTGAATTAGGGCCGATAGGTCCTGGCCGCGCCCCGCGGCGCCAAAAGGTCGGTCCAGCGCCAGTCGCTGTCGCCCACGGCCAGCCGCACCGGTCCGCCTGCCTCGTTCACCGAGAACAACACCAGCCCGTGCATCTGCCTTGAGCGGCAGGATTCGGGCGCATAGGCGATCTCCCAGATCAGGGCCTGGCGCACGGCTGTCAGGCCCTGGCCTGTGTCGCCGGGCATCCATTTCCACTCGCCGTTCCAGACCATGATCGACTTGCCGGTCAGGCTGGAGACCGCGGTGCGCACCAGGTGGTCGTGGCGCAACACCTCCTGCAGCCGGCCGGCCATGTCGCAGGTCCCCCCGCCCAGTTCCCCGGAATCGGCGCTGGCTGCGCCGGCCAATTGGGCGGCGCTGAGGGTCGGCACGGAGGTGGCGACCGGCGCGTCCTCGGCGGCGATGCGCGCGGCCCGGGCGGCGGCAGGGTCCTCGGCCCGGGCGACGGTGACGTGGCGGGTCAGGGGCTTGACCGGTTCGGGACGATGGCTCGCCTTGACCGGCTTGGGCTTGGCCCGCTCATGGGTCGGCTGAGGCGCTTTGGCCGGCTCGGGCGCGGGGATCGGCGCCGGCGCCAGAGCCCGGCCGTCGATCAGGGCTACGGTAAGGGGCGTCGGTTCGGGCGTCTGAGGCGGCATGCGCGGCGCGATCATCAGCGCCATCAGCACCACAACGTGCCCTACTAGGCTGAACACGACGCCCACGGCGCGCCTGTGGCCGGCCGAGCGCCGACGTGGCGTCGAGCCCTCCCGATCCCATGGCGCCTGGTCCTGTCGGTGCATCAAGTTCCAACCCGGATATCGACCCTGGAATCGCCACTCTCAGCACGTAACCGCGTCTGAAGAATGGCGATGATTCCATGCCAATATAGCTTCATGACTAGCAGCTTTCGCCCGTGTCATGATGACCCGGGACAGTTAACAGCGTCTGTAGTGCAAAGGTTGCATCGAACTTGGCGAATTTTGCGGCGGGCAGGCGACGCTGCCCAAGCAAGACCGAAAGAGCGGTGGCGCTCTCATCGAAACATCTGCGTCAAAGCTCGATTCATCTCGCCGCGCGAACCAGCTCAGCGCTTTCGCCAGGGAAAAGGCCCGGCTGGCGGGTGGGGGATGGGCCAGCCGGGCCAGTCACGCAAAGGCGGCGGGTCGGGGAATGGTCGTCACCGCCACTTGTCGGTACGCATGAGCCGGGTGACCGGATCATCCGCCTTTGAAAAAAACCCAGCGGCGGGCTAGCACCGCGGCATGTCCAAGAGCACGCCTGCGACCCTGGCCCTGACCCGCGCGGGGCTCACCTTCACCCTGCACGCCTATGACTACGACCCGTCCGCCGAGCGTATCGGCCTGCAGGCTGCCGAGGCCCTGGGCGAGCCGCCCTCGCGGGTGCTCAAGACCCTGATGACCAGGGTCGATGGCCGGCCGGTCTGCGTGGTGCTGGCCTCGGACCGCGAAGTGGCGATGAAGAAGCTGGCCGCGGCGGCAGGGGGCAAGAGCGCCGAAATGATGGCCCCGGCGGAGGCCGAGCGCATGACCGGCTATCGCATCGGCGGGGTCAGCCCGTTCGGCCAGAAGCGCAAGGTCCCGACCGTGCTGGACCGGGCGGCGCTGGAACACGCGCAAGTCTACGTTAACGGCGGCCAGAGGGGACTGCAGGCGAGATTGGATCCGGCGCAGATGCGCGATGCGCTCGAGGCGATCGTGGCCGAGATCTCGGCCTGATGGATCGCCGCGGCGACCAACTGGGCGATCATCGGGCGCCGACCCTCGGGCGTTTCGGCAGAGGCGCTATTGCGCTTCTGTTCAGGCTTGTTAATCAATCGAGCGTCCCCACAGCATGGCGCACCTCGACCGATGAAGCCTACGCTGCCGACCGGCCTGATCCGCCATTGTCTCCCGCTTTTCAGCCTGATGGGCCTCCTGGCTCTGGCGGACTGCGCGCCTCCGCCTTCCGGCCCGCCGACCCCAGCCCAGACCCAGGCCTTCGTCAGCCAGGCCGACACCGCGATCCGGGCCATGCAGGCCTGCGACAAGGCGGCGGACCGCGCCCTCGCGGCCAGCGGCGCGATCAGCTACGACGGATCGCTGAACGCCGAGAGCGAGTGCTACAAGACCGCCAACACCCTGGTGAACTTCCGTTTCGGCCAGGAGGTCGGTCAGCAATTCCAGAAGCCCCTGGACGCCGCCGTGGCTGACTGCTGGTCCGCCTACGACGCCAAGACCCACGGGCTGGAGAAGCTGGCCATGACGGCCAACGCCACCACCGCGCCCAACGCCGGGCCGGCGCCCGACTTCGGCGCGATCAATGGCAAGGCGCGGGCCTGCCTGGCCGGCCTGCAGCAGAGGGCCAACAGCCTCGGCTTCAAGGCCACCCTCGACGATCAGGGCGATTGACCGGAGCGCCCTATTCCAGGCGAAACCGGCCGGCCTCCAGGCCCTGACGGACTAGGGCCGCCGTTGCCTCCGGCGTCAGCCCGTCGGTCGACACCGCATGCTTCTCGAACTCGCCCAGATCGGCGAACTGATCCCACAGGCCGGCGATGGCCGCGGCGTCGATATTGTCGGCCCCGTCCCGCGCCATCACCCGGGCCAGGGCCTCTTCGCGTCCGGTGCGCAGCACGACATAGTGAAAAGCGACCCCCTCCGCCGCCCGTGCGCGGAACGGGGCCAGGAACCAGGGGCCGAGTATGCCGTCGAAGATCACCTCGTAGCCGCCGCGGGCATAGGTGAAGCTCGCGGCGGCCAGGGCCTCGATCACGGTGGCGTTCTGCGCATGGGCCTCGGTCAGCCACGGGGCCAGCCGCCCCTTGCGCAGGTAGTCGTAGAAGTCGTCGGAATGCAGGTGCGCCGACCGCTCGCCCGGCGAATTGTCAGCCAGCAGCCGCGCCGCCGTGCTCTTGCCCGAGCCGGGCGAGCCGGTGACGGCGATGACGCGGCCGGGGACTATTCCAGGTCTTCCGCCAGGATGGCCATTTCGAACAGGAACGAGCCCGGTTCGTCCTCGTCCTCGTAGATCACGCCGATGAACTCGCCCTTCAGCTCGACCTCGGCCGAGTCTTTCTGCTTGGGACGGGCTTTGACGGCCACGTGCGGGTTGCCGAACGTGCGCTTCAGATGCGCTTCGACGCGCTTCAGGTCGTTGTCGTTCACGGCGGCTCCTGCCCGGCGAAGTTAGAGTCGCGCGAACCTAGACGCCTAGACGCTAGGCGCAAGCCCTATCGACGCGCCGGCTGTGGGCCGTTCAGATCGAATAGTCGAAGATCTCGTCGGCCAGGGTGTGGTCCATGGTCCGGGCCGGCGCTTCGCAGGTCGGGCAGTTGGTCAGCCGCGCCGGCACCCCAGCGGCGGTGCAGCCCGACGGCACCGGCTTCAGCACCACCGAGCCCGAGGCGATCTTGGCGTAGTCGCCGATCTGGATGTTGCCCAGCACCTTGGCCCCGGCGCCCAGGAGCACGCCCTTGCCGATCTTGGGATGGCGGTCGCCACGCTCGGCGCCCGTGCCGCCCAGGGTCACCCCGTGCAGCATGGAGACGTCGTCACCCACCACCGCGGTCTCGCCGATGACGATGCCGGTGCCGTGGTCGATGAACACGCCCGAGCCGATCCGGGCGGCCGGATGGATGTCGACCTGGAAAATCTCGGAGATGCGGCTCTGCAGGTAGAAGGCCATGGTGTCGCGGCCCTCGCTCCACAGCCAGTGGGCGATGCGGTGGGTCTGCAGGGCCAGGAAACCCTTGAAGAACAGGAATGGCTGCACATAGCCCTTGCAGGCTGGGTCGCGCTCGAACACGGCTTTGAGGTCCGCCTCGGCCTTGTCGACGATGGTCGGATCGGCGGCATAGGCCTCTTCGGCGATCTCGCGGGCGCTCATGGCCCGCAGCTCCTGGTCCGACAGCTTGCGCGCCAGCTGGTAGGACAGGGCCGCCGACAGCCGGTCGTGCTTCAGGACCACCGCATTGATTAGCGAGGCCAGGTTGGGTTCGGTCTGGGCCGCATGGGCCGCCTCGTTGCGCAGCGCGGCCCACACCGGGGGCGGCGATTGCGGGGTGACGACCTCGAGCCGTGACTGCGACATGCGTTTCGCCCCTAATTCCTTTGGTCTAAAAAAGACCTGTCTGTCCCTAAGGATGGCCTGCGGGCCTTAACATAGCATTCGAAAGGGCCGCCGACAGCTCGCCCTCCTGCGCCATATGGTAAGCCCTCAGCAGCATCGCCACTGTCAGGGCGTCGGTGATCTCGCCGCGCACCGCGAGGCCCAGCGCCTCGCGGAACGGAACCCGGGCGACCTGCAGGACCTCGGTCTCGTCCGGCGCGGCCTCGCCCTCGGTCAGGCCGGTGGCGACAAAGCCAAGGCCCCGCTCGTCGGTGATCGAGTTGGAGAGCTGGAAGCGCAGCACCTGGCGCCACTCGGCGGCCACCAGGCCGGTCTCCTCCCTCAGCTCCCGCTGCGCCCCGGCCAGCGGGTCCTCGCCCATCGGCCCGCCGCCCTCGGGGATCTCCCAGACATAGTCGCGCAACGGAAAGCGATGCTGGCCGACCAGAGTCACGGTCCCGTCCTCGTGCAGCGGCAGGACCGCCAGGGCCAGGTTCTTGAAGCTGACTACGCCATAGAGCGCCGGCCGCCCGGTCGGCGCGGTCGCCTGGTGCTCGCGCACCGTGATCCAGGGGTTCTCATAGACCACCTGCTCGCTGCGGCTGACCCAGGGCTCGCCCGCAGGCGCCGTCCAGTCGGGTTTTTGCGTCATGCCGGACCCTGCCCTCCTTGCCGTGGCGACGGGCGGCTTATACCTGAAGCCCGCCCTGTCAGAAGAGATCGCCTTGCCCTCCTCCCTGCCGCCCGAACCCGAATTTGGCGCCGCCCTGCCCGCGCCGGCCCGCAATCAGCCGGTGCTCGACTTCCTGGCCCTGCGCCGCTCGGCCTCGGCGGCGACCCTGACCGCGCCGGGCCCCAGCCGCGACCAGCTGGACGACCTTCTGCGCCTGGCCGTGCGCGTGCCCGACCACGGGAAGCTCTCGCCCTGGCGCTTCGTGGTGCTGGAAGGCGAGGCCAAGGCCGCCTTCGAGGCCGAGCTCGACCGCCTGGCCGAGACCCACCCGGATGCGGAAAAGGCCAAGGGGGCGATGTTCAAGTTCCGCGCGCCGCCCGTGGCGGTGGTGGTGATCTCGCGCCACATCCCCGGCAAGATCCCCGAATGGGAGCAGCGCCTGTCGGCCGGCGCGGTCTGCATCAGCCTGGTCAACGCCGCCCAGGCCGCCGGCTTCGGCGCCAACTGGATCACCGACTGGTATTCGTTCGATCCCCGTGTCGGGACGCTGCTGGGCCTGGAGCCCGAGGAGCAGGTCGCCGGCTTCGTCTATTTGGGCGCCGTCGGCGAGCCGCCGCTGGAGCGCGTGCGGCCGGACGTGGCGGGGTTGACGCGGTGGTGGTCGCCATAAACCCTTCTCACCCTTGTGGGAGAAGGAGGGGCCTGCGGCGAAGGCGTGGGAGGATGAGGGGACGCGCGCGAAAAGCGCGCAACTAAGACTTCTTAGCCAATCCAGCCGCCCGCGCGACCCCTCATCCTCCCACCCGCAATGCGGGCGGGCCCCTCCTTCCCCCACAAGGGGGGAAGGGAAAATCGAATTGTGTTTGGCTTACCCCGGGACACTTATGGCATGGTGCGCGCCGTAAGTTTTCTCCTCCCCGCGTGAGGCGTCCCCATGAGCGAGCCGCAAGACACAAAGCCGCTGCCGACCATCTTCCAGCTGACCCCGCTGGACCCGACCTACCGCGCCGATCCGCATCAGGTGCTGGACGACCTGCGCGCCCGCTGCCCGGTGCATCGCGACAACGTCTCCGGCACCTTCGTCCTCACCCGTTACAACGACATCCGCCCGCTGGTCTCGGACCGCAGCCTGTGGCGCGACCCGCTGAACGCCGAGGAGGCGGCGGTGATGCAGCGCCGCTTCGCCGACGTGGTCCCCGAGGGCGCCGCGCGCGGCGAGACCACCAGCATCCTGATGCTGGACGATCCCGACCACGCCCGCATTCGCGGCCCCCTGGTCCAGGCCTTCTACGCCCGCGTGGCCCGCTCGCGGCCCCAGGTGGAGGAGATCGTCGACCGCAGCCTCGACGCCATCGCCGCCATCACCGAACAGGGCCAGCCTTTCGACCTGATGAGCCGCTTCTGCGTGCCGATCCCGATCGACGCCATCGCCTCGATCCTGGGGGTCGAGCACAGCCGCCTGGCCGAGTTCCGCGAATGGTCGGAGGGGGTGATCCAGAGCCTGAATCCCTTCCGCAACGAGGACCAGACCGCCCAGATGGAGCGGTGCAGCGAGGCCCTGAGCGCCTATTTCGCGGCCACGATCGAGGAGCGGCGGCGCAATCCGCAGGACGACCTGATCTCGGACATGACCCGCCTGCAGGGCGAGGGCGCGCCGCTGAGCGACGTCGAGCTGCAGATCAATCTCTCGGCCCTGCTGATCGGCGGCAACCTGACCACCACCGACCTGATCGGCAACGCCGTGCGCCTGCTCTTGCTGCACCCGGAGGAGCTGGCCAAGCTGAAAGCCGATCCCGGCCTGATCAACCAGGTGGTGGAAGAGACGCTGCGCTACGAGCCGCCGGTGGACATCACCGGCCGCATCGCCTCGCGCGACATGGAGGTCGGCGGCTGCCCGGTGAAGACCAGCCAGGCCTTCACCTTCTCCCTGCGCGCCGCCAACCGCGACCCGGATGTATTCGAGGACCCGCACCGCTTTGACGTCAACCGCAAGGGCAAGCCCCACGTCGCCTTCGGCGGCGGCGCCCACATCTGCATCGGCGCGCCCCTGGCCAGGCTCGAGGCCCAGGTGGCCCTGGGCAAGCTGTTCGAGCGGTTCCCGAACCTGCGGTTTGCAGAGCCGGAGGCGGCGCCGGAATGGCGGACGCTGCCGTTCTTCAGGGGGTTGGAGCGGTTGGAGCTGCGGGCTTAGCGGCGGCCGCAGCGGCGGCGCGACTTGACCTGCATTAAGGCGCGCACAGCCGCACCCGCCGCACCCTACGGCCATGGCCAACCTCGCGCCAACCATTACTCCCGCCCCACCCCAGGATGACGCCGCCTTCCTGGCCGAGGTGCGCGCCTTTCTCGCCACGGCCCTGACCCCCGATCTCCGCCAGGCCGGCCGCCAGACCCTGGGGGTGCATTCCGACATCGAGGCCTGCCGCGTCTGGCACGGCCGGCTCTATCGCCGGGGCTGGATCGCTCCGGCCTGGCCCGAAGCCTTCGGCGGGGCCGGCTGGAGCGCGCGCCAGCGCTTCCTGTTCGACCGCGAATGCGCGCTGAACGATGCGCCCGTACTGTTCGCCGGCGGCATCCGCAGCCTGGGGCCGCTGCTGATCGAGATGGGAACCCCGGCCCAGCGCGCCCGCTTCCTGCCGCGCATCCTCTCGGGTGCGGACCTCTGGTGCCAGGGCTTTTCCGAGCCTGGCGCCGGCTCCGACCTCGCCGCCCTGTCGACCCGCGCCGTCCGCGACGGCGACGGCTATCGCATCACCGGCTCCAAGATCTGGACCACCGGCGCGCACCTTGCGAACCGCATGTTCGCCATCGTGCGCACCTCGACGCGGGAAAAGCGCCAGCAGGGCCTGACCTTCCTCCTGATCGACATGAACAGCCCCGGGATCACCGTCGCCCCGATCACCAGCCTCTCGGGCGAGCACGAGCTGAACCAGGTGTTCTTCGACGACGTGCGCGTGCCGGTTGAAAACCGCGTTGGCGAGGAGGACGACGGCTGGAGCGTGGCCAAGCGGCTGATGGCCCTCGCCCGCTCCAACAACACCCCCGCCGCCCTGGTCCGCCGCGCGCTGAACCGGGTCCAGGCGGCGGTCGTAGAGGCCGCTTCGCCGCTGGAGCCGACCATCCGCCCGCGCCTGGCCCAGCTGATGATCGAGCTGGAGGCCTTCGAGCAGCTGGAGCTGGCCGCCCTGCCCGGCGGCCGCCCCCTGGCGGGCGAACAGACCACCCCCTCGATGCTGAAACTGGTCGGCAGCGAACTGCACCAGAAGGTCGCCGAACTCGCCGCCGAAGTCGCCGGCCCCTACGCCGCCGCGGCCCTGCCCGCCCTCGGCCTAGCCAGCGACGCCCTCGACGCCGGCGCGAGGGCCATGGCCAAGCACTTGGACGTGCGCGCAGCCAGCATCTACTCGGGCAGCAGCGAGACGCAGCGCAACGTCATCGCAGGGCGGATGCTGGCGGGGTGATGAGCCGTCAGAGGGCCATCGTCAGATGGCTTTTCGCCCCAAAACCCTTGGCGAGATTGGAGCTACGGCCTGAGGCCGGGTCAAGGACGACCCCTGGCGGGGTCGCCGCCCCGCGGCGGCGCTCCGCGCCGTCCTTGACGCGGTCTCAGGCCGTAGCAGGCTGGCATTCAAGGCTTTGGGACGGGAGTGGGCGAGGAGGCGGACAAGCTGCTAATGTGACCGAGACAAGCACGGCAATATCCAGCAAGGGCTATTTGCTTGAGTAGCGTGGCTTCTCCGGCTTTTTTGGTCTTGGCGGCCATGGGTAGGTACCAGCGGGATGCAGCGCACTTTCAGCCCTCTCCGCGAATCTCGAGAGTTCGTCGGCCCACCCCTCTAACCAACTGAACTCCACAAGTAGATCTTGGCCACTCATTTTCTTTGCACGAACATTGAGACTGAATGGTGAAGCCATCATTCGATGACCGTCAGGATCTGAAACAAGGGTAGCTGGGGCGTGGGCAGCGTTGTTCCTTGGATCCGCTAGATTCTGCGCTTCAACACACAGCCAATCCAAATCTTTTCTGGCGGAAGGCATATTTGGAAGCCATCGACCTTCCGAAGACGCTTGGATAGCCTCTCGAAGCATGCCGATTTTGGTCCGATCGCTATCAACGGCGTACCAGACGCGAAGCAATCGATGTCTGTCTGCATCCACAACGACGACAAAGAGCCGCGCCAACCGCTCCAGAAGGAAATTCCAAGCGTAGATGGCCCGCCCTAAGGCCAGCGCGTAACCTTCGAACGCGAGCTTAGCCTCTTCTTCGGTCGGAAAGCTGACGATCCTGGGCTTTGATTCACCAGTCACGGCAAGCCCCTCACCCCTTCCCCGCCACACACCGCCAGCTCTCCGCCTTGTCGCGATCCCCCTTGCCGTCCCATTCGGCGCGGCGGGGGAAGGCGCATAGCGGCCGAGTGCGCAGGACCGGGCCGGCCGGGCTGTCGCCGGCGCGCTTGGCGACCACCAGCTGGTCCGGCGCCTTGCCGTCCTCGACCCAGGCGGTCAGGGCGTCCAGGCCCACGCCATGCACGGGATTGGGACCCAGCCCGCCGCCGCAATGCAGCATGCCCGGGGCCATGAACAGGCGGTAGAAGCTGGCCGTATTGCCCATCTTCTTCTGCACCCGGCCGAAATAGTCGATCGAGTCCCGTGGCGGAATCGCCGGGTCGGCCCAACCATGGTACTGGATCAGCTTGCCGCCGCGGGCCTTGAAGGCCGACAGGTCGTCGCTCCACGAATTCAGGACCGGCCCCCACTTTGCGTCGATCGGGTCCAGCTGGGCGCCGAAGGTCAGCTTGGTAATGTCGTAGTTGGCGTCGCCGAAAGCGATGAACTGGTAGAAGTTGCGGCCGAACTCGTACTGCGCCGCATGGCCCTTGGCCCCCGGCGCGGCGCCGACCAACCACACGCCCCAGCCACCCGGCTCGGCTTCGCCGCCGGGATCGAAGCCGGCCAGGATGTGCGCGCCGGTGCGCGGATCGCGCGCTCCGGCATAGATCTTCTTCAGGGCCGTCACCTGCTCGCCCGTAAGGCACTGGTCGCTGTCGCCGGCTTTGCAACGGATAACGGCCGGGTCGAAGTGGCAGGCCAGGGGATTTTCGATCACCCCGTCGGCGTCGCCGCAGGCCTTCTGCTCGGCCGTTTCGATCGCCTTGAGCTTGGACGCGGGGATGTAGCTGCCGGGCGTCGCCGACAGCGCCTGGGCGTTCCAGGCCGCGGCGGCCAGAAGGTGGGTCCAGTGGTTGGCCGGATCGCCCGCCAGTATGCCGTCGAAGTCGTCCGGATAGCGCTGGGCCTCCATCAGCGCCTCGCGCCCGCCGTCCGAGCAGCCGGCGAAATAGGCCTTGGCCACCGGCTTGGCCTCATAGGCGGCGATCACCGCCCGGGCGGCCAGGGTGGTCTCCTTCAGCGCGCGATAGCCGAAGTCCTTGACCTTTTCCGGATGGCCCAGGGCCCAGCTGGCGTCGGTGCCGATCGGGTCCTGGTGGCCGTCGTCCGTGGCGGCGGTGGCGAAGCCCTTGGCCAGGCCGACGCGGATCGAGCTTTCCGGAATGGTCCCGGCGAACCCGCCATTGCCCACCTGCAGATAGCGCCCGTTCCAGGCCGCGCCCTCGGGGATCGCCACCTCGATGCGGATGTCGCTGTCAGGCGTGGGCTTGGAGGTCACCAGCACCTTGCAATAGGCCGGCAGGGCGCCCGAGGCCGCTATCACCGTCGCCCCGGTCACGCTGGCATGGTCCAGCTTCAACCCCGTCAGGCCCTCGCACGCGGTCTGGGCATGAGCCCCGCCCGCCGCCGCCAGCACCGCGGCTGTGCTTGCCGCTGCAATCATGATCCGCCGGCCCATGACGCCCTCCCTTTCGACCATTTGAGGTCGAGCTTAGCTTGTTCGGCCACTTCTTGTAGGCGCCTTGTCCCGTTGACGTCGAGGCCAGTGACCACCGTTTCCGATGGTTCAACGCAACCTTGACTTTAGAACAAAAACAGAACGTAAAGGGAACTATCACAACAAGGAGCCCCGAATGTTGTCAAGCCGCCAAATCATCCCCTCCATTGGAATCAGCACTGGCCAGGGAGCCGACTGCACGCTGGATGGAATGACGCTCGCGGGTGTCCCCCTGCTCCAACGAACGATCAATGGCTTCGCGCCCCGTCCAGCCGACGAGATCGGCAAGCTGCTGAGCAGCGCTTACGGCTTCGAATTCAACCCGACGAAGATCCAGCCGCGCTTGGCCGTGGTCGCTGATGCGCTGAATCGAGGCGAAGTGGCGCGAGCGATGGTCGCTACTGCGCAGATAGCGCTTCCCGAGTTGAACCCGGAAGCCGCCTCTAGGCTGGCCAAGGCCCACGTGGCTCTCGTCAAATACGACCCGAGCGAACCTCGCGATGAGCGTGGACGATGGACTTTCGCTGACGACATCGGAGGGGGCGGCGGCGGGTCAGACGCCAGCGACGCCGGAACCGGAGGCGCGCATGTCATGCCGGCGTCGAACTATGAGCCAGCTAACGACAATATACCGAAGGCGATCAGAGATAAATTCGAAGAAACTCTTCGAGATCCAAGGATTATCAACCATATGTTTCTGAACGAATGCATCAGCAATATTCGAGGAGGAGATTATTACGATAAGACTCAGGAGTGCGCTTCAGCCAACAGAGATTGTGAATACCTTGTCAAACTTGGGGAAAGAAATTTCAAAAGGGAAGATATTTGCCTTTATCCAGATGGTGGAATGCTGCTCGCGCGGGGCGGATTCATCATTCCACTCAAACTTGGACACAAATGGTAGAGATAAATTCCAATAAATTATGCGAGAAAAGCAGTCAATCAGACTACCCCATGCGCAGGCAATATTCACGGAATTCGAATGATGGACGCCAAGACTATTCTAGAACATCTTATCGCACTTTCGCCGCCGCCCCCTGAATTACCAGAGACATCGCCACACAACGAATCCCGGGCTGAGCCCGATCCGGACTTCATCGCCGCACGCAAAGCCGAGATCGAAAAGATGTGTGACGGCCCAGTGGTGTGGTCGGCGGAGTTGTCGACCCACAGCCCCCGGTGGGGCTATCTCTGGCGGGGTGACTTCTGGGAGCCGAAGCGAAAGAGGCAACGTTACCCAACCCGTGTGGTTTGCCGAAAGATGGCTGACGGAACGCCAAGTATGATTGTCAGCACGAAATGGGGCGGCGAACCGCCGCTGAAGCTTTGATCCCTCAGCGACTGACGCTCTCGCCCTCGCAAACTTGAACACTTGTCCGCCGCCAATGCGTTATGCTCCTAAGCAATGGTGGCGGACCCGACCACCGACCGTTCGCGAAACTGGAGAAGTCACAAAGCCGAATAATATCTGCCATAGCCCATTCAAATCGGACCTATAGGCGAACAAGCCAGTCAAGATCGCAACATAATTGCTCCGCCGTTAGCATATTCTGCCCCTCGAAAAACCTGGAGGACGCCGTGGCGCAAGACCTGTTCGACAACCCCTTGGGCACCGACGGCTTCGAGTTCGTCGAGTTCACCAGTCCGGACCCCGAGGCGCTGGCCGACCGCTTCGTGCGCATGGGCTTTGCGGCCGTCGCCCGCCACCGCTCCAAGAACGTGGTCCGCTACAAGCAGGGCGAGATCAACTTCCTGCTCAACATGGAGCCCGTGGGCCAGGCCGCCGAGTTCCGCGCCCAGCGCGGCCCTTCCGCCAACGCCATGGCCTTCCGCGTACGCGATGCGGCCAAGGCCTTCAAGCTGGCGGTCGAGCGCGGCGCCAAGCCGGTCGTCGGGCCGGTCGGGCCGATGGAGCTGAACATCCCGGCCATCGAGGGCATCGGCGGCTCGAACCTCTATCTGGTCGACCGCTACGGCGCGCACGAGATCTATGACGTCGACTTTGTCCCCATCGACGGAGCCATGGAGGCCGAGGCCCGCAACAATGTCGGCCTGACCTATCTCGACCACCTGACCCACAACGTGCATCGCGGCCAGATGGGCAAGTGGGCCGAGTTCTACGAGCGCATCTTCAATTTCCGCGAGATCCGCTATTTCGACATCGAGGGCCAGCAGACCGGCCTGATCTCCAAGGCCATGACCAGCCCGGACGGCAAGATCCGCATCCCGCTGAACGAGAGCCAGGACGAGCACTCGCAGATCGAGGAGTTCCTGAAGGACTATCACGGCGAGGGCATCCAGCACATCGCCCTGGGCGCCGATGACATCTACCATTCGGTCGAAACCATGCGCGACCGGGGCGTCACCTTCCAGGACACCATCGACGCCTATTATGACGGCGTGGACGCGCGGGTGAAGGGCCACGAAGAGAACCTGCAGCGGCTGAAGGCCGACAAGATCCTGATCGACGGCGCGCCCACCGAGGACCAGGGCATCCTTTTGCAGATCTTCACCGAGAACACGGTCGGTCCGATCTTCTTCGAGATCATCCAGCGCAAGGGCAACGAAGGCTTCGGCGAGGGCAACTTCAAGGCCCTGTTCGAAAGCCTTGAGCTGGACCAGATCCGCCGCGGGGTCTTGCCGGCGAAGGCGACGGCGTGATGAACCCTTCTCCCCTAGCGGGAGAAGGAGGGGCCCACGGCGAAGCCGTGGGAGGATGAGGGGTCGCGCTGACCATTCCGACAGACCTGCTCGGCGGAGAGAGAGCTTTAGCTGGGCCGGCGCGACCCCTCATCCTCCCACCCGCTTACGCGGGCGTGCCCCTCCCTCCCCCACAAGGGGGGAAGGGATGAAGCCAACGCCGATGTTTAGAGGACTTCACTGATGCCCAAAGGACAATGGCTGCCCGTACGCGGCGCCCAAGGCGAGCACTCCCGCCAGGCCCATACCGACCTGCCGGAGGGGACCTACGAGCGGGAGATGTCCAAGGAGGGCTTCTTCGGCCCCGCCGCCTTCCTCTATCACCGCCGCCCGCCGACCGGATGGACCTCGTTCGAGGGTCCCCTGCGCCCCCGCGCCTTCGACCTCAACCGCCTGAAAGAGGCCGCCGCCTCGCCCTGGGCGGCGCCGGTGGTGCTGCACAATGCGGCGACCGAGATGCGCTTCTGGAGCCTGGCGCGGCCCATGCCGGCCCTGGCCCGCAACGCCGACGGCGACCAGCTGCTGTTCATCCACGAGGGGACCGGCGACCTGTTCACCGACTTCGGCCGCATCGCCTACGAGCCCGGCGACTATCTCTACCTGCCGCGCGGGACCATGTGGCGGCTGCGCCCCGACGCCCCGACCCGCGTCCTGACCATCCAGGCGACGAACAGCCACTTCACCCTGCCCGACAAGGGGCTCCTGGGCCCGCACGCCATCTTCGACCCGGCCATGCTGGACACGCCCGCGATGGACGCCGCCTTCCGCGCGCACCAGGCCGAGGAAGGGCCGGTGCGGGTCGAGATCAAGAAGCGCGGCCAGGTGTCAGTGGCGACCTACCCCTACAATCCCCTGGACGCAGTCGGCTGGCACGGCGAGCTGGCGCCGGCGCGGCTGAACGTGCGCCACATCCGGCCGGTGATGAGCCATCGCTATCACGTGCCGCCCTCGGTCCACTCGACCTTCCTGTCGGAGCGCTTCGTCGTCTGCACCTTCGCGCCGCGGCCGTTCGAGACCGACCCGAACGCGATCAAGATCCCGTTCTTCCACAACAACGACGACTATGATGAGGTGCTGTTCTACCACGCCGGCGACTTCTTCAGCCGGGACAACATCGACGCCGGCATGATGACCTTCCACCCCTCCGGCTTCACCCACGGGCCGCACCCCAAGGCGCTGAAGAACATGCTGAGCCAGCCCAAGGCCGCCACGGACGAATATGCGGTGATGATCGACACCCGCGACCCGCTGGAGGTCGGCGAAGGCGCCTCGGCCTGCGAGAACCCCGCCTATGTCGACAGCTGGAAAGGCGCATGAGCGAGACGCTTGAGCTCTATGACTATTGGCGCTCGTCCGCCGCCTATCGCGTGCGGATCGGCCTGAACCTGAAGGGCCTCGGCTACGCATCGCATCCGGTGAACCTGGCCCCCGGCGCCAGCGAGCAGCTGAGCGAAGCCTATAGAGCGGTCAATCCCCAGCAGCGCGTGCCGACCCTCGTCACCGGGGCCGGCGCGCTTGGCCAGTCGCTGGCGATCCTGGAATGGCTGGACGAGACCTGTCCCGAGCCGCCCCTGCTGCCCGCCGATCCTTGGCTCAGGGCCGAGGCGCGGGCCTTCGCCCTGTCGATCGCCTGCGAGATCCACCCGATGGGCAATCTCTCGGTGCTGCGCCAGCTCGGCCAGCAGTTCGGCGCCGGCGAGGGGGAGTTGCAGGCCTGGCGTGAGCGCTGGTTCGGCGCCGGCATGGCGGCGCTGGAGGCGCAGCTCGCCGCCCGGCCCGCCAGCACCTACGCCTTCGGCGATACGCCCTGCCTGGCCGATATCTGCCTGGTCCCCCAGGCCTACAACTGCCGCCGGTTCGGCATCGACCTTTCCCCCTATCCCCGCCTCTGCGCCGTGACCGCCGCAGCCGAGGCCCATCCGGCCTTCGCCGCCGCCGCCCCCGAACGCCAACCCGACGCCCCGAGTCTTAAATGAAACTCGCCTCCCTGAAGTCCGGCCGCGACGGCCGCCTGGTGGTCGTCTCCCACGACCTCGCCTGGTGCGCCGACGCCCGTGACGCCGCCCCGACGCTGCAGGCCGCCCTGGACGACTGGGACCGGGCCGAGCCGATCCTGCGCGCCATCGCCGCCAGCCTGGAAAGCGGCGGCCAGGCCCGCGAACGCTTCCACGAGCACGAGGCCATGAGCCCCCTGCCCCGCGCCTACCAATGGGCGGACGGCTCGGCCTATGTGAACCACGTCGAGCTGGTGCGGCGCGCGCGCGGGGCCGAGCTGCCGGCCAGCTTCTGGACCGACCCTTTGATGTACCAAGGCGGCTCGGATGGGTTCCTGGGGCCTCGCGACCCGATCCCGCTCGCCGACGAAGCCTGGGGTTGCGACATGGAGGGGGAAGTTGCCGTGATCACCGGCGACGTGCCCCTGGGCGCCAGCCGTGAAGAGGCCCTGGCGGCGGTCCGCCTGGTCATGCTGGTCAACGACGTTTCCCTGCGAAACCTGATCCCCAACGAACTCGGCAAGGGCTTCGGCTTCTTCCAGTCCAAGCCGGCCAGCGCCTTCTCCCCCGTGGCCGTCACCCCCGACGAACTCGGCGCCGCCTGGAACGGGGGCAAGCTGCATGGCGCCCTGGAGGTCAGCCTGAACGGGGCGCTGATGGGCGAGGCCGACGCCGGCATCGACATGACCTTCGATTTCGGGACCCTGGTCGCCCACGCCGCGCGAACCCGCGCGCTCTGCGCCGGGACGATCGTCGGCTCCGGCACGGTGTCGAACAAGGGGGAGGATGGCGGCCCGGGCCGGCCGATCGGCGAAGGCGGCAAGGGCTATTCCTGCCTGGCCGAAGTGCGCACGGTCGAGACCATCCTCACCGGCGCGCCCAAGACCCCGTTCCTTCGCCCGGGCGATGTGGTGCGCATCGAGATGCGCGGCGCCCACGGCTCGATCTTTGGCGCGATCGAGCAGACCGTCGGCGAATAGAAAGGACCCCTCCCGAGGGAGGGGCCCTTGTCGTCAGCCTTGCGGTGGCGTGGAGGCGGTGGGCGGCGTCGCCGTTTGGGGCGGCGTCACGGGTTGGTCAGGCGCCGGCGTAGTCGGCGCGACTGTCGGGGCCGGTGTCGGCGTGGCCGAGGGCGGCGGAGCCGTCGAAGGGGCGGCCGACGGCGAGATCGAGCTGTCCTGCGGCGTCACGGTCTGGGCCGGCGGGGTCGCGGGCTGAGGCGTAGCCGGCTGAGGCGTCGCAGCAGTCGCGGTCGGCGGGTTCACCGGCTGGCTGGCGGCGCTGCTCGAGGCCGCTGCCTTGTCGGACTCCGACATGCGATGGGTGGCGCGGGCGTGACGCGTGGGCGCAGTCTGTTCAGGCGGCGCAGATTTGGCGATCGGCGAAACGGCGGCCGGCGAAGCCTGGGCCAGGATCTGCTGCTTCGGCGCAGCGGCCGGCGGCGTGGCGCCAGTGTCGGAGGCGCTGGCCGGGGGTGCCGCAGCCGGGCTCGGCGCCGGCGTGTTGGCCGCCGTCTGGGTGTTCGCAGTGGAGGCCGGGTGGTTCAGCATCAGGTAGGCGCCGCCGCCGGCGGCCGCCACGACGGCCGCCGCGACCAGGGTCGCGACGCCCATGTGCGAATTGGCGCGGCGCCTGGTCTGCAGTTTGCGGAACGTCAGGGAAGGGTCGATCGGCGCAGCGGCGCTCGGCCGGCCGTCCGCCACATTCGGATTGGCGGCGCGTATCGCAGAATCTTGAAATCGAATGGTTTGGGTCGCCATTGGGTGTCGTCCCTTGATGGTGTTGACTGCTTAGGACAACGAAGAGACGTCGGGAACGTTCCGCACTAAACAATCAGCGTTGGCTCGCCACCAGGACTGAGCGATGCTCCAGTTATGCCTGGACTATCACGCCGAAGCGCCGATGCTGCTCGGTCAGTTCTGAATATGTCACGATTTAGTCTGGAATATGGACGGAATTTGACCGCCGGAATCCACAAGCAGCGACCGATCGCCGCCGGACCCGACGGGAATTGGCTTTGCCGCCGAGTTGGGCTAGACAGGCCCGGTCAGGTGACGAGGACGATCCGCATGCCTTCGCGGCGCGACATCGCCAAAGCTGAAACCGCGGGCCGTGCGGCCGCGCGGCCGGCCCTGCTCGCCCTGAAAACCATGCGCGCGATGATGATTACCACCATTCCCTCGCCGGGAGCGGAGTTCACGCGCGCGCCTTAACGGCCCGCCCTAGATCCAAGGATCCAGGAACCCCGCTCCCGAACCGGAAGCGGGGTTTTTCGCATTTGGCCCCTTGCTCCACCCAAAGCCCCGAAAGGCCCACCCGATGATGACCCCGATGCCGACCATGTCGATTTGCAAAGCCGCCGCCAAAGCCTTCGCCCCACGCCTTTCAAGACCGGAACGCCATCATGTTTGACGCTGAACTCCCCCCCGCCCCCGCCGCCCGGCGCGACGAAGTCCACCTGTTGCTCCTGGCCGCGCGCAACTGCCGCTCGGCCCTCCTGGCCGTCGAGGACCTGCTGGCCGTCAGCGAGGCCGAACTCTGCCGCCTCAGCCTCAAGCCCGTGGGCGAGATCGTCGAGGCCAGCGTCCGCCTGAGAGGCGTCGACGCAGCCGCCGCCGAGCGCCTGGCCGCCCGCGCGAACGCCCAGCTGGGCGTCAGCTCGGCCCGGGTCGAGCATGTCTGGGGGCTCAAATGAGCCCCGAGGGCCCGGAGGTAAGACGCGCCTTCGTCATCGAGATGGACGACGAGACCGCCGCCGTGATGCGGGTCCTGGAAGCCTTCGCCCTCGGCGGCGCCCGCCTGACCGGCCTCGATCTCAAGCCTGAGGCGCAGGACGGCCTGAGGCTGAGGGTGATGGCGACGGGGCTGGACGATGCGCGCGCTGACCGCATCGGCCGGCGCGTCGGCGCCCTGCCCGTGGTCCGGGCCGTGGCCAGCGGCTGGATGTCGGGCTGAGGCCCGCGCCTCAACCGGCAACGGCCGCCTGGCGCCACTTGGCCTCGTCGACTCCGACGATCAGCAGCCACAGGCTCACTGCGCCCTCGCCGATCAGGCTGGGCAGCATGATCCAGGGGTCGACCGGCAGGTGCGGCGCCAGAAAGAAGATGAAATTGTTCGCCAGATAGCAGCCGCCGGCGAGCGCATAGAGCGCGCCGAGCCAGCGCGGAAAATAGCCGGAGCGGATCATCAGCCAGCCCTCGATCAGCAGGGCGACGCCGAAGAAGCCGAGCGCGACGGAAAAGCCCACGTCGTGCCACTTCAGCGCCAGGCGAGCCATGGCGGCGAGCTGAGCATGCGGAATGGCGGCCAGATCCGGCGATCCGCCGAGCAGCGTGATCGGGGCGAACTGGGTCCACGCGTTCATCGCGTTGATGGTGTTCTGGGTCAGGTCGAAGACGACCGCGATCAACGCCAGGAAGCGGCCTGTCGGCGCCAGCAGCCGGTAGAGGATCAGGCTGACCGGAATGGCGATCAGGTTGGTGATCATCTCGGCGGTGAAGCCTAGCCGAAACAGGCTCTCATGCGCCATGATCGCCCGGGCGGTGGCGGCCGGATCGCCGATCACCACCAGCCCCTGCCTCACGCCGACCTCGGCCCAGCCTCCGAGGATGATTATGGCGATGTAGAGCAGACCCGCGATGCGGGCCTCAAGACGGGGAAAGGTCGTGCGTTTCATGCGCCCAGCCTAGCGCGCCGCGGTCCAGCTTCCATGACTGCAGGGCTCAAAAGCTTGACGCTGGGCGACAGGCCGGCGTCTGGGCTCAGAGCCGCCCCTCGGCGACCATCCAGTCGTAGCAGTCCTTCACCATCACGCTCAGCGGCACGACCTTGTAGCCCAGCTCCCGCTGGGCCTTGGCCGAAGTGACGATATTCATCCCGCCCAGGCCCTCGGCGATTTCGGGCGTGATCGAGGGCTCCTGGCCGGTGAAGTTGCTGGCGAAGTCGCCGACCTGGGCGACGATCCTGATCAGCCAGGCCGGCATCGCTTTCTGCGGCGCCGGCTTGCCGAGCAGGCGTGCGATCTCCTGCACCAGCTCCAGCATGGTGCGGTTCTCGCCGCCCAGCAGGTACTGGCCGCCGTTCTCGCCGCGGTCGGCGGCGGCGATGTGCGCCTTCACCACTTCTTGGACGTGGGTGAAGGTCAGGCCCGCCGGCGGCACGCCCGGCAGCTTGTTGTCGCGCACCATCACGAACAGCCGCGACCAGGTGCCGATGTCATAGGGCCCCATGATGGCGCCCGGCTGCATGATCACCACCTCCAGGCCGCGCGGGACCGCGGCGCGGGCGATCTCCTGCGCCTGCCACTTGGTCAGCTCGTAGTTGACCCGCGACTGCGCCGCCCGACTGGGCGTGGTTTCATCGATCTCGCCCTCGACCGGGCCATAGGCCGAGATCGAGGAGGTCACCACCAGCCGCCGCACCCCCTTGGCCAGGGCCGCCTCGACCACGTTGCGGGTGCCGTCGACATTGTTGCGGGTCTGCTCGGCGTTCTTGCGCCGCCACATGCTGGTGTCGCCGGCGACGTGGAACAGGGTGTCGATACCATCCGGGATCGCCGCCAGCAGCGAGGCCTGGTCGGTGATCGAGCCCTCGGCCAGCCGCGGCGAGAAGCGGTTCAGCAGGCTGAGGTCGGACGAGCGCCGGTGCAGAGCCACGACATCCCAACCATCCGCCTTCAGCTGCTGGACCAGATTGAGCCCGACAAAGCCGGTCCCACCGGTGACGAACGCGGTGCGCCCCATGATTGCCCCCAAACAATTTGAACATTGATTAGATGGGAACTAACCACGGACCGGCCCCGCTTACCAGCCCTCGCCAGAATGCGGGTTCGACCGCCGGCGCGGACTGCGGCTTCAGCCCGCCGCCTTCACCCTACGCCGATAAGCGTGCAACAGCGGCTCAGTGTAGCCGCTGGGCTGCTCGACGCCCTTGAAGATCAGGTCGCTGGCGGCCTGGAAGGCAAGGCTGGTCGCGAAGTTCCCCGCCATGGGCTTGTAGAGCGGATCGCCGGCGTTCTGGCCGTCGACCACGGCGGCCATGCGGCGCAGGGCTTCCTCGACCTGGTCCCTGGTGCAGACGCCGTGGACCAGCCAGTTGGCGACCATCTGGCTGGAGATGCGCAAGGTAGCCCGATCCTCCATCAGCCCGACATTGTGGATGTCCGGCACCTTGGAACAGCCGACGCCCTGGTCGACCCAGCGCACCACATAGCCCAGGATGCCCTGGCAGTTGTTGTCCAGCTCCTGCTTGACCTCCTCCGGCGACCAGTTGCGTCCCTGGGCCACCGGCACGGTCAAAAGGCCGGAGAGCGGCGCACGCGGGCGCGACTTCAGCTCGGCCTGACGCTCGGCCACATCGACCTGGTGGTAGTGCAGGGCGTGCAGGGTGGCCGCGGTCGGCGACGGCACCCAGGCGGCGCTGGCCCCGGCCTTCAGCTGGCCGGCCTTGGTGGCCATCATCTCGGCCATCAGGTCGGGCATGGCCCACATGCCCTTGCCGATCTGGGCGCGGCCCGAGAAGCCGGTCATGAGGCCGTTGTCGACGTTCCAGTCCTCGTAGGTGATGAACCACGCCTGGGCCTTCATCTCGCCCTTGCGGACCATGGGACCCAGCTGCATGTCGGTGTGGATCTCGTCGCCTGTGCGGTCGAGGAAGCCGGTGTTGATGAACACCACGCGGTCCTTCACTGCGCGGATGCATTCCTTGAGGTTGACGCTGGTGCGGCGCTCCTCGTCCATCACCCCGATCTTCAAGGTGTGGCGCGGGTGGCCGGTCAAATCTTCGATGGCGTCGAACAGGTCGTTGGCGAAGGCGACCTCTTCCGGGCCGTGCATCTTCGGCTTGACGATATAGACGCCGCCCTTGCGGCTGTTGACGAACTTGCCCTGGCGCTTGAGGTCGATGTGGGCCAGGAGGCCCGTGATCACCCCGTCGACCACGCCCTCGGGCGCCTCGGAGCCGTCGGCCAGCTTGACCGCGTCGGTGGTCATCAGGTGGCCGACGTTCCTGAAGAACATCAGGCTGCGGCCCGGCAGGCTGATCTCGCCGCCGCCCACCGCAATATAGACGCGGTCGGGATTGAGGCCGCGTTCCAGGGTCTTGCCGCCCTTGTCGAAGCTGGCGGTCAACTCGCCGGTCAGAAGGCCCTTCATGTTGCGGTAGAGGCCGACCTTGTCCTCGGCGTCCACGGCTGCGACCGAATCCTCCAGGTCCATGATAGTGGTGACGGCGGATTCCAGGATGATGTCGGCGATGCCGGCCGGATCGGTCTTGCCCACCGGATGCTCGGGATCGATCACGATCTCCAGATGCAGGCCGTGGTGGCGGAGCAGGATGGCCGTCGGCGCATGGGCGTCACCTCGCCAGCCGCGCAGGGCGGTCGGGTCGGCCAGCTCGGTCTCCATGCCGTTCGTCAGGATCACGACCAGCTTGCCGTCCATGATCGCATAGCCGTCGGAGATGTCGTGCGAGCCGTGCAGCAGCGGTGCGCACTTGTCGAGCACCCGGCGGGCGCGGGCGATCACCCGCTCGCCGCGCACAGGATTGTAGGGCCCGCCGCGCTCGGCGCCGTCTTCTTCGGAAATGGCGTCGGTGCCGTAGAGGGCGTCGTAAAGGCTTCCCCAGCGGGCGTTGGCGGCGTTCAGCGCATAGCGCTGGTTGGATAGCGGCACCACCAGCTGCGGCCCGGCGGTCAGGGCGACCTCGTCGTCGACGTTCTGGGTGCCGATGGCGAAATCCGGCCCTTCGGGAACCAGGTAGCCGATTTCGCGCAAGTAAGCCTCGACCTCGGCGGGGGACGCCCCCTGGCCCTTGCGCGCGGCGTACCAGGCGTCGAGCTTGGCCTGCAGATCATCACGCTTCTTAAGCAGCGCGCGGTTGCGGGGGGTGAAGTCGTTGATCAGCTTGGCGAAGCCGGGCCAGAAGGCCGCCGGCGACAGGCCCGCCACCGGCAGGGCCTCGTCCTCGATGAAGCGCGCCAGCTCATCGGCGATAATCAGTCCTTCGCGCTGCGCGGCCATGTAGTATCCCCTCAAGCTGTATGCGATGTGCAGTCCAGCGCCTCTTGCGCCAAGCCTGCCGGTAGGTGAACACGGATCATCGGGCCTGCGGGCTACATCAGAGATGGGAGCCGCGCAATGAGGGCGATGCCCCTCGATACCGAAGTCTTAGGGCGCCGCGGCGAGATCGCCACAGCCTTGCGCAGGCTGATCGCGGCCGACAGCGTTATCGAAGATGCGGTGGGCCTGAAGCCCTACGAGACCGACGCCCTGACCGCCTATCAGCAGCCGCCCCTGGTCGTGGCCCTGCCGTCCAACACGGCCGAGGTTTCGGCGGTGCTCAGCTATTGCCACGCCAATGGGGTCAAGGTGGTGCCGCGCGGCGCCGGGACCTCGCTTTCGGGCGGGGCGCTGGGCCTGGCCGACGGGGTCACGGTGGGCCTGTCCAAGCTGAACCGGATCCTGAAGATTGACTACGAGAATCGGGTGGTAGTCGCCCAGCCGGGGGTGACCAACCTCGCCATCAGCCATGCGGTGGCCGAGCGCGGTTTTTATTACGCCCCCGACCCCTCCAGCCAGATCGCCTGCACCATCGGCGGCAATGTGGCGGAGAACTCCGGCGGGGTGCACTGCCTGAAATACGGCATGACCACCAACAACATCCTGGGCCTGGAGATGGTCCTGATCACCGGCGAGGTGATCCGGCTCGGTGGCGCGCACCTGGACGCCGGCGGCTACGACCTTTTGGGCCTGATGACCGGGTCGGAAGGGCTGCTGGGTATCGTCACCGAGGTCACGGTGCGCATTCTGCCGAAGCCCAGCCATGTGCGGGCCATGCTGCTGGGCTTTTCCTCCTGCGAGGCGGGCGGCGAATGCGTGGCCCGGGTGATCGGCGCCGGGATCATTCCCGCCGGCATGGAGATGATGGACCATCTCTCCACCAACGCCTCCGAGGACTTCATCCACGCCGGCTATCCCCGCGACGTCGAGGCCCTGCTGATCGTCGAGCTGGATGGGCCGGAGAGCGAAGTCGCCGAGACTATCGCCCGCATCCGCGCCATCGCCGAAGGGTGCGGCGCGATCTACGCCTCCGAAAGCAACAGCGACGAGGAACGGCTGCGCTTCTGGGCGGGGCGCAAGGCGGCGTTCCCGGCGCTGGGCAGCATCTCGCCGGATTATTACTGCATGGACGGGACCATTCCTCGCCGCCGCCTGCCGGAGGTGATGAAGCGGATCGCCGAGCTATCGGACCGCTACGGCCTGCGCGTGGCCAACGTGTTCCACGCCGGCGACGGCAACCTGCACCCGCTGATCCTGTACGACGCCAACAGGCCAGGCGAACTGGACATGGCCGAGGCCTTCGGCGACGAGATCCTCAAGCTCTGCGTCGAGGTCGGCGGGGTGCTGACCGGCGAGCACGGCGTCGGGGTGGAGAAGCGCGACCTGATGGGGGCCATGTTCAACCAGGCCGACCTTGACCAGCAGATGCGGGTCAAGTGCGCCTTCGACCCCAAGCACCTGCTCAACCCCGGCAAGGTGTTCCCTGAACTGAAGCGCTGCGCCGAACTCGGCCGGGTGCATGTGCACCGGGGTCAGGTGCGGTTTCCGGAGCTGCCGCGGTTTTGAGACGGATGACGCAAACAAAGCCCCTCCCCCTTGCGGGGAGGGGTTGGGGTGGGGGTTCCAGCGGCGTGGCCTGCCGCATGGGTGTCTCGCCCCCACCCCCTACCCCCTCCCCGCAAGGGGGAGGGGAATCATGATCCTCACCCCCTCCGATCTGGACTCCCTCGCCGACGCCGTCGCCGACGCCGCAGAAGCGCGCGAGCCGATCGAAATCCTCGGCGGCGGCGCCCTGCGGGCCATGGGCCGGCCGGTGAACGCGCCGCGCACCCTCTCGACCGCCAGGCTGGACAAGATCCACTTCTATGAACCCGACGAACTGGTGATCAGCCTCGAGGCCGGTGTTCCCCTCGACCTCGTCGAGCAGACCCTCGCCGCCTCGGGCCAGCAGCTGGCTTTCGAGCCGCCGGACTTCTCCCGCCTGCTCCAAACCGACGCCCCACGCACTATTGGAGGAACGATCGCCGCCAACTTTTCCGGCCCGCGCCGCTTCCAGGCGGGCGCTGCGCGCGACCATCTCCTGGGCTTCACCGCCGTCAACGGGCGGGGCGAGGTGGTCAAATCCGGCGGGCGAGTGGTCAAGAACGTCACCGGCTACGACCTCTCCAAGCTCGTCGCCGGGTCCTGGGGTACGCTGGCGGTGCTGTCGACCGTGACCTTGAAGGTGCTGCCCAGGCTAGAGACCTCCGCCAGCCTGGTGGTCCTGGGCGCCATGCCCGAGGCGGCTGTGCGCCTGTTCGCCCGAGCCCTGTCCCATCCCCTAGATGTCACCGGCGCCGCCTGGCTGCCGCACGGCCCCTGGGGCGAGCGGCCGGCGGCGGTGCTGCGCGTGGAAGGCTTCGCCCGCTCGGTGGCCGAGCGGCTGGACCTTCTCGCCGACCTTGACGAGGGCGCGGCCAGCCTCCGGCTAGACGAGGCTGAAAGCGAGGCGCTGTGGCGCGGCGTGCGTGACGGCGACCCGCTCGCCGCGGGCGAAGCCGCAATCTGGCGGATATCCGTTCCGCCCCTGGCCGGCCCTGAACTCCTGGCCGCCGTTCCTGACTCGCCGGCCTATCTCGACTGGGCCGGCGGCCTTGCCTGGATGGCGGTCCCGCCGGAGCCCGCCCTTGGCGTCGGGCGGATCGCCGCCGTCCTCGCCCGTCACGGCGGCCACGCCAGCATGGTGCGGGCGCCGGCAGAGCTTCGCGCCGCCATCGACGCCCCTCCGGCCCTACCCGCCCCGCTGGCCGCCCTGACCGCCCGGGTCAAGGACGCCTTCGACCCTCTGCGCGTGCTCAATCCCGGCCGCCTCTACAGGGATCTCTGAGCCGATGCGCACCAATTTCAGCGACGCTCAGCTGGCCGACGCCGACACCCGCGAGAGCGAGCAGATCCTGAGGAACTGCGTCCACTGCGGCTTCTGCCAGGCCACCTGCCCGACCTACACCCTGCTTGGCGACGAACTCGACAGTCCCCGCGGCCGCATCTACCTGATCAAGGACATGCTGGAGACAGGCCGCCCGGCCGGCCCGCGCGAGGCCAAGCACATCGACCGGTGCCTCTCATGCCTCTCCTGCATGACCACCTGTCCTTCCGGCGTCCACTACGGCCACCTGGTCGACCACGCCCGCGCCTGGATTGAACAGACCTACAAGCGGCCCCGGTCGGAGCGGTTGGTGCGGTCAATGCTGGCCTGGCTGATGCCCCGCCGCGGCGCTTTCCGCCTCGCTGCGCGCCTGGGCGGGCTGGCGCGGCCCTTCGCCGGCCTGCTGCCCGGCCCGCTGCAGACCATGGCCCGGCTCGCCCCCGCGAAGGTCGCCGGACCCGCCGCCGTCGACCGGCCGCAGGTGTTTCTCGCCAAGGGCCAGCGCCGGATGCGGGTCGCGATGCTGTCGGGCTGCGTCCAGCCGGTGCTCTCTCCTGAGATCAACGCCGCCACCATACGCCTCCTGACCCGCCACGGCTGCGAAGTGGTGGTCGCCCGCGGCGTAGGGTGCTGCGGAGCCCTGCCGCACCACCTCGGCAAGACCGATCCGGCGCTCGTCATGGCGCGCGCCAATATCGACGCCTGGACCCGCGAGCTGGACGGCGCCGGCCTCGATGCGGTGGTGGTCAACGCCTCCGGCTGCGGCGTGGTGGTCAAGGACTACGGCCACATGCTGCGCGAAGACCCCGCCTACGCCGCCAAGGCCGCCCGCATCGCCGCCCTGGCCCGCGATCCAGCGGAAATTCTTACCGAGCTCGGCCTGATGAGCCCGACCGCCCAAATCGGCCTGAGCATCGCCTACCACCCGGCCTGTTCGATGCAGCACGGCCAGAAGATCCGCGACGAGCCCAAGGCTCTGCTGCGCGCCGCAGGCTTCGAAGTGCGCGAAATCCGCGACGCCCACCTCTGCTGCGGCTCGGCCGGGACCTACAACATCCTGCAGCCCGAGATCGCCGGCCAATTGCGCGAGCAGAAGGCCGGCCACATCCGGGCGACCGGCGCCGACCTCGTAGCCAGTGGCAATATCGGCTGCATCACCCATCTTTCCGGTGCGGCGGGCCGCCCGGTCGTCCACACGGTCGAACTGCTCGACTGGGCGACCGGTGGGCCAAAGCCCGCCGCCCTCGCAGGCCGCTCCACGATCTGATAGTCAGGGCGCAAGAAGACTTCACCGGAGACGCCTTGACGCGCGTTCGCTCCATCCAGGCGCTCAGGGCGCTGGCCGCCCTGTCGGTCGTGCTCTACCACGCCTGCCAGTGGGCCAATGCCGGCTTCGCCATCGGTGCGGCGGGGGTCGACATCTTCTTCGTCATCTCTGGCTTTGTCATGTGGACCACGATCCAGGACCCGGGCCTGACGCCGGGCCGGTTCGTGCAGCGCCGCTTCTGGCGCGTGGCGCCAGCCTATTGGCTGGTCACCGCCATCGTCGCCGCCGTCGCCCTGGCCGCGCCCAACCTGATGTCCAAGGTCTATGTGACCCCCAGCCACGCCCTCCTGTCCTTCGCCTTCATCCAGCACGACGATCCCTCGGGCGTGCCGTTTCCCTTGCTGCCGGTGGGCTGGAGCCTGAACTACGAGGCGATCTTCTACGCCATCGTCGCCTTCGCGCTTTTGGCGCCCGCAAGGCGGCGGTTCGGCCGCATCGCCGGGGGGCTCATCGGGGTGATGCTGCTGGGCATCGTCCCGCCCATCTCCCTGTTCCTGCTGGGCCAGGAGCGGCTGGGCGAGGTCTTCCAGAAGCCGTTCTTCCTGTTCGCCAACCCGATGATGATGCAGTTCCTGGCCGGGGTGGTGATCGCCAAGCTGAGGCTGGAACGCCGCCTGCCGCGACACGGCGCCGGCTGGGGGCTGGTGATGACGGCGCTCATCATGTTCGTCGTCTTGTCCTTCTTCGACCTCTACGCCAGCCTCTGGCGGCCGATCCTCTGGGGGACCCCGGCGGCCCTCTTGGTCGCGGGCGCGGTCAGCCTGGAAGCGGACGGTCGGGTGCTGGCGAACCGCCTGACCGACCGCCTGGGCGAGGCGTCCTATTCGCTCTACCTCTGCCACTGGCCGGTGGTGGTGATCCTGGCCAATACGATCGGCGTGGCCCGGCCGGCCCTGTTCGTGCCCCTGGCCTTCGGAAGTGCGGTCGCCGCCGGCCTCATCTACTGGCGGCTGGTCGAACGACCGCTGGCGCGTGTGCGCCTCAGCCTGAAACCTCAGCTGGCGGCGGAGCCTGCCGCCAGCTGATCCAGCCTCAAGCCGCCGCTTCCCGCTCCAGCAGCGCCCGCTTGCGCTCCACGCCCCAGCGATAGCCGGACAGGTCGCCGTCCTGCCGCACTACCCGGTGGCAGGGGATGGCCACCGCCAGGCTGTTGGCGGCGCAGGCCTGGGCGACGGCGCGGACGGCCCTGGGCGCGCCGATCTTCTCGGCGATCGCCTGATAGCTGGCGGTCTCGCCGACCGGGATCTGACGCAGGGCGCTCCACACCCTCTGCTGGAAGGCGGTGCCGCGCACGTCCAGCGGCAGGTCCAGCCCCACCTGCGGCTGCTCCACCAGGCCGATCACCTGCGCGACCCACTGTTCATAAGCCGCATCGGCGCCCACCAGCCGCGCCTTGGGGAAGCGGTCCTGCAGGTCGCGCACCAGGGCGTCCGGGTCGTCGCCCAGCAGGATGGCGCAGACCCCCTTGTCCGACTGCGCCACCAGGATTGCGCCCAGGGAGCACTGGCCGACGGCGAAGCGGATCTCGGCCCCCACCCCGCCGGCGCGCCAGGCCTTGGGCGTCATGCCCAGCATCGGCCCCGCCGCCTCGTAGAAGCGGCTGGAGGCGTTGAAGCCGGCGTCATAGAGGGCCTCGGTCACTGATCCGGCCCTCGGCAGGGCCTCGCGCACCCGCTCCGCCCGGTGGGCGGCGGCATAGGCGCGGGGCGTCACCCCGGTGACCGCCTTGAACACCCGGTGGAAGTGGAACGGGCTGAGGCCCGCGGCGCGGGCGAGGTCTTCCAGTTGCGGCGGGGTCTCGGCCGCCTCAATGCGGCGGCAGACCTCAGCGACCATGGCCGCCTCGCGCTGCTCGCGCGGCGCCTCGTTGGGCCGGCAGCGCTTGCAGGGGCGAAAGCCCGCCGCCTCGGCCGCCGCCGGGGTCAGGTGGTACGCGACGTTCTTTGGATTGGCCAGGCGCGCGGCGCAGGACGGCCGGCAATAGACCCCCGTCGAGCGGACGGAATAGAAGAAGCTTCCATCAGCCGCCTTGTCGCGGGCGACGATTGCGCTCCAGCGGGGATCCTGGTCGGCGGGACGGCTCATCGTGTGGACCATAGCGTCCATGGGACTGTTCCTTTCAAGCATCCATATCGTGAGCCGGACCATGGCCGCCAAGCCAAGGCCCCGCACTCCGCCGCTTGCGATTGAATTGAAGCCCCGTTCCGCGCCGCGAGTTTCCGCGCTAAGCCTCGCCGATGACCGACACCGCCAAACTCGCCGCCTTCGTGGATCAGGTCTGGGATCAGGAGATCATCCCCACCCTGACCGACTACATCCGCATCCCCAACAAGTCGCCGATGTTCGACCCTGACTGGGCTGCACACGGCTACATGGACCGGGCCGTCGCCCTGTTCGAGGCCTGGGCAAGGCCCAAGGTCGAGGCCATCCCCGGCGCCACCATCGAGGTCATACGCCTGGACGGCCGCACGCCGGTGATCTTCGCGGTCATCCCGGGCGATGGCCCGACCACCCTGCTCTACGGCCACCTTGACAAGCAGCCGGAGATGACCGGCTGGGCTGAGGGCTTCGGCCCCTGGGAGCCGGTGATCAAGGACGGCAAGCTCTATGGTCGCGGCGGGGCCGATGACGGCTACGCCCTGTTCGGCGCCCTGACCGCGATCATGGGCCTGCGCGAGCAGGGCATAGCCCACGGGCGCTGCGTGATCCTGATCGAGGCCTGTGAGGAGAGCGGCAGCTACGACCTGCCCTTCTATGTCGAGCATCTGGCGGAGCGGATCGGCCAGCCCAGTCTGGTGATCTGCCTGGATTCCGGTTGCGGCAACTATGACCAGCTGTGGCTGACCACTTCGCTGCGCGGCCTGACGGGCGGAACCCTGAAGGTCGAGGTGCTGGAGGAAGGCGTCCATTCCGGTTCGGCCTCGGGCATCGTCCCCTCCAGCTTCCGCATCCTGCGCCAGCTGATCGCCCGGATAGAGGACCAGGACACTGGCCAGGTGCGCCCCGACGCCTTCGCCGCCGAAATCCCTGCGGCACGGGTCGCCCAGGCCAACAAGGCGGCCGAGGCCCTGGGCGAGGAGGTCTGGCGCGCCATGCCCTTCATCCCAGGCATGAGGCCGGTCACCGACGACCCTACCGAGCTGTTGCTGAACCGCACCTGGCGGCCGCAGCTCGCGGTGACCGGCGCCGCCGGACTGCCGCCGATCGAGAACGCCGGCAACGTACTGCGCCCCTTCACCACGGCCAAGCTCAGCCTGCGCCTGCCGCCTACCGCCGACGCCGAGGCCGCTGGCGACGCCCTGAAGGCGCTCCTCGAACGCGACCCGCCCTATGGGGCCAAGATCAGCTTCACCCCCGACCACGCCGGCGCCGGCTGGAACGCACCGGACCTGGCGCCCTGGCTCGAAGCCTCGCTGGAGCGCGCCTCAACCGCGGCTTTCGGCAAGCCGGCGGCCATGATCGGCGAAGGCGGCAGCATCCCCTTCATGGGCATGCTGGGCGAACGCTTCCCGGCGGCGCAATTCGTCATCACCGGCGTGCTCGGCCCACACTCCAACGCCCACGGCCCCAACGAATTCCTGCACATCCAGATGGGCAAGAACGTCACTGCCTGCATGGCGATGATCCTGGAGGATCACGTCAAGGCGATGGGCTGAACCTCACCGCTGCTGCGGCGGGATATCCTTCAGCCGCGCCGTCAAAGCCGCGATCTCCTCCGGAGAGCGCTTCAGGCGCACGCGCTTTTCCGAAGGCGGCTGACGCGTGGCCGAGGCGCCCTCGCGCCACTCGTGCGCCGGCCGGATAGGGCGGGCCTGGAAGCCGCCGCCGCAGTTGGGGCAGACATTGGCCAGATGCGCCTCCACGCAATCGGCGCAGAAGGTGCATTCGTAGCTGCAGATCCGCGCCTCCAGGCTGGCCGGCGGCAGGTCCTTGTCGCACCATTCGCAATTGGGCCGCAGTTCCAGCGCCATGGTCGTCCTCCCTCGGCAGACCCGACCATGGCGGTCGGAGCCGACCGAAGCAAAGGACAATTCCGCCTCGATCGCCGCCATCAATATCGCGCCCGGACGGTCACGCCGAAGGTCCTGGGGTCGCCCGGCAGGGCCGTCAGCGCCCCGGTATTGCCGACACCCGCGCCGACGAAGCTGAAATAGTCGGCGTCGAACAGGTTCTTGGCCCAGATGTCGGCGTCCCAGCGCCCGTCCCGCGAACGCAGGCCCAGGCGGGCGTTGACCAGGGTCAGGGCCGGCAGCCTGCTATAGATGGAATCCGTCGCCGCCGAATAAAGCGAACTGCGGTAGCTGTAGTCGACGCCGGCATAGGCCTCCGCCTCGTGCGGCCCCAGCGCCAGGCCATGGCTGTATTCGCCGCCCGCTGACGCCGCCCAACGCGGGGTCCCGCCCAGGGGCCGGCCGCTGAGGTCGCAATGCGGCTGGTTCACATGCTCCAGGCCGCAGGGCGCGTCGGCATAGGAAATATAGGTCGCCTCGTCCCAGGTGGCCGAGGCGTAGAGCGACAGCCCGTCGATCGGCTGGGCCTGGGCGTCCAGCTCGAAACCCCGCGAACGCACCTTGGGAATGTTGGACAGATACTGCTTGGCCGTCGCCGGGTCGGTGATGTTGGCCTGATAGTCGCTGTCCTCCTGCCAGAACCCGTCGGCGTTCAGGGTCACATGGCCGTCCAGCAGGCGCGTCTTCAGGCCGACCTCGTAGCTGTCGATCGATTCCGGCGCCACCACAGGGCTCACGCCCGCAGGCAACTGGGTCAGGTTCAGCCCGCCCGACTTGAAACCCCGGGCATAGGTCGCATAGGCCAGCACGTCGCTGGTCACCTGATAGGCGATGTTGGCCTGGCCTGAGACGTCGCCCTTGCCATCGCGGATGCTGAAGGCCACCGACCGGCCCAGCGCCAAGCGATAGGGGGCGAAGGCCGCCAAAGCGCCGGTCAGCGGGACCCCGCCGGAAGCCAACTGGTGGAACCGACCGTTCTTGTCGTCATAGGTGTAGCGCAAGCCCCCGGTCAGGCTGAGGCGCGAGGTGAAATGCCAGGTCGCCTGGCCGAAGGCGGCATAGCTCGTCGTATCGAAACTGCCGGTCCCGGTCAGGGTATAGCCGCTGGCCACCGCCGAGGGGACCGCCGCGCCTAGGAAGAAGGCGCTGCCCGCGTCGCCGAACTGCTGCAGAATGCGCGCATCCACCTGTTCGCGGAAATAGTAGAGGCCGGCGACATAGTCGATCCGGTTGACCCCGGTCGAGGCGATCCTCAACTCCTGGCTCAGCTGGTTCTGGGCGTCGGCGTTCTGGCTGTAGGTCAGGACCGACAGGGGCGTGTAGTCGGAGTCGTTCGACGGCCACCAGTTCCAGAACCGCCAGGCGGTGATCGACGTGATCACCGCCTTGGGCAGGCTCCATTCCGTCTGAAGCGAGATCCCGCCGGTCTCTTGGCGCGCCTGGACCTTGGAATTGGTGTCCGCCTTGCGGGCGAAAGGGTCCAGCAGCGGCGTATAGCCCAGGCCCTCGACGATCCTGACGAAGTTCTTGCCGTTGGGCGGCAGGACCGCACCGGCCAGGACCAGGTCGCAGCAATTGGCGTCCTGTTTGGAATAGTCGGCGATCAGTTTGACCTTGAGGTCCGATGTCGGGACCCACAGCAATTGGCCGCGTGCGGTCAGGTTGAGATAGCCGTTGACCTTGTCGCCAGTGGCAAGGTTGGTCACTGTACCCTCGCGGGTGCTGCTGGCCAGCGACAGGCGGCCCGCCAGCTGGTCGTCGATCAAGGGGCCCGAGACCTGGGCCTTGGTCTGGAACAGGCCGTAGTCGCCGCCCGTCAGCTCCAGGCTGGCTTCCGGCTTGAAGCTCGGCGCGGCGCTGGTGATGCTGATGGCGCCGGCGGTGGTGTTCTTGCCGAACAGGGTGCCCTGCGGCCCGCGCAGCACCTCGATGCGATCGACGTCGGCCAGCTCGAAGGTCGCGGCCGCTGGGCGGTCATAATAGACCTGATCCACGTAGAAGCCGACGCCCGGCTCCAGCCCGTCGCTGGCCAGGCCGACATTGGCCCCCAGCCCCCGGATGTTGATGTTGGCGTTGCGGGCGTTGAAGAAGGTGAACTGGATGCTGGGCACGAACTGGGACACCTGGGCGATGCCCGTGGTGTCGGTCTTGGCCAGCAGGGCGCCGCCGAGCACAGTCAGGGCGATCGGCACTTTCTGAGAATCCTCTGAGCGATGACGGGCGGTGACCACGATCTGGCTGACCGCAGCGTCATCGAGGCCCGGAGAGGCGGCGGCCGCGGCGGCGCTGTCGGCCGCTCGAGCGGGGCTGGCCAGGACGGCCAGGGCGGTGGCGCCCATCAGGCCAGCCAGGAGCGATCGCGGGCTCGGGGCGCGGGCGGGGATGCGATAGGGCGGGTTCATGGCGGCCTCGGACTTTCATGAGAGGGATCGTCTTTTCGGCCCGGCCGATGCTGAGGGAGTCGGCGGGCGGCCCTAGCTGCTGATCGAGACCGCAGCGCGTTTCACGCCAGTTTTTCTATAATCACTATCAATTCAATATGAATTAAGCGGACGCCCGATCGATCCCCAACCCAGTGGGAGGCCCAACCGGAACGAGCAGCAGAAGTCGCCATGATATTGAATTATCCGTGATATTTCACTCGCCGCCCTACTTTTGGGACAGAGCAGCGCCCGTCGCTTGCACGCGACAAGATGCCGGGCGGGCGCCGCCGCGCCGATCAATTACATATAATTTTGATAGGAATAATAGTTTTTCTTCGTTGCCGGGAGACCGCCCCGTTTCGCAACCTCAAGGTCCTGACGACAGCGCCAACGAGGCCGGTTCATGCCCGCATCATCACCGCCTGCAGCCGACACGCCGCCGGCCTGGCGCCTGGTCGCCTTCTCCCTGATCACCTTGCCGATCGCCGGCGCCGGCCTGCCGCTGGCGGTCTATCTGCCCGCCTACTATGCCCTTGAGGGCGGCCTGGGCCTGACCGTAGTCGGCCTGGTGTTCATGGTCGGGCGCCTCTGGGACGCCGCCGCCGATCCTCTGGTGGGCGTCCTTTCCGACCGCACGCGGACCCGCTTCGGCCGCCGCCGGCCCTGGATCGCAGCAGGCGCCGTCCTGTTCGCCCTGGCCTCGATCGCGCTGTTCTCCCCGCCGGCGCGGCCGAGCCCGACCTATCTCGCCGCCGGACTCGCCGTCTTCTATCTGGGCTGGACCATGATCCAGATTCCGGTGTCCGCCTGGGCCGGGGATCTGGCGCGCGGCTACCATCAGCGCAGCCGGGTCGCGACCTATGTCCAGACCATGTCGGCGGCGGGCCTTCTGCTGGTGCTGGTGCTGCCGGCGCTGATCGACCAGGTCTGGCCCGACCAGGCCCGCGCCAAACTGCTGGCCATGGGCGGCTTCATCCTGGCGACTCTCGTCCCCGGCCTGGCGGGCGCACTGTTCGCGGTGCGCGAGCCCGCCGCCAGCCCACAGGCTCCGGCCGCGCCCTCGGCGCTCGAGACCCTCGGCGCGGCGGCGCGCGATCCCCTCCTGCTGCGCGTCCTGGGCTCGGACTTCGCCGTCACCCTCGGCCAGACCATTCGCGGCTCGCTCTTCGTCTTCTTCGTGGTCGGCTATATGGGCCTGCCGAAGTGGGGCAGCCTGTTGTTCCTGCTGCAGTTCGTGTTCGGCGTCTTCGCCGGCCCCATCTGGCTGCAGGTCGGCTACCGCTTCGGCAAGGGCCGCACCGCCGTGGCGGCCGAGCTGGTCCAGGCGGCGATCAACCTCGGCCTCCTGTTCGTCGCGCCGGGCCAGTTCGCCGCCCTGCTGACCCTGACAATCGCCCAGGGCCTGGCCCAGGGCTCCGGCAATCTGATGTTGCGCTCGATCGTGGCCGATCTGGCCGACCGCCAGCGCCTGACATCGGGCCAGGAGCGTTCGGGCGTCTTGTTCTCGGTGTTCAGCCTCTCGGGCAAGGCGGCGACCGCCGCCGCGGTTGGCCTCGCCCTGCCCCTGGTGGCGGCGCTCGGCTTCCATCCCGGCGGCCACAACACGAACACGGCCTTGCAAGGGCTCAAGCTGGTCTTCGCCCTCGGCCCGGCCCTCTCGCACCTCGTCTCGGCCTCGCTGGTCCTGGGCTTTCCCCTGGACGAGCGGCGCCATGCCGAAATCCGCCGCGCGCTCGAAGCCCGCGACGGCGCCGCCGGCCTCTCGCCGTCCGGCTCCCTGGGCGTCCCGGCCCCTGCCGAGTGACGCCGCCTCTGCACTTCCCAACCGCCCCCAGGGCGAAACCTGAAAGGACCTGAACATGAGCGCCGATGGACATCTCAACGTCGAAGACGTGGTCTTGAGCGTCAAACCCGTGGCCGGCCGCATTGGCGCCGAGATCGAGGGCGTGCGCCTGGCGGCCGACCTGCCGGCCCACACCATCCGCACCCTCCGCGCGGCCCTGCTCAAGCACAAGGTGCTGTTCTTCCGCGGCCAGGATCACCTGACCGACGCTGAGCAGGAAGGCTTCGCCGCCCGGTTCGGCGCGCCTGTGGCCCACCCCACGGTGCCGGTGCTGGACGGCAGCAACTACATCCTCGAACTCGACGGCTCCAACGGCGCGCGGGCTTCGAGCTGGCATACCGACGTCACCTTCACCGACGCCTATCCCCAGGCCTCGATCCTGCGCAGCCTGGTGGCGCCGGACCATGGCGGCGACACCCTCTGGGCCAACACCGCCCGCGCCTATGACGACCTGCCGCCCGAGCTGAAGGTGCTGGCCGAGAACCTTTGGGCCACCCATTCCAACCTCTACGACTATGCCGGCGCCAAGCCGAACCAGTCGGAAGAGGCGGCCCGCCGCTATCGCGAGGTTTTCACCCGCACGGTCTACGAGACCGACCATCCGGTGGTTCGGGTCCACCCCGAGACAGGCGAGCGCACCCTGGTGCTGGGCCACTTCATCAAGCGCTTCAAGGGCTACTCCTCCGAAGCCTCGAACCGCCTGTTCGAGCTGCTGCAAGGCTATGTCATCCGCCCCGAGAACACCGTGCGCTGGCGCTGGAGGGCGGGCGACGTGGCCTTCTGGGACAACCGCGCCACCCAGCACCGGGCGGTGGACGACTATGGCGACCAGCCGCGCATCGTGCGCCGGGTGACGGTCACCGGCGACGTTCCTGTGTCCGTCGACGGCCGCCGCAGCGAAACGCGCCAGGTGGAAAAGGCCGCCGCCTGATCCTTGACGTCAGGTAGGATCGGGGCCGCCACTCTTCGTGGCGCGCCCCGTTTCACCTTGCTTGTCGATGCGCTTGAGCAAAGCCTTGAGCGCTGTCAGCCGCCAGGCCTCGGCCAGGAGGGCCGCCAGTTCGGCCTGCTCGATCATATCGAGCCGCACGAGCACCGCCGGGTAGCCGCGATAGTGATCGTCGTCGAAGAATCGGTCCGGCGCCGCCGCGATCAGCATCTCCTTCCGCTCCAGGCTGCACCGCACGGCGATCTTGCCCGGTTGCGGCAACCGCCTGGCCCTGGGCGCCGACCGCGCCATGTAGGTCCAGGCGAACCCCTTGCCGGCGACCTCAAAGCGCGGCCCGGTCGCGTCCGAGGCGTTCGCCGCCTCGGGCAGGGCGAGGCAGAGCCGAGTGAGATCGTCAAGGCTGGCCATCCTGTGCGCCCTCTGCTTGACCTAGACGTCCCAACCGCAAAAGCGGCGCGCACGACAAACCTTGGTGCGGGCGCCGGGGATCGAACCCGGATGACCGAAGTCGACGGATTTTAAGTCCGTTGCGTCTACCAATTCCGCCACGCCCGCACGCAAGGCAACCCCCTACAGGACAAGGGTTTTTCGGTCTACAGCCCAAAACCCAAAAAAGGGAACAAAAGGGGGTGGCCGGGACTCTCCGGGACCAAAAGTCCCGGAATAGTCCCGAGACTTTGATCACGTTCCGTTCGCACCCAAAGCACGCCCAAAAACAACCGTTACTGGACGATCCGCCGAGGTATCCGCTGCGCTCCGCCCAGCCATTCCGTGCCGCTGCATGCCCAGCTCGGTACACAGATTATTTTCGCCTTGATTTGGCGGCGCCGCTTGATGAGATCAGCCCATGGTTGATCGAATCTCCCCTCGATTGAGCACGGCCGCAGCGGCGTTCCTGGCTAAAGCGGCCACATGCGTGGCCATCACCACGCTGGATCAGGACTTCCTCGACCTCATTCGGAGTTTTGGATTCAAGACCGCGATGTGCGTCAGCCTCGCCCGAGCTGGCGCACCGGTCAGTCCCACCGTGATCTTCGGCGAGGAAAGTCCTTGGATTCCGTATTATGCGGCCCGCAACTATGCGAGCCTTGACCCCACCATCACTCGGGCGTTTCGAACCCGCAAAGCCTTCACCTGGCGAGACGTTGAGCGACCGGATGCGCCGAACGAGGTCCGACGTTTTTTTGGCGAAGCGCGCGAGGCTTGGGCCCAGGACGGGTTGATTGTGCCGATCCACGGGCCCTTCGGCGAAATGTCGGTGATCAACCTGCTGAGCGCCGTCGACATCTCGCTCTCCGACGACGAGATCGCCATGCTGCAGGGGGTCTGCAGCATCTATGCGGCGAACGGACTGAACCTTGTCCAGGGCGTTCTACCACTCGCCCGGACCCCGGCGCTGGGTCTGACCCCGCGCGAGCAGCAGTGCATCTTCTGGATGAGCGTCGGCAAACATGACGCCGACACAGCCGAAATCCTGAAGATCTCCCCGCATACGGTGCGCGCGCACCTGGACAGCGCGAAGACAAAGTTCATGGTCGAAACTCGACCCGAGCTCTGCATGAAGGCGCTGGCCCACGGGATCCTGGTCCCCGACCACAGCAGCCCAATCTGATCTCCTTAGCAAATATCGGACCTTCGCCCTGAAGCCCGCGCTTCGGGCGCAGGCGCGTGCGCGCCCGTCGCCGCTCGAGTCTTGCGTGTCGCGCAAGGCAATACGCGGTTTCGAGAATACCGCCGCTGGCGGCGGCGATGTCCTGTTCGCGCAGAACGGAGGCATCAATGATCCACATCTGCAGCAACAAGAACCGCCATCTCTATCGGGAGCAGCTGAAGACCATGCACCTTCAGCGCTGCGAGCTGTTCGTGAAAGTCAAAGGCTGGAACCTGAAGGTCATCGACGGCGGCGAATATGACGACGGCGACGATGACAGGGCCGTCTATCTGCTGTCCCTGGACGAGACCGGATATTGCTACGGCAGCATCCGGGTGCGCCCTGCGGATGATTTCTCGATGTTGATCGACAACATGCCTCATCACGTCGAGGGCGACGCCGCGGCGCTGCGGCAGGACCCCGGTCTTTGGGAGATGGCGCGCTGGATCAACATCGGCGGTGACCCCGCCGCCGGCCAGGAAATCCGCATCGGCCTCATCGAGTATCTGCTCGAGCAAGGGGCGCACCAATGCCTCGCCCTGCCCGACGTCAGCGTGCTCAGCTACGCTATCCGGACCGGCTGGCGGCTGCGCCCGCTCGGCGCGCCGAAGCCCTATCCGGAAGGCGGTGTTGCGGTGGCGGTGAGCCTGCCGATCGACCGGGCCGAGGCGAGCTATCTGCGAGACCTGACCGGTCGTCGGGATGTCTTCATGATGGAGATCGACCCCGCCGCGCCGTGGGCCCACCTCAGCCTGACGGTCATCGAGGCCGCGTTCGCCGAGGCGGCTCAGCAGGCAAGCGACCGACATGAGCTGACGGCGGCGGCCGACGCCCTGCTGCGCCACCGGCTCGAGCTGGGCCAAGTGGCCTAGAGGGGGCCGATCGCCGAGGGCGGAGGCCCCATTGGGGCCGCGCCACCCATTCGGCGGCGTCCTCTACGGACGGCGCCGATGCGGCGGAGATGACCAGCATGAGCGCCATCAACTCCACTGGGGAACGGATCTACCGGGCGATCAAACGGCAGGTCGTGGCTGGCGAATTTCGGCCAGCCGAGAAGATCGACGCCCGGATCCTCGCCGACCAGCATGGCGCTAGCCTGACGCCGGTGCGCACGGCCCTACATCGGCTGGTCGGCGAAGGGTTGGTCGAAGCCCATCCCAACGAGGGCTTCCACGCCCCCGCGGTCAGCGAGCCGCTTTTGCACGATCTCTATGTTTGGAACGAACAGGTGCTTCAGGCCGCTCGTCGGTTGGGCGGCGACACCGACCCACAGCGCCTGATTCCGCTGCCAAGCGACGCGGCGCCGGATCCGGCAGCCTTCTCGGCCCGACTATTTCGCGCGGTTGCGCTCGGATCTGGCAACGCGATTTGTCTGTCCGCGGTCGAAACCTTGAACGATCGCCTCAGCGCGGCCCGCGCCGCCGAAGCCCGGCTCTATGACGACCTCATTTCGGAGATTCAGGACCTGGCGCTGGTGCTGTCGCGCTCGCCGGACCAGGCTGGACGGGCGATCGTGGGCTATCACCGCCGGCGTCTGCGCGACGCACCCCAGATCGTGCGTCTGATCCATCGTCTCTAGGCCCAGGTCCGCAAAGTCGTGGATCAAAAGCCAGGGCGCCGGCTGGTTGAGAACATGCTTGAGACATGCGCCGACGCCTTTAGCTCGAAAGCCTGGACATGCGCATCGGCCAGCCGGCAGGTTTCGATAGCAGAGGCCTCGCTCGCGACCCAAGAGCATTATTTTTCGAGGCTCTCGCTTCAGTTGCCTCTCCAAAGCACCGTCCGCCGACGCCACCAATGCGGATATAATGCAAATTATCTCGATATAATTGCATTATAAAATCGGGATACTCGGGTCCCTCTTCTAGGCTCCGGAAGCGTCGCGAATGGTCGCGACCCTGTCCAAGGAGCATCGCTATGGACCGCATCATCGAAACCAACGACCAGGACCTGGTCGATCTGGGCGCCGCGAGCGTCGAAACCCGCGGCGGACCGCTCGGCGTCGGCGAGGGCGAGGGCCGTCAGCACATCGAAGGCCTGGCCGACGACTGACGGACCGGCCTGGCGCCTGCGCGAGGGCGCGGGCGCCAGGCTCCCCTTGGGGGACTGGCGCATGCCCATCCAGCTCAGCGGCGACATCACCTTCTGCGAGACGGCAGGGCGCCTGGTCTTCCTCGACTCTGCCCGAGATCGCTATTTTTCCCTGGGCGGAACCGCCGAGCACGCGTTTCGTCAGCTCTGGGCGGGAAAGGCCATCGACGACTGCGATGCAGCCCGTCTTGGTCGCTTCGGTTTGCTCGAGCCGGCCGAGACCATCGTCAGGCCGATCCAGCCGCCCATCACGGCGGCCCCGACCCGAAGCGCGCTGGAGACCGGGATCTACATGGCCTTTCGTCGCCAAGACCTGGTGCAGACCGCGCGGGCGCTGGCCCTGGCAGAATGGAGCCTCCGGCGCGGGTTCGGCCCGGCGCTGCGACGCCTTGCACAGCGCAAGGCCGCCCTCCCGGCGACGCCTGACGCCGCCGCACCGTCGCCGGCTGAACTGGCGCTGGCCTATCATCGGCACCGCAGCGCCCTACCCTTCCGCAAAATCTGCCTGCGCGACTCGCTGGCGCTGCTGGAACTGCTCACGCGACACGGCGCTCGGGCCGACCTGGTCTTCGGGGTGAAGCTAGATCCCTTCAACGCGCACTGCTGGGTACAGGCGGGCGAGGTCGTCCTGAGCGATGCGCTCGATGTCGCTCTGGCCCACCAGCCGATCCGGGTTGTCTGATGGCGCGGGGATACTTTGCGATCCTCCCCGCGGCGGGAGCGCCATCATCGGCCTGCGAAAAGATCGTCAACGCCGCTCAAAGGTCGCTGGACCTGCGACTCTGCTTCGAGCATGCACGGCTGGTGGTCCTGGCGGCGGGTGACGAGCCGGCAACGCCGATCGACGCCGCCAGCGGCATGGTCCTGGGAGAGTTCTTCCAACGCGGGACCAACGCGACCCTGGATGGAGGCCGTATCGACAGCGGCGCCGTCGTCTCAGGCGGCCTGGACCTCCTCACCGCAATCTGGGGCGGCTATGTCGCCTTCCTTCTCGATCAACGGCGCGGCGTCATCCACGTGCTGCGCGATCCGTCCGGCGCCCAGCCCTGCTACCGCAGCCGCATTGGAGATGCGGAGATCGTCTATTCCGATCTCGTCTATCCCCTGGCCCTCGGTCTGATCGCACCGCGCCCAGACCCCGGGGCCATCGCCCATCACCTGTCGTTTCCTGATCTTCGAACTTCGATAACCGGCCTTGTCGGGGTCGAGGAGCTGCTGGCCGGCTGCCGGGTCAGTTTCGGCCCGAGGGGCGGCGTGGTGCGAGGCTGCGGCTGGACGCCCTGGCGGTTTGCGGACCGCGAAAGCCAGCTGACCGATCGCGCCGCGGCGGTCGCCAGAGTCCGACAAATCACGCGCGATTGCGTGACGACCTGGGGCCGGCGATCGCGATCGATCCTGCTGGAGCTTTCCGGCGGGCTCGACTCCTCGATCGTCGCAGCCTGCCTTGCCGAACAGGCGCCGTCACTCACCTGCGCGACCTTGACGGCGACGGCGCTTGGACCGGACGAGCAGCGCTACGCCGCGGCGGTCGCACGCGGCCTTGGCGCGCCGCTCGAGTTGGCGCAGTTGGACCCGGCAGCAATCGATCCGGTGCGCGGCCCTGGAACGGTCACAGCCCGGCCGTGGCCGGCGCATTTGACCTGGGCGATCGACGCCGCCCTGCAGCCCATCGCAGCGACTGTGCGCCCCGACGCCTTCTTTTCCGGCGGCGGCGGGGACAACGCCTTCTGCTATCTGCCCAACGCAGCGCCCGCGGCCGACGCCCTGCTCGCCTGCGGGTTCGGCGCGACCTTTGTCGCCGCGATTCTGGACTTGGCCGAGCTTCATGGCGCCACCGTCTGGCGCGCTGCTGGTCTCGCGGTGAAGAAGGCGCTGAGGCGCCCTACCGGCTGGCGCAAGGATGGACTCTTTCTTTGCCGCGCCGCTTTGCCGGATGAGCCTGCCCCGCATCCCTGGCTTGACGCGCCGACGAACGCCCTGCCCGGCAAGCTCCACCATGTGATGGCGCTGATGAGCATCCAGACGGTGCAGGACCGCAAGGCGCGCGCCGCCCTGGCGCCAGTCCGCTTTCCGTTGCTGTCGCAGCCCTTGATGGAAGCCTGCCTCACCGTTCCGAGCTGGATGTGGATCGCCGGCGGCCGCAACCGCTCGGTCGCGCGCGAGGCCTTCGCGGATGATCTGCCCCCTTTGATCGTCAATCGGCGGACCAAAGGGGACTTCGCGGGCATTTGCCGCGCCCTGTTCGAAACGCACCGCGAAGCCTTCAAGGAGTTGCTTCTCGGCGGCTGGCTCGATGCGGAAGGCATTCTGGACCGGCCTCAAGTCGAAGGCTTCCTGGGCCAGGACGGGCCACTCCGCAGCGAGGCCTTCTATCGCCTGCTGGAGATCGCCGCGGTCGAAGCCTGGGCAAGATCCTGGCTGGAGACGCCCGCGCGCCCCGGGTCGCGCCGGAGCCAAGCAAGCGCGGCTTGACCGCGATCGCCCGGATCATGCCACAGCCACATCATCGCGCCGCGGCGGCATCCGCGTGCAGGTGATCACGGAGCGTTCGCCAGCGCCGGTACTGATCAGCCTTCCGCGGATCTGGATCCTCGTAAGCCTGCAGCCAGAAGCGGAACCAATCGAGGTTGCGCCGATAGGCCGCCAGCTTGTGGCGCGGCTGGATCTTGATGTGGGGTTCGTTGGGAAAGGCGTAGAGTTCGACCGGCCCGCCCCGGCTGGCCAGTGGCGTGAAATAGTCCAGCGCTTCTAGGTATTCCTGCTCCGGCATCTGCATCAGGATCGGGGTCCTGAGCTTGTCCAGGTTGAAGGCCGGTGAGATCCGCCGCCAGCGTTCAGGCGTCTCAGCTGGGGCGCCCAGCCCCCACTGGCTCCGCAGCATGTCGCGGAAGTTCGCCCCCTGCAGGGTGTGGAACTGAAAATAGGTCGGGGTGATGGCGGGCGAGGTCACCGAAGCCGCCACCAGTTGGGACGAATTCATGATCGTCCAGAGCACAGCTTCGCTGCCGAAGCTCAGGCCGCCCATGCCGACCCGCGCCGGATCCACCAGACCTCGGGCCTGCAGCAGGCGAACCGCGCTCTGCACCGCCGAAGCCGCGGCCTGATAGTCAGCCAGGGCGTCGGGATGCTTCAGATCAGGCGGCGCATCGTTGATGCAAAGCGCCGCGATCCCCGCGCCAGCGAGGCTCGCCAGCGGCCATTCGTCCCCCAGCCCGCCGCGCAGATAGCCCGGACAGACATAGTAGGTGATGAAGAGGGGCGCAGGGCCGGCGACCGCCTTGACCGGTGGGAAGAGCCAGCCGGTGAAGGAACGCCCCGCCGCATCCTGCCAGCTGAGGAACTCGGCGCGCGGGCCCCGAGCCGCGGCGAGCGCGGCGTTGGGGTCATACAGCACGCGCCGCTCGTCGGTATCGAGACCGACCTGCTCGAGCCTTGGCGGATCGTCGGCGGCGGCGGTGACGCAGGCTGCGAAGGCGGCCGCCACCGCGCACCCCTCGCCGGGATAGGAATCGCGCCCGCCCCCGATCAATCCCTTGGCTTGCACGAGGATGCGCACCTGGCCACTGGCGAGATCCCAAACGCGAAGGCTTTCGGCGCGTCCTCTTTTCCGATCGAGGGTGGTGAAAACCAGCTGACGGCCCCCTGCCCGCCAGTTCAGCGCGACGATGCGCGCCTCGCCGCAGGCCCCAGCGGGGCAGTCCTCCACCTTGCCGTCGGCAGCCTTGATCTTCAGGATCGATCCGCTGGATCCGGTCTCCACATAGGCGGTCATGCCGGTTTGCGGAGATCGGGTGGCGAGATCGGGCCCCAGCACCGTGCTGGCTCGGGCCTTGGCCGCCTTGATCTCCAGGGCCTCGCTGAAGAGGGCAAGATCGGCTCCGCTAGCCGGATGGCTGGCGAAGGTCGAGATTTCCACGACGATCTTTCGCTCCGGCGCGCCCGCCAGGAGGCCCTGGCGCTGCATCCAGTCGCCGCTGAACCGCTGGGTGGCGAGCCGCCCATCGACCCATCCGGACCGTACCAGCCCCTGGCCGATGGGGATGGAGCCGTCGATGCGCACGCCGTCGTCATATTCGGTCTGCTCGGCTCGTCGGACCGCCTCACGATCGGCGCCGGCGGCATAGATCAGGCTGCGGCCATCCGGGCTGAGGGCGAACCAGGTCACGTCGGCCGCATCGTGGGTGACGGCTTCGGTCCGGGATCCGTCAGCGGCCGCTCGCCAGACCTGCACCTCGCCGCCCACGAGCGCACGGTAGTAGAAGAAGCGGCTGTCGGGCGACCAGGCGGGGGGCTCGACCACAACCGTGCCGGCGTCGGTGAACAGCGGCTCGCCGCCGTCCGCGACCCGCACCACGGAACCACCGGCGCCGATCGGCGCGACGAGCCAGGCCAGGTCATAGCGGTTGCTTTCGACGGACGCCCGGTATTGCCGAAACGCCACGCTGCGGCCGTCCGGAGAAATGGCGACGTCGTCGAGATCGGCGACCTCCACCAGGCTTTTGGGCGATGGCGCGGCCTGGCTTGCCGGCGAGGCTACGAGCCAGGCCATCGACAAGGCCGCACTCAGGAAAAGAATGCGCATCTGAGGGCTCATCCGAGATCGGGCTCAAAACCGCTGGCGCAGCGTCAGGGCGACGAAGCGTCCGATGGCGCTGGCGTTGGTGCTGTCGAAGTTGACGCCCGGCAGCTGAGCGCCCGCGCCTCGCGCGAACGGCGGATCCTTGTCGAACAGATTGAGCACAGCGAGCGAGACCTCGAGCCCGGTGAGCCGCCCGGCGGGCCGCTGGAAGCGCCATGTCCCGGTGAGGTCCGCCGTGGTCCAGGCGGCGATCGGCACAGCGGGGGTCACGCCGGTGTCGGCTTCGCCGGCGATGTGATTGAGCGCGCCGCTGAGCGTGAGCGGCCCCCTGGTCCAGACGGCCGTTCCCCGCAGGCGAAACTTCGGCGGATTGAACAAAGTGCCGGTCAGACCGGCGGACGGGGCGGTGACGGTGGTCTGCTGCACGATCCGAAGCCAGGTCGCGTCCACCTGGAGGTCGAGACCACCGCCCGCCAGGTCGAACCGGTCGCTGACGGAGAGGTCGACGCCGCTGATCTTCTGGGCGGTGGCGTTGACATAGCGGTCTTGCACGAGGGCCACGACGTCCGAGGCGTCGTAGGGCGTTCCGGCCAGGTTGTAGAAGGCGGCGGCGTTGGCGATGGCGGCGGCCTGCAGCTGGACGGAGGGGTTTGGTGTGACAAACGGCGCATAGGTCGGCGAGGTCAGGGCCGAGCCGAGATCATTGACCGGCTGGACGATGCGACCGGTGTAGTCGATGTGGAAATAGGTCGCCGAAAGCCTGAGCGAGGGTCGCTGCGGCGGTGAGAGGTCGACCCCCGCGGTCCAGGCGTTGGACCGCTCGGGCTTAAGGTTCGGGTTGCCGCCATAGGTCAGCAGCGCGGTTCCCGTGGTCCCGCCGAGCTGGGCCGCCGGATAGTAGAAGAGCGTGTTCGACTCCGCCGTCTGGATGAGCTGCGGCGCTTTGAAGGAGGTTCCCCAGGTGGCGCGCAGGACGGCGCCGTCGAGCGGCTTGTAGCGCAGGCCCACCTTCGGATTCGTCGTTGCGCCGAAATCGCTGTAGCGCTCAGCGCGGCCGGCCAGGGTCAGGTCCAGCGCGTGCACGCCCGGCACATCCTGGCCAGGTCCGATCAGCGGCGCCGACAGCTCGCCATAGAAATAGCTCACTTCGCGCGCGCCGGTCCAGACTGGCTGCCCCGTCTGGTGATAGCCGAAGGTCTCGTGCCGATAGCCGCCGCCGAGGGCCAGCTTGAGCGCGCCGCCGGGCAGGTCGATCACCGGT